>CAJWXC010000015.1 GCA_913048215.1 uncultured Flavobacteriaceae bacterium | reverse complement strand
GAATATCGGATTCGAACCGATGACCCTTTGACTGCCAGCCAAATGCTCTAGCCAACTGAGCTAATCCCCCTTTTTTGTTTTTTTACTCGTGCTCTTTTAATATAAGAAGCGGTTTTGTGGTAAAAAATTGTTCTTTTAAAATAACCTCACTTTGGCGTAGTAGTTTTTTAAAAAATCCGCCGGTATCTTTTCTTCTCAAAACACACAACATTTCTGGTTGTAATGTATTAAAATGCTCTACAATGCCTTGAAATACCGTTGCGTTTTCTGAGGTAACTTCTCTTTGGGCTAAAACCTTTAACTCTGGCTTTATCTCTCTGTTATTACCCGAGGTGTCTGGAGTGACTACTTGCAGTAAATCCAGCTTTGCATGAAACATATCTATAAGCGATTTTAATGTTTGTGATGCTTTGGTGGTTTCTATTTTAGAATTTTTAAAGGCAAATAAAATTGTATCCAGTTTTCTAAAAAGATAGTTTGGTGGTACTATAAGTAAAGGGATGTTTGTTTGGCGAATTATTTTTGTAGTTACCTTTCCTAAATAGACCTCATCTTTAATCTCAACACTTTGAGGAGATAGCACTATTACATCTATTTTAAGGTTCTTAGATAGCTGTGATACACCTTCAAAAATATCACCACTTATTGTTTTAGAAACCACTTGAATATCTTTAGTGCTCACATTTTGCAAGACTTCTTTTAAGATAAGCTCTGTAGTGAGTGTTTTAATACAAGTAACATAAATACGGGCATTGGTCATGGCAGCAAAACTAGTTGCATACCTTAGATTGTTAATGCCATTTTCGATAGATCCAATAGGAACAAGAATGTTTTTCATAAAGAAATTTTAAGAGCACAAAAGTACAACTATTCTATTTGTTAATTTAGCTTATTTGGCTTAATAACTATAGTTGGTTAGAGAGCACCAACAAGGGTTTTGAAGTATGAAACTCTTTTTTTAGCACTACATTTTTACCCCATAATTTTTTAAAGAAGCCTCGTTTTCTTCTAATAACACATACCATATCTGGATCATGACTTTGGAAATGCTCTAATACTCCTTGAAATGTAGATGCATTTTCACTTTTGATATATGAAGTTTGTAGCTTTTTAAGTTTCTTGCTCACACGCTGCATCTCTGGAGTACATTCCGGGGTTGTAACGTGTAATAATTTTATTTCAGATCCGAAATGGATTAAGAAACTCTTGAGGGGCTCCAAGGTACTTTTATATTTAAAATTTCCGTCCTTAAAGGCCATTAAGATACTCTCAGGACCTTTAAACACATCACCCTCTGGTACAATAAGAGCTGGAATGTTTGTGTTTTTAATTAAGTTACCCGTGGTTTTTCCTAGATATACTTCTTCTCTGATACTATTAGATCTGGGTGAAAGCACCATAAGGTCTACCGGGACATATTTATTAAAACGTACGAGTGTTTCCAACACACTTCCTTTTATAGGGTGTGCAATTACGGTAATTCCTTTTTTATCTACTTTAGCCAACACCTCCTGCAACCTGTTTTCGCAATCTTCCTTGATAATAGCATTTACCTTAGCAAGCCCCCCAACTTTTGAGAGTTCTCTAAAGGCAGAAAAAACATACACATAGGCATCTACATGGTAGGCAAGATCTATAGCATACTGTAAATTTCCTACAGCATTATCATTGGATCCAATAGGAACTAATATATTTTTCATAGAATTGGTATATTTAAAAAATGGGAACAAAATTACATTTTAATTATGATTAGAAAGGCTAAAGAATCAGAAATCATTCAACTGGTTGCTGTCACTAAGTTGTGTGCCGCCCATTTAATTTCAAAAAACATTTACCAATGGAACCAACACTATCCTAACACAAAGGCCTTTGAGCAGGATTATAATAGAGGAGAATTATACGTTTTATATGTCCAAGACACCTTGGTGGGCTGTATAACAATATCTAGTAAAAAAGACCCAGAGTACGATGCTATTTCTTGGGGAACCCAAGACACAAAACAATATTATATCCATAGGCTAGCCATTTCGCCAGCATTTCAAAAACAAGGGCATGCAAGAAAACTAATGGATTTTGCTGAATCATTTGCAAAAGCAAACCAGGCACTCTCAGTAAGACTAGATACCTTTAGTCAAAACAAACGCAACCAGCAATTCTATGAAAATAGAGGATATCAACGCCTTGGTAATATATATTTTCTAAATCAAAGTCAGCATCCTTTTTATTGCTATGAACTTGTTTTATAGTGTACTTTTACTCTTGTAATGATTGATATTTCTTTTAAGCGTATCCAACAGTTAGCCATACCCGCTATAATTGCAGGTATAGCAGAGCCAATTTTATCAAGTACAGACGCGGCAGTGGTTGGTAACATCCCTGATTTTGGAACAGAATCTTTAGCGGCCGTTGGGATTGTTGGTGTATTTTTATCTGCCCTTATTTGGATTTTAGCTCAAACAAGAAGTGCCATAAGCGCTATTGTATCCCAAAATGTTGGCGCAGGAACTCTAGCAGATTTAAGAAGCTTTCCGGCCCAGGCTATCTTTTTTAATATTTTATTGAGCCTTGTAGTGTTGGGTTCTACCTATTTTTTTGTCGAGGAAATTTTCACACTCCTCAATGCAAAGGGCATGATTTTAGACCTAAGTATAGCCTATTACAACATCAGGGTTTGGGGCTTTCCCTTAACCCTGTTCACCTTTGCTGTTTTTGGACTCTTTAGGGGGTTACAAAACACTTTTTGGCCCATGATAATTGCCGCCATTGGTGCTGGTGTAAATATTGGACTTGATTTTATATTTGTATATGGCTTTGATAATTTTATTGCTCCTATGGGTGTTGTTGGCGCGGCTTGGGCAAGTTTAGTGGCTCAAGGTATCATGGCGCTATTATCTTTATACCTGGTATTAAAAAAAACTCAGGTGTCTTTACGTTTAGTGTTTCCGTTACATCCTCAAATTAAGCGCCTTGTTATCATGTGCGCTAATTTATTTTTGCGCTCTATTGCTTTAAATGTTGCCCTTATACTTTCCACAAGAGAGGCTGCAGGACTTGGTAAAGAGTATGTTGCGGTACATACCATTGCTATGAATATTTGGCTGTTTACAGCCTTTTTTCTAGACGGCTACGGCGCTGCCGGAAATATTCTTGGAGGCAGGCTCCTGGGAGCAAAAAACTACCTCTCTCTCTGGAAATTAACCAAAAGAGTAACCTTGTATAATACCCTTGTTGCAATGGTCTTAATCTTTGCTGGGTTGCTGTGTTACAACTATGTAGGGCTTATTTTCAACAAAGATCCTTTGGTGCTTGGGATATTTACAGGCATGTTTTTTATGGTTTTAATTAGTTTGCCTTTTAATGCTGTAGCATTTACACTTGATGCTATTTTTAAAGGCCTGGGTGAAATGGCCTATCTAAGAAATGTATTGTTAGGGTCTACTTTTTTAGGGTTCCTCCCTATACTGTTACTCTCAAACTATATGGAGTGGGGGCTTATAGGTATTTGGGGAGCAATAATTGTATGGGTAGGATGGAGAGCATTGGCTTTAATTATCAAGTACCGCAAGAAGTATTTACCCTTGGCACTTGAAACACAAAAAGAGCTTATTTAACACAAAATTAAGTCACATTAGGGAACATACTTGATTACTTTTGTAAAAAAATTGAATTATATGAGCGATTTTCATGCCTTAAAAATATCACAAATAAAACAAGAAACACCTACCTCTGTAGCTGTTACTTTTGAAGTTCCTCAAGCGCTTAAAACTTCCTTTAGTTTCTCGGCAGGGCAATATATTACTTTAAATCATACTATAAATGACCAACAAGTAAGACGAGCTTATTCTATTTGCAGCGCGCCCTCAAGTGGCGAGCTTACCGTTGGTATTAAAAAAGTAGCTAATGGTACTTTTTCTGTCTATGCGAACGACCAATTGACCGTGGGTGATGTTTTGCAGGTTATGCCCCCACAAGGAACATTTACACTAGAATCTAACTTGCAACAGGGACAACATATTGCTGCTTTTGCGGCAGGGAGTGGGATTACCCCAGTGCTCTCTATAGCCCAAGCAGTCTTAGAGCAGGAGTCTAACAGCAGTTTTTTATTGGTGTACGGAAATCAAACAAAGCAGCAAGCAATGTTTTATGAGACTATTGAGCAATTAAAAACTCAATTTCCAGACCGATTTTTTGTAGAATATATTTATAGCCGCTCTCAAGAGATTAATGCCGCTCGAGGTCGTATTGATAAAAACGTTGTGAGCTATTACCTAACCAACAAGTACAAACAAACTTCTTTTAAAGACTTTTATTTATGTGGCCCCCAGGCCATGATTGATGAGGTTTCAAACACTCTTGTTGCCTCTGGAGTTTCAAAAAGCCACATTCATTTCGAACTTTTCACCACCTCACAAGCAGCAGTTCCAGAGACAATAAAAGAGGGTACAACGTCAATTTCTATTATCGTTGATCAGGTCACAGAGCAATTTACCATGGCTCAAAATAAAACCATTCTAGAGGCAGCGTTAGAAAAACAATTGGATGCTCCCTACTCATGTCAAGGTGGTATTTGTAGCTCTTGTATTGGTAGAGTTACCCAAGGAAAAGCCCAGATGCGCCAAAATCAAATCTTAACAGATAGTGAGGTTGCTGAAGGACTTGTACTTACCTGTCAAGCTCACCCTATTACTCCAACAGTGGTTGTTGACTATGATGATATCTAGAAAATTATTATTGTAATAAAGACAGTACCTTTTCAATAATAGCGCTAGGAGAAATGGTTTCTATGGCCTTCTCATATCCATCAGGATAGCTATTGCCATACACTGAACTTGGCACTAAAGGATATTTTATTCTATCAGCGAGGAGTTGATTTTTTGCCTCTTGGTTAAAAGGAGCAAAACCCAAAGCTGGATGTGTAACTCCCCAAATGGTAAGCACAGGGATATCATACAAAGCAGCAAGATGTCCATTACCACTATCCATGGCTAGCATTAGATCAAGGTTTGATATAAGCTCCAGCTCTTGAGTAAAGGTAAGTTTCCCTGCAATGTTTGTGACTCCTTGTAAATTCTCAGCAAGCTTGTCTAGTTGCGCTATTTCTGTAGGGCCGCCACCAAATAAAAAAATAGTATACTCTCCAGAGTTGCTTAACTGGGTGATCACTTGTTTTATTAGATCAGGCGGATATGCTTTTGCTTTGTGGGCCGCAAAAGGAGCAATACCAATATACTTTTTGGAGCTAAGTCCTATAAGTTTTTGTGTCTTTGTAGACAGCACTTTTCTTGCAGGATATTGGTGTTTTGTTAGATCAATAGTAAAACCTAGTGCAGCAAAAACATCGGCATACCTCTGATGGGTTTTTTTAAGAGCCTTTAGTTTGCCCCCTTTGGCTCGTGTAAGTTTCTTTTTATCACCTCTTGCTTTATCTATACTTGCTGTTTTTAGGCCTCTAAGCCATAAAAAAGACCTAATTATTTTAGATCTCAAAACATTATGGGTGTCTGCAACGCAAGTAATATCTAACTCTTTAGCCTCTTTAGTTAGTTGAAATAAACCTAAAAATCCTTTGTGCACACCCTTTAAATCTGCAGGCAATACCCTTACGTTTTTTAGGTCTTTAAACAATGGAGCTAAAAATCCTTTGGTCACTACTGTAATGTGGAGTGTTGGGTATGTTGCTGTTAGCACCCGTAAAACAGGAACCAACATTGCCACATCTCCCAGGGCCGAAAGGCGAATTACCAAAATGTGTGCAGCGGTTTTCAATATAATTTACTTAGGTAAAAAAAGATTTATTTTTGCCCTCTCAATACTGGATTTAGCTCATCATCGTTATACATTTTCATTTGCTTGTATACCTTCATGTACTTATCTCCTGTTTTGATATCATGCAGTAATTGATCTATAGCAGTACTCAAATCAACGCGTTGTTCTAGCAATATGTCAAGCTTTGTTTGACATGTATCGCGATGGCTTTTTGAAGCATCGCCCCTGGTAGCCTCCTGATGCATATGAAATACTTTTAAGGCCAAAATAGAGAGTCTGTCTACTCCCCATGCTGGGCTTTCTGTGTTGATTGTTGCATTTTGGTTTGCTGCAACATCTTTATTTTTATCTAAAAAATAACTGTCTATGTACTCTACCATATCTGTACGATCTTGATTACTAGCATCAATTTTACGTTTTAAAGTGAGTGCTGCTACAGGATCAATTTGAGGATCACGAATGATATCTTCATAGTGCCATTGAACGGTGTCAATCCAACATTTACGGTACAATAAGTGCTCTAATAAATGAGTTTCTTTTGAGTAACTATTTGTAAAGGGTTGGTCTACGGTATTTATAATGTGATAGGTGTCTATTACTTGCTTGAAAACAGTGTTTGCAATTTCGCTAAAATTCATGGGAACTATGGTATAAAGTGTTAATATATAGACTACAAAGGTATCATAAATTTTTTATTGCATATAGGCAAACACAAAGGGTTTTAACAGCGCATTAAAGAGTATACAAACCCTATTCTAGCCATGGCAAAACCAACACTAGTAACAAAATTGACCACAAAAATAGTTCATTAAACACCCGGCGATTTTTTGATGTTCCAGACTCGATATAATTTGAGGTAATAGCTGCTAAGGGGGCAAAAAGGAAGAATAGCTCACTACCGTTTTTTTGCGTTTTGATTAAAATAATACCAACACTAATAAGGGCAATGAGTAATATGGTAACGGCAGAGGGCCTTTCTTTTTTTGATAAAGCGGCTAGTTTTGAGAGTCTGGCCATACCCATCCAAAGCAGCACTCCTAACAAAAAAGTAGTTGTAATAATAAGCTCTTTATTTGCATAGGCACTTAGGTCAAAATCTATTTGAGGGAACCATTGATATAGCCAAGTGTAAGAATCTGTAACCAAAAGTTGATATGCCACAGCAATACTTGAGATGCCTACAAACCCTACAATTGGAATAAAAATATAGGGTAGCTTAAATTTAGTTTTATAAGTAATTGCGGGGTACAGCGCCAAAAAAAATAAAATAGCCCAACCATAACAAAAAGAGGCTAAAGTGATGTACATAGTGGCATCAAATATTTTTTTTACGGTATTTTTTTCTGTGGTTAAACTTAAAATCCTCCTTGTGGCCAGAAGCACGAAAATATTTGCTAAAATAAGTTGTGGAGATTTATACACCTGAGGGACTAGTAACACAAAAAACACAAACAATAAAATAGCAAAGGTGTTATTTTTTGTAACATTATTTTTTCTGATGATAAAATCCAACAATAAAACTGCAAATACCATTAAAAAAATTAGGATTCCCTCAGTGCCCAAAGAATCCAGCCCAAGTGATAGCTCTTGGCTAGTTAAAAATCTAAGAAAATACCCAATTATTATGGCAATACTAAGAAGTATGTAATTTATGGGTTTAGATTTACCGAAAAAGCTTGTGAGCATATGGGGTATTTTATACTTTTGTAAAATAAAATTAAAGATATGGCTTTAAGAGATATTTTCTACGCAATTCAAGAGTTTACAGAAGAAGTTTTATTTGCTCCTTTTAACGCACTAAGAGCCTTAGAGCTTGAAAACTGGACTGCAGCAAATGTGATGAACTGGTTGTTTATGCTTATTGGATCTGTAGCATTTGTATATTGGATGATTCAGTTAAAGAAATTTAATGACAACAATGAAGAAGACACCTCTTCTACATCACATTCTTATCTTGGGGGAGATAATTAATACCCTAAGTACTTTAGTATAAATCAAAACCAATATCGGTTCTGAAATTCATCCTACTGAAAGATAGTTTTTCTATATTTTGATAGGATTTTTTTATTGCTTTTTTGTAATCTAAATCCATAGATGTAACAGCAATAACACGACCTCCACTTGTGACAACCGCACCGTCTTTCATAGCCGTTCCTGCATGAAATACGATAGAATCTAAGACAGTCTCAAGACCAGAAATCACAGCTCCTTTTTCATAAGCCTCAGGATAGCCGCCAGAGACCAACATAACAGTTGCAGCAGCTCTAGGGTCTAACTCAAAATCTAAGGCAGGTAGGCTTTGCTTGAAGGTGGCTTCAAATACATCTACCAAATCTGTTTTAATTCTAGGCAAAACCACTTCAGTTTCTGGATCCCCCATACGCACATTGTATTCAATTACAAAAGGATCATCACCCACTTTAATCAAACCTATAAACACAAAACCTTTGTAGTCTATATTCTCTTTTTGCAAGCCCTCTACGGTAGGGATTACAATACGGTGTTCAATTTTTTGCATCAAGGTGTCATTGGCAAAAGGTACTGGAGAAATAGCCCCCATACCTCCTGTGTTTAGTCCTGTGTCTGCTTCCCCGATGCGTTTGTAATCTTTTGCTGTAGGTAATATTTTATAGTTTTTGCCATCTGTTAGCACAAAAACACTAAGTTCTATCCCGTCCAAGAATTCTTCAATGACAACCGTGTTACTGGCAGCACCAAATTTTCCGCCCAACATATCTGCCAATGCCTGTTTTGCCTCATTTAAATCTTGAATGATTAACACCCCTTTTCCTGCTGCAAGCCCATCTGCCTTTAATACATAGGGCGCCTTTAGGGTTTCTAAAAACTTTTTCCCCTCAGCTAATGTTTGTGGAGTAAAACTTGCATATCCTGCCGTTGGAATATTATGAGCCATCATAAATTCTTTGGCGCGCTGTTTACTTCCCTCCAGCAAAGCTCCTTTTTGAGAGGGACCAATAATTTGTACTTTCTGTAAACCAGGTGTAGCCGCAAAATAATCTACAATGCCCTTAACAAGAGGATCTTCTGGACCTACAACTACCATATCAATAGCATTTGTTAATACACATTGCTCTATGGCTGCAAAATCTGTAACAGATAGGCTGATATTTTTTGCAATAGCAGCAGTACCCGCATTTCCAGGTGCTACAAAAAGATTTTTACAACGCTTACTTTTTGCCAATTGATAGGCAAAAGTATGTTCTCTACCTCCAGATCCTAAGACTAATATATTCATGAAATATAGATTTTATGCATCACAAAAATAGGCTCTTTTTTGAGGCTAAGAAAATTATTTTTAGCATGAAATTGTTTTTTTGGTTTAATATATAAAAATACCGCACAACTTATTTTATCCCTTGAAGCAATACGGGTTAATTATAGATATTTCTCATTCATAGAATCCATTTATTTTTTAGTTAAAATTGATTAAATTTGCTGCCTTAAACAATTCACAGTTATACTAACAAGCTTCCTTTTTAGGAAACTTAATTACTCGCAACCGCGATTTTGTAAGATGAGCACAAAATTTAAAGAATATAAAGGATTAGACCTCCCAAAACTTGGAGAAGAAATACTCGATTTCTGGAAAGAAGAACAAATTTTCGAGCAGAGTATTTCCATTCGTGAGTCAGCGGCCCCTTTTGTATTTTTTGAAGGACCTCCATCTGCAAATGGATTGCCGGGGATTCATCACGTTATGGCTCGTGCAATAAAGGATATTTTTTGCCGCTATAAAACTCAAAAAGGTTTTAAGGTAGATCGTAAAGCAGGATGGGATACTCATGGGTTGCCCATAGAGCTTGGCGTAGAGAAACAACTTGGGATCACCAAAGAAGATATTGGTACAAAAATTTCTGTAGAAGAGTATAACACCGCTTGTAGAAAAGCAGTAATGAAATATACAGATGTCTGGAACAAAGTAACCCAAGGGTACGGATATTGGGTAGATATGCAGGATCCCTATGTTACCTACAAGCCAAAATACATGGAGAGTGTGTGGTGGCTTTTAAAACAGATATACAATAAAGACTTATTATATAAAGGGTATACCATACAACCCTATTCTCCGAAGGCAGGAACCGGCCTAAGTAGCCATGAGTTGAACCAGCCTGGAACCTACCAAGATGTGACAGACACCACCGTAGTGGCTCAGTTTAAAGCGGTAGCAGATACCTTGCCAGATTTTTTAAAGAAGTTTGACCACCTGCATTTTCTTGCCTGGACAACTACTCCTTGGACACTACCTTCAAACACCGCCTTAACTGTTGGAGCAAAAATTGAGTATGTGATTGTTTCAACCTTTAATCAATACACCTTTGAGCCAACTCATGTAATTCTTGCTAAAAACTTGCTTGCAAAACAATTTACCGGAAAATACGAGCAAACTCAAGATGCTACTGTTGTATCAAATTACTCTAAAGAAGATAAAAAAATCCCGTACTTTATTGCTGCCCACTGTAAAGGAAGTGATTTATTAGAAATTAGGTATGAGCAGTTGCTAGATTATGCAACACCAGATGCTGGAGTAGCAGATGCATTTAGGGTTATCGCGGGAGATTTTGTAACCACAGAAGACGGAACTGGTATTGTACATACAGCCCCAACTTTTGGTGCAGATGATGCCATGGTGGCCAAACAAGCCAATCCGCAGGTGCCTCCTATGTTGGTCAAAGATGCCAATGATAATCTGGTACCTCTTGTAGATCTCCAAGGAAAGTTTAGACCAGAGCTTCAAGAATTTGCTGGTAAGTATGTAAAAAACGAGTATTATGATGATGGCCAAGCTCCAGAGAAATCTGTAGATGTAGAACTTGCTATTAAACTTAAAATAGAAAACAAGGCTTTTAAAGTGGAGAAGTATGTGCATAGCTACCCTAACTGTTGGCGCACAGATAAACCTATATTATATTACCCACTAGACTCTTGGTTTATTAAAGTGACCAACTTTAAAGACCGCATGCATGAGTTAAATAAAACCATTAACTGGAAACCAAAAGCAACTGGAGAAGGGCGTTTTGGAAATTGGCTGGCCAATGCCAATGATTGGAATTTATCCCGCTCCCGCTACTGGGGGATTCCTCTCCCTTTATGGCGCTCAGAGGATGGCACAGAAGAGATTATTATTGGGAGTATAGAAGAGTTGAAAACCCAAATGCAGAAGGCCGTCACAGCAGGGGTGTTAGAAAAAGATATTTACCAGGATTTTGTTGTGGGTGATTTCTCCCAGGAAAATTACAACAAAGTAGATCTTCATAAAAACATAGTAGATAACATTGTCTTAGTTTCTGCTACCGGAAAACCAATGCATCGGGAGTCAGACTTAATTGATGTGTGGTTTGATTCTGGCGCTATGCCTTACGCTCAGTGGCATTACCCATTTGAAAACAAAGAAAAAGTAGAAAACACGTGGCGTAAAGCAGATTTTATAGCAGAAGGAGTAGATCAAACACGTGGGTGGTTTTATACACTTCATGCCATTGCTACCATGATTTTTGATGATGTTGCTTATAAAAATGTAGTGAGTAACGGGTTGGTCTTAGATAAAAACGGACAAAAAATGTCTAAACGCCTAGGGAATGCTACAGACCCTTTTGAAACTTTAGAAAAGTATGGCCCTGATGCAACACGCTGGTACATGATTAGCAATGCCAATCCTTGGGATAACCTTAAGTTTGATATCGATGGTATTGCAGAGGTACGTAACAAGTTCTTTGGCACCTTGTACAACACCTATAATTTCTTTGCTCTATACGCCAATTTAGATGGTTTTAATTATAGTGAGCCAGCTATTGATTCAGAAAAACGTCCAGAAATTGACCGTTGGATATTAAGTGAGCTCAACACACTTATTCTAAGGGTAGACCAAGCATTTGCTGAGTATGAACCTACCAAAGCAGCAAGGGCAATACAAAATTTTGTGGGAGAAAATTTAAGTAACTGGTTTGTACGCTTAAGTAGAAGACGCTATTGGAAAGGAAGTTATGGGGAAGATAAAATATCTGCCTACCAAACCCTGTTTACTTGTTTAAAAACCATCGCCAAATTGGGCGCTCCAATAGCTCCATTTTTTATGGACAGGCTATATAAAGATTTAGTGGCCGTTGTCTCAAAAGATGATGTGAAAACATCTGTTCACTTAACTGATTTTCCAGTTGCAAACACGGCACTGATTGATAGCGCCTTGGAAGCTAGAATGCAAAAAGCTCAAACTATTTCCTCTTTGGTTTTATCTTTACGACAAAGAGAAAAAATAAAAGTACGTCAACCCCTGCAAAAAATAATGATACCCGTTTTAAACCAGATGGCTAGAGAAGAAATACAGGCGGTTAGTGATTTAATTAAAAGCGAGGTAAATGTAAAACAGATACAGCTTATTGATCAGGATTCTGGGATTTTGGTTAAACAAATTAAGCCAGACTTTAAAAAGCTAGGACCTCGTTTTGGAAAAGACATGAAGGCGGTAGCTGCAGTTATTCAGCAGCTTGGTCAAGATGAAATTAATTTGTTAGAAAAAGAAGGGCAAATGCCTATTAAAATTTCAGAAAAAAGTACTACATTGACCTTGGATGACGTTCTAATTAGCTCTCAAGATATTGAGGGTTGGTTAGTTGCCAACAGCAACGGGATAACTGTTGCCCTTGATGTCACTATTTCTGAAACATTAAAAAATGAAGGAATAGCAAGAGAGATTGTCAATAGGATACAAAACCTACGTAAAGATTCTGGTTTTGAAGTTACAGATAGAATCCATGTAAGCTTGTTATCTTGTGAAAAGTTAGACACAGCTGTCAAGCAAAATATTGAATACATCAAAGAAGAAACCCTAACAGATACCCTTTCATTTGAGACTCAAATGAGTAGTGCGACAGAGATTTCATTTGACGGTATCCATACAAAATTGAGTATAAATAAATAAAATCAAATCCTTATGGCAACAGATCTTAAAACTAGATATAATGATGCAGAGTTAGAAGCTTTTAGAGCCCTTATAAAAGAGAAAATTGTAACCGCTCAAGAACAACTGGAGCTCATGAAAAGCGCCTACAGGAATGATAGCAATAACGGAACAGATGATACCTCTCCAACCTTTAAGGCCTTTGATGAGGGAAGTGAGGTAATGAGTAAAGAAACCTCATCTCAATTAGCCATACGTCAAGAAAAATTTATTCGTGATCTTAGAAATGCTTTAATTAGAATTGAGAATAAAACCTATGGGATTTGCAGAGTTACCAAAAAGCTAATCAATCCTGAGCGTTTAAAACTAGTGCCTCACGCAACCTTAAGTATTGAAGCAAAAAACATGCAGTAACCTACTTTATTGCCCAAGCATATTAAAAAAGACCTTACAACACTGTAAGGTCTTTTTTAGTGTAAAAATATCATGTTGTCTTCTTTTGAGCCTTTATCAATAGCTCAAAAGGGGGTCTTGCCATCATGTTTTAAATCAAATAATAATGTTATTTTTGTCTACGTTATTTATACCACATGACCTTAAAAAAATCCATCCTTCTTATTGTTTTGATCTTATTGATTGATCAAATTTCTAAAATATATATCAAAACAACCTTTCAGCTTCATGAGGAGGTGGGGGTGTTTTCTTGGTTTAGAATTTTATTTGTAGAAAATGACGGGATGGCTTGGGGCGCAAAGATTCCGGGAACCTACGGTAAATTAATACTCACCCTATTTAGGCTAGTGGCCATTTGTGGTATTGGGTATTGGCTTTGGGATAGCGCTAGAAAAAAAAGTGCAGGGGTGCTGCTAAGTGCTGTTGCCTTAATTTTTGCGGGCGCGCTAGGAAACATTATTGACTCTGTGTTTTATGGTCTTATTTTTGACGCTAGTTATGCCAATGTAGCAACTGCCTTTTCAAGTGATCCGTACGGTACACTGTTTCATGGTAAAGTGGTAGATATGCTATCTTTCCCACTATACGACGGTGTATTACCAAATTGGATACCTTTTTGGGGAGGAGAACGTTTTACCTTTTTTGATCCCGTTTTTAATGTTGCAGATGTAGCCATTAGTACAGGGGTTGGGATGCTTGTAGTGTTTAATAAAAAGACATTTCCTAAGTAAAGACAACTCTTGTCTAAACAAGTGTTTTGTTGAGCATCTTTTTAAAAAAAAGCAATATCCAGAAATTTTTAAGTTTTAAAAAGTATAGGTGTTTTTTGGTGTAACACAATAATCAAGCGCAATGTCATGCGGGGCGCTAGGAATTTTGTTTTCTGGGGCAAAAAAGGAGAGTCCAACAAAGCGAGTATTTGGACCACACTGTCTTAAAAACCGATCATAAAAACCCTTTCCGTATCCTACTCTATGCCCTTGTTTGTCAAAAGCAAGAAGGGGTACAAAAACGACCTCTATCGATGAAGCTTCAACCTCTATGCCCTTTTGAGGTTCTGGAATGCCAAACTTTGAAACAGCAATAGGAGTATTTTCTTGCAACAAGATGTGCTGCATGGTGTGGGTGTCAAAATTTGACTTTGAGAGAATAATACTTTTGTCTTTTCCTTGTAAAACACTAAGCAAATAACTGGTGTCTACCTCTACTTTATGCTCTATAGGTAAAAATATATGGTAGTTGGTGAATTCCCAAATAGGGAGTTGTAATACCTGGTTTGCAATGGCAATGCTTTGATCTGCTACATTTAACGGGTCCAAGGAGGCTCTTAGTGATTTGTAGTGTTGTCTGAGTGCTTCTTTGGTCATTGTACTGTCTGTTGTTTAAGCGCCTGTTCAATTGTTTTGCTTTGTGTAGAGATATGAAAAATGGCATCTCCTTGGTATACAATTGGAGCTTGATTTACATTTATAATATACCCTTTATTGGGGGCCAATACCTTAAAGCGCATTGTGCCATAAGGATCTGTAATGGTAGCCAAAAACTCTCCTTTCTCTACATATTTGTTGCAAGGAATTTTAACATGCAATAGCCCACTTTTTTGCGCTCTAACCCATCTACTGGAGCTAATAACTATAGTTGGAGTCTTATTTGTAGGAACATCAATACCTAAACCCAACATTCCTAGATGGTTTAAAAAGCGCATGACTCCCTCAACACCTTGAGTGACAATTTTCTTATTGCTACTTTGTGATTTTCCTCCTTCAAAAAGCAAAATGGGAGTTCCAATTTTATGACAGGTAGCTCTGTAAGATTTTGAAATATTTGAGGCAAATACAGTAAAAGGAGCGTTGAATACTGCAGCTAATTTTAATAGTTCAGGGGTTTTGGGGGTAATGCGTACTTGTGATGCATTAAATCGTTGGGCACCTCCCGTATGAAAATCTAGGCAATAATCTGCAAAAGGTAGTATTTCTTTAGTGAAATAATAAGCCACCCTGCTAGCTAGCGACCCTGTTTTAGTGCCAGGGAAAACCCTATTGAGGTCTCTTCCATCGGGGAAGGCTCTATCGGCATTTAAAAAACCAAAAGTGTTTAATATAGGAATACAAATGGTAGTGCCTACTACTGGAATATTGATTTTTTTTGCAATGATTTGGCGTACAATCTCTACTCCGTTAATTTCATCTCCATGTATGCCTGCTGTGATGAGAACCGTTGGTCCTGGGGTTTTTGCTCGCTGAATAACAACGGGAATTTCTACTTTGCTTGAGGTGTAGAGTTTTGCAAAGCTAAAATTGATGGTCTTACTTTGTCCTAAGGCTATTTTTTCACCGAGGATAACCAAATCTGTATTGTTATATGCCATAAAAGCGAGAACGTATTATTTTTTTTGCTGTTCTATAAATGCTATGATTTTTCCTGCTACATCAATTCCTGTAGCAGTTTGGATACCTTCTAATCCTGGAGTAGAGTTTACCTCCAAGACCAAAGGACCTCTTTTTGAAGACAACATATCTACACCACAGACCTGTAAATTTAATGCTTTTGCTGTAGCAACTGCCAATTGCTTTTCTGTATTTGATAATTGTATACTATTTGCACTACCTCCTTGATGCAAGTTAGACCTAAAATCTCCATCTTTAGACTGCCGCTGGATGGCGGCCACTACTTGCCCGTTAATAACAAAGGCACGTATATCTGTACCTTGAGCTTCTGCAATGAATTCTTGTATAACAAATCTAACTTTTGCAGCCTGCAAGGTCTGAGCTGTGGCTAATGCATTTTTATGGTTTTCGCATAAAATAACGCCTTGGCCATGGGTACCCTCTAAAATTTTTATAATTATAGGTTTGTCTTCAAAATCTTTCACAAAAGCATCAAGATAGGGGTATGATCCCAAGGTGGTTTTGGGCATTGCAATTTGATTTTGCGCTAGTATTTGAAAACAGGTCCACTTATCTCTGGAGTTTACAATACCCTGCGAGGAGGCGATACTAAAAACATCCATAGATTCAAAATGCCTTACAATAGAGGCGCCCCTATAGGTGTTTGATGCGCCAATTCTTGGGATAATAGCATCCAAATCATCAATAATTTGATCGTGGTACTGTACAACAGCCTTGTTGTTAACGATCATTAAATTACAATAGGTAGGATCAATGATTTCTATATCATGATTTTGAACCTCTCCTGCTTTTAAAAGACTTTGTGTGGAGTACAGTTGTTCTGCTCGAGAAAGAATAGCAATATTCATTTATGGTGTCTTGATTTTTGCAATGTACTAAAAAATCAGCTTTTATATTTCATAAAGCTACCCTCTGGGGTTAAATAAAATAGGGATTAATTTCGTTGGATAATACCTGCCAATATCACAAAATGCTTTTATCTTTACCCTATGGCACAACCACCCGTAGTACTTCAAGTTTCTACCCTACCCCAAACCCCTGGAGTGTATCAATATTATGATAAAAACGGGCAGCTTCTGTATATTGGGAAAGCTAAAAACTTAAAAAAACGCGTGGCTTCGTATTTTAATAAAACCCACGAAATTGCTCGCACGCGCATTCTTGTTAAACAAATTACTGACATTAAACACATTGTTGTTGCCACAGAGACAGATGCGCTGTTGTTGGAAAACAACCTTATTAAAAAATACCAACCCAAGTATAATATCTTATTAAAGGACGACAAAACCTATCCCTGGATTTGTATTAAAAAAGAACGCTTTCCAAGAGTATTTTCTACCCGCAGACTCATCAAAGATGGCAGTGAATACTTTGGACCTTATACCAATTTCAAAACAGTACAAACTCTTTTGGATTTAATAAAAGGATTATATCCTTTGCGCAGCTGTAATTATGATTTGGCTCAAGAAAAAATAGCCAATGGGAAATACAAAGTTTGCCTGGAGTACCACCTAAAAAATTGCCTAGGCCCTTGTGAAAACTTACACTCTGAAGCATCATACAACACAGCTATTGATTCCATAAGAAATCTATTAAAAGGTAATTTTAAAGAATCTTTAGGAGGGTTTAAACAACAGATGAATCAATATGCTGCCAATTTGCAATTTGAAGATGCACAGCGTATAAAAGAGAAAATAGAAACCCTAGAAAATTACCAAAGTAAATCTACAATTGTAAATCCAAACATTAACAATGTAGATGTCTTTAGTGTTATAAGTGATGAGAGTTACGGGTATGTCAATTTTCTGCAACTTTCTTTTGGTTCTATCATTAGAAGTCATACCCTAGAGGTAAAGAAAAAATTAGACGAGACAGACGCCCAGCTATTAGAACTTTGTGTTGTGGAATTGCGCCAACGATTCAATTCTCAATCTAAAGAGGTGTATTTACCTTTCGCAATCAACCTAGAGGCGGGGGTGAAATTGCATATTCCTAAACTAGGGGATAAAAAGAAAATTTTGGACCTATCAATTCGCAACGCTAAGTATTATAGAATGGAGCGTTTTAAACAGGCCAAAATTGTTGATCCAGCCAGACACGCAAATAGGATTATGGCCCAAATGAAAAAAGATTTACGCCTTGTTGAAGAGCCTCGACATATAGAGTGCTTTGATAATAGTAATATTCAAGGAACCAACCCTGTGGCTGCATGTGTGGTTTTTAAAGACGGAAAACCAAGTAAAAAGGACTACCGCAAATTTAATATTAAAACAGTGGTAGGCCCTGATGATTTTGCCTCTATGGAGGAGGTTGTTTATAGGAGATACAAGCGGCTAGTCCAAGAAAAGCAACCTTTGCCTCAGCTTATTATTATTGATGGTGGGAAGGGGCAACTCTCCTCCTCTTTAAAAGCCTTAGACGATCTTGGCTTGCGAGGAAAAATAGCTATCATTGGTATTGCAAAAAGATTAGAAGAATTGTTCTACCCAGATGATCCCATACCCTTGTATTTGGATAAAAAATCTGAAACGCTAAAGATTATTCAACAATTAAGAAATGAAGCGCATCGTTTTGGGATCACATTTCATAGACAAAAAAGAAGTAAAGAGGCCTTAAATACAGCCCTAGAAACTATTGAGGGTATTGGCCAGAAAACAGTTGTTGATCTGTTGCGTGTTTTTAAAAGCACCAAACGTATTGGCGAGGCTTCTTTTGAAGATTTAACAAAAGTAATTGGCCCTAGTAGAGCTAAGAAAATTAAAGTGCATTTTAACGCCGGGCAAACAAAACAAAAAAAATAGGATCTAATTATGAGGCACATGCTATGTATTTTTTTTGTTTTTTTAGCCACTTTTGGGTTTTCTCAAATAGATGAATCTTTACAAAAAAACAATAAGGAAATATCTGTAGGGCTTGTGCTTAGTGGTGGCGGGGCAAAAGGGTTTGCGCACATTGGAGTTTTAAAAGCCATAGAGCAAGCTGGGGTAAAAATAGATTATATAGCAGGAACCTCCACAGGAGCAATTGTAGGGGCATTATATGCATCTGGGTATACGGCGTCACAACTAGATTTGATGTTTAAACAGGTAGATTTTCCAACACTTATTCAAGATCATGTGCCTAGAAGAGCCAAGACTTTTAATGAAAAAGACGAAAGTGTAAAATACCCGCTAACCCTTCCCTTTGATGGTTTTGAAATTTCATTTCCTACAGGGCTCTCTAACGGACAAAACATATACAACCTATTTTCAAAATTAACAAGTCATGTAAATCATCTAACAGATTTTAGCAAGCTGCCCATTCCCTTTTTTTGCGTAGCTACTAACGCTGAAAACGGAGAGATGGTATTGCTAGAAAATGGATATTTGCCAAGAGCCGTTTCTGCCAGTGGAGCCCTTCCTACCTTGTTTAACCCTGTGGTCATTAATGATATGATTTTAATAGATGGCGGGATTGTAAACAACTATCCTATAAAAGAACTTAGGGCCAAAGGAGTTGATATAATTATTGGTGTTGATGTGCAGGACAACATAAAGAAAAAGAAAGATCTTACCTCTGCCCTAGACCTTGTTTTACAGGTTAATAACTATACATCTGTTAAACAAATGCAGGCCAAAATAAAAGATACAGATGTGTATATAAAACCCGATATAGAAGAGTTTTCTGTCGTCTCTTTTGATGATGCAGCAAGAATTGTTCAGACAGGGTTTGTAGCCGCCAATCAAGTATCCCAGGAGTTAGAGCGCATTGCTCTACAACAAGCTCCCAGAGCTCCCTTAAAGCCAGTGCCCAAAAGTCCTGAAGAGCTATACATCAAGCAAGTAGTTATAGAAGGAAATAACCAATATACCGCTGCTTATATTCTAGGAAAGTTAAAACTAAAAACTCCAGCTACTGTTAGCTATTCTAATTTTAATGAGGGAGTAAACAACCTCTCTGTAACAGGCAACTTTGATGACATAGACTACAGGTTTGTAAAAGACACATTTAATCAATACACTGTTTTTTTTAAAGTGACAGAAAGCAGCTCTAATATGGAGCTAAGATTAGGGGCACATTATGATCCTTTGTATCAAACCGGGGTGCTTTTAAATATTACTAAAAAGCGAGTTTTAACCAATAATGATATTGCTTCTTTAGATGTTGTTGTTGGAGATAACCTTAGGTATAATTTCAATTATTACATTGATAAGGGTTTTTATTGGAGTCTTGGTATTAATTCTTCGTATGATTTTTTTGACAAAAATGTTTCTGTAGGTCTTGTAGCAAACGATCTTAATGCCACCTCAGAATTTCCAGTAAATAAAATAGATTTACAATACAGTGATTTCACAAATCAACTCTATGGGGAGACTCTTTTTAATCGTGTTTTTTTATTAGGGGCTGGTGTAGAGCACAAGTATTTAAGATATCTTTCTGAAACTATTGGCACAGATGTAGATAATGTGCCAAGAACTGTTTTTGATGCCAGCAATTACTACAGCGCTTTTGGGTATGTAAAGTACGATACCTATGACAATATATTTTTTCCTAAAAAAGGTGTTATGTTTCAGGCAGACACCCACTTATATTTATTTTCTCAGGGAAGTAATAGTAATTTTGAACCCTTTACAATACTCAAGGCAAATGTGGGGTATGCTCAAACATTTTTCGAAAAAATAACCAGTGTATTTACCGCAGAAACTGGTTTTAAAATAGGAAGCTCAAGCACCACTTCTTTAGATTTTTTACTAGGAGGTTATGGGTTTAAACAGATAAATAACATCCTTCCTTTTTATGGGTATGAAGCCTTAAGTTTACGTGGTGACACCTATTTAAAATCAAGCATTACACTAGATTATGAACTAATAAAAAACCACCACCTTAGCCTTTTTGCAAATATTGCAAATGTGGATGATGCACTTTTTCAAAAAGATGATTGGCTAAAAGCCATACCCTATACCGGAGTTGGTGTTGGCTATGGCTTAAATACTTTTTTGGGACCTTTGGAGCTAAAATATGCCTTTTCTCCAGAGCGGGAAGTGGGAGAATTGTATGTGCGTGTTGGGTTTAAATTTTAATAAGGTATCTACAAAGGTTGCTTGCTCAATTTTTACGATATTTGTGTAACACCAAAAAACGATCTATGCCACGTTATCATTCCTTAGGTAAAATACCACCCAAAAGACACACTCAATTTCGTAAACCAGATGGCTCTTTATATAGCGAACAATTATTTGGCACTATTGGTTTTGACGGGATGTACACCAACTCCTACCATGTCCATCGACCTACCATGGTAAAGGCCATAAAAAAACAATACAACGTTGCTCCTAAAATTGCCAAACAAAACAACATCCAATCATACCGTTTTAGAGGATTTCAAGTGGCTCCCCAAAACGATTATCTGCAGAGTCGTAAAGCAGTGCTTACCAATAGTGATTGCACCATTATTTTGGCCGCTCCAAAAAATTCTCTGAAAGATTATTTTTATAAAAACACAGACTCAGACGAGCTGTTATTTGTACACAAAGGTTCTGGCACCCTAAGAACTCACCTAGGAAACCTAGATTTTAAATATGGAGATTACCTATTAATACCAAGAGGCATTATCTATCAAATAGATTTTGACACTCAAGATAATAGACTATTTATTGTAGAATCTAGAAGGCCCATTTATACACCAAAGAGATACCGTAATTGGTTTGGACAGCATCTAGAGCATTCCCCTTTTTGTGAGCGAGATATTCGGGTTCCTTATGAGCTGGAAACTAATGATCAAAAAGGAGACTTTTTAATAAAAGTAAAAAAGAATGACCAAATAATTGAAATGGTGTACGCCTCACATCCTTTTGATGTTGTTGGTTATGATGGCTATAATTACCCGTACGCTTTTTCTATTCATGATTTTGAACCCATAACAGGTCGTATTCATCAACCACCTCCGGTGCATCAAACCTTTGAAACAGATGCTTTTGTAGTTTGCTCTTTTTGCCCTCGCTTGTATGATTACCACCCACTGAGTATTCCAGCTCCTTACAATCATAGCAATATAGACAGTGATGAGGTGTTGTACTATGTAGCTGGTGATTTTATGAGTAGAAATGACATAGACGCTGGACACATCTCCCTTCATCCAGCAGGGATTCCTCACGGGCCGCACCCAGGAGCTGCAGAGCGCAGTATTGGAAAAAAAGGAAGTGACGAACTAGCAGTAATGGTAGATACTTTTAAGCCTTTGATGGTTACCCAAGAGGCTATGGAAATTGCTGATGAAGATTATTTTAAAAGCTGGTTGTAAAATTTCAGAAAAAAATGGAACAGATGTTGCACTCAAGAGTGTAAGGTTTTTAATCATGTCCAATGAAAAAGATACTATTCTTCATTTTTGTATGTTTCACAACACTCCTTAGTGCTCAAAAAAAAGCCTATGGGGACGGAGAGTGGTTTAAATTTAGAATACATTATGGCCCTATTACTGCAGGGTATGCCACCTTAAAAGTAGAAGATACTATTTTGCATAACAAAGAGGTTTTCCATGTTCAGGGAGAAGGCCACACCACGGGGATTACAAAATTACTCTTTAATGTAGACGATTATTACCAGTCCTACATAGACAAGGCATTAGATATACCATACCGCTTTATAAGGAAGATTGATGAGGGAGGATATACCAAAGATCTGGTCATAGACTTTGATTATGACACCCAAAAAGCAATTGTTACCAATAACAAATACAAAACAGTACATCAAGAGCCAATACCGGACAATGTTCAAGACATGGTTTCCTCTTTTTATTACTTGCGCAATCATTTACAGACATCAAACATCAAACAAGATGATGTGTTTGACATGAACATGTTTTTTGATAGAGGAAATTATAAATTCAGGCTTAAATTTTTGGGTAGAGAAACCTTAAAAACTACCTTTGGAAAAGTGCCTACTATGGTATTTAGACCTTATGTTGAGTCTGGCCGCGTCTTTGAAGAGGAGGAAAGTTTAACGGTTTGGGTTACAGATGATGCCAACAAGATGCCTATTTTAATAAAAGCAGATTTGGTTATAGGCTCTTTAAAAGCAACACTAACAGAGTATAAGGGGCTTACACATCAGTTTAAAATTATTCCAGAATAACATCAATTTATGGAGCTTACATCAAAAACTAAAGAATTATTACAACAACTTGAGGATAAGTTTGGAGCCATAGGCCAAAATCTAGATACACATCTAGAAGGTTTGTTGCATGCTACTCCAATTACTTATTGGGATTATATACAGACTGATGCACTTCTTGAGCTCCAAATACAGCGTACTAACCAGCCAGATGAGATGGTTTTTATTATGTACCATCAAGTAAATGAATTGCTGTTTAAAATGATTCTATGGGAAATTGAACAAGTGTCTAAAAACACCAAACTAACGGCAACCTTCTTTTGTGAAAAGTTAATGAGAGTGAGCCGTTACTTTGATATACTTACCTCTTCCTTTAATATCATGCGCGAGGGAATGGATAGAGCTCAGTACATGAAGTTTAGGACAACCCTAACCCCTGCCAGTGGTTTTCAAAGCGCTCAGTATAGAAAAATAGAATTTGCATCTACAGATCTAATTAACCTAATAGATGCTAGATTTAGAGATACTATAGACAGAAACACTCCTTATGAGCATGCTTTAGAACATCTTTATTGGCAGGCTGCAGGTAAAGATTACAAAACAGGTGAAAAATCATACTTACTATCCTCCTTTGAGAAGCGATATCACGCAGAATTTGTAGCCTTTACCAAAGAGTATAATACCATAAATTTATATGCAAAATATAAGGGACTTCCCAAGGAGGTAAAGCAAGATCCGGATCTTTTAAAGGCGATGCGTCATTTTGATTACACCGTTAATATTACTTGGGTAATGGCGCACTACAATGCTGCCAGATACTACATAGGTGGCAGTGATGATAATGATACGGTAGAGGCAACCGGAGGGAGTGACTGGACAAAATACATGCTACCAAAATATCAAAAAAGAGTTTTTTTTCCTGAAGTATGGACCGCACAAGAACTAGCAGACTGGGGAAAAAATGTTTAAACAATACCATCAAAAAATACCATCATTGAATCGCTTTACTTTTTATTTGGGGCTACTATTGTTTTTTATTGCATGTGGGGACATTCCCTCTGAGCAAAACCAACAAAAAACACAAGAAAGTCTTACACCTATAAAAGCATATGGGTTTGATTTAAATCAGTTCAAAGCTGTAAGGGATACCATAAAAAATGGGGATACTTTTGGAGCCATTTTAACTAGTCATGGTGTTAGTCACACCACCATATTTAATATTGCCACAAAACACAAAGACACCTTTGATGTGCGCCGTTTGGTGGTTGGCAAACCCTACCTCTTATTAAAGTCTAAAGACACCCTAAACAAATTGCAGTATTTTATTTATGGAAAAAATAAAGTACAATATGCAGTGGTTGACCTTAGTGATTCGTTAAGAGTTTACACTAAAAGTAAGCCCATAACCTATGTTGATAAACAAGCCTCTGGAGTGATTGAGAATTCATTGTACCTCACTATGGAGGAAAATAATTTAAGCCCGGCGATGACAGATAGGCTTGCTAATATCTACGCTTGGACTGTTAACTTTTTTAAAATTCAAAAAGGAGACCGCTTTAAAGTGGTGTATACCGAAAAATTTATTGATGATACAATATCTGCAGGGATCCATAAAATAAAGGCTTCTTATTTTGAGCATAAAGGCGTCCCACTATATGCCTTTGGGTATGAGAACGAAAAACTACCATCTCTGGATTTTTATGATCAGAAGGCTCAAAATCTTAGGCGGGCATTTTTAAAAGCACCGGTAAAATTCAGTCGTATTTCTTCAAGGTATAACCTTAAAAGAAGAATAAAATACTACGGCTACAAACTTCGTCCTCACAAAGGGACAGATTTTTCTGCCAACATTGGATCACCAATATTGGCTACCGCAGACGGGACTGTAACAAAAGCAGAACGAAAAGGCGGCAATGGCATTTATGTTAAAATTAGGCACAACAGCACCTATGAAACTCAGTACCTGCATATGAAGAAATACAATGTTCGTGTTGGAGATTTTGTAAGGCAAGGGGATGTAATAGGCTGGGTTGGTATGACAGGAAACTCTGGTGGCCCTCATGTTTGTTATCGTTTTTGGAAAAATGGGAGGCAAGTAGACCCCTTTAAGCAGGATTTGCCAGCATCAAAGCCATTAGCTAGTAAATATCACCAAGACTACTTCGCACAAATAGAACCTATTAAAGCTCAGTTGGACGCAATTGAGTATTAGATCAAAAGTGTTAATAACCTTGTTATTAATAATCACTCAACAACTTACCTTAAATTAATTATAAAGTGTATTTTTAAATTAACTTCAATTTGTTGTTTTCTTATCCTTAGAAATAGGAGAATCATACAAATAGACGTATTTTTGCAAAAAATTTTATTCATTAAAAACAAACACATGAAAAAACTTTTACTTTTATTAGTATTGTTAGGCGGTTTCACTGCCTTTGGACAAGGCACCATTACTGGTAGTCTTATGGATATGGACCTTGGTGGGCCACTTCCTGGAGCAAACGTTATTGAGGCTGGAACAAACAACGGAGTTGTGACAGATTTTGACGGAAACTTTAGTATTACAGTAGCAAACAGCCAAGGAGTACTTGAGCTAAGTTATGTTGGATACCAAACAAAAACAGTTTCTTACACACTATCTGGTGAGACTCTTGATCTTGGTGCTATCTCAGTTAACCAAGCTGCAGCATCTTTAGATGAGGTAATCCTGATTGGTTCTGGAGTTATTCAGGTCGCAGAAGGAAGAAGAACTCCTGTTGCAGTTTCTACTATTAGAGCTGAAGAGATTTCTACAAAAGCCGCAGGTAACGTAGAATTTACAGAAGCTATGAAAAACACGCCATCTGTATATGTAGCAAACCAAGGGTCTGGTTTTGGAGATAGTCAAATATTCTTACGTGGTTTTGACGATACCAACACAGCATTTTTGTTAAACGGGCAACCAATTAACGGTCAAGAAGACGGTAAAATGTACTGGTCTAACTGGTCTGGAATGAGTGATGTTGCAAACGCAGTACAAGTACAAAGAGGTTTGGGAGCATCAAAGCTAGCGATATCATCTGTTGGTGGTACGGTAAACATTGTATCTAAAACTACAGACAAAAAAGAAGGTGGTTTTGTGCGTTTTCTAGGCGGTAACGATAGTTATGCAAAAGCAACGATGAACTACAACTCAGGAATGAGTGAAAACGGTTGGGGATTCTCAGTATTATTAGACCACTGGCAAGGATACAGAAAATGGGCTGAAGGTACACAAGGTGGAGGTCAAACATATATGATTTCTGTTGGGTACAAAGCAAGTGATAAAAGTGTGTTCAACTTCTTGCTAACTGGTGCACCCCAGTTTCATGATCAAAACTTCTCTCAAAACAGAAGTGTTTATGAGCAATACGGAAACAAATACAATCCAAATTCTGGATTTTTGGATGGGCAACGTTACACAGAAAGACGTAACTATTACCATAAGCCAGTTGCCAACTTAAACTGGGATTACCAAATTAACGACAAAGTAGATCTTTCTGCAGTATTATATGCTTCTTGGGGCCGCGGTGGTGGTACAGGAGGTTTAGGAAGTGGGTCAAACAGAGTGCGTTTTAGTGATGGTACAGATAACGCAAGATCAGAAATTGACTTTGAATCTATTCGCAGAAATAACATTGCTAATGCAGATGTTAATGGAAATGGTAACTACGGAGATTCTTACATCAGAAGATCTTCAGTAAACAACCACAACTGGTATGGATTCTTAGGTAACTTAAACTATGATGCTAATGAAAATTGGGATTTAAGTGTAGGTGTTGATGCAAGAATGTACACAGGAGATCACTTTAGACAAGTAAATGATTTATTAGGTCTTAACGGATGGGTTGATAACTTCAGAACAGATAGACCAGATGATTACACATTTACTGAAGAGTATGATGCAAATCCATGGTCTGCACTTTTCAACTATGCAGATGAAGATAACAGAACTCAGTATGATTACAGCGAGAACATCAACTATGTTGGTGCTTTTGGACAAGCTGAATATGCTACAGACAGATTTTCTACCTTCTTCCAAGGAGCTGTATCTACACAGTCCTTCCAAAGAACAGGACGTTTTACAGGTGCAGAGCGTGATGGTGGTGACGGAGTTGCTTTAGATGGTCTTGGAGAGTCTGAGAAAATCAGTAAGCTAGGTTACAACCTTAAGGGAGGTTTAGGATATTCTCCTAATGATGCTAGTACATTCTTCGTGAACGGAGGATTTTACTCACGTCAACCATATCTAGACAATATTTTTGCAGATATTAGAAACTCTAACGCTATTGTATCTCCAGAAATTGAAAATGAAGAAGTATTAAGTTATGAAGCTGGATACCGTTACAATAAAGGAAACC
>CAJWXC010000014.1 GCA_913048215.1 uncultured Flavobacteriaceae bacterium | reverse complement strand
CACATACAACGTCTTAATAAATGGGAGTCAGATCAAATTGGCGCTTTTGAACTATTTGTAAAAGACTTTGATCTAATCGAGCAAACCAATACTCAGGTATATCAAGCTATAGGAAGTATGTTGGATACCCAAACTATACGAAATCGATTTTATGCTATTTTTGAATGGTTAGATTTGTTTGATTTTAACGTAGCACTTATTATAGTCATGATGATTATTGTAGCTGGATTTAATATGATTACTGCCCTTTTGGTACTTATTTTAGAGCGCACCAAGATGATTGGTATTTTAAAGGCGCTGGGAAGTGACACTTGGAGTGTACGTAAAATATTTATTTACAATGCTATGTATCTAGTTGGCGTTGGTTTGTTTTGGGGAAATATAATTGGTATTGGACTGCTTTTACTGCAGCAACACTTTGATTTATTTGCCCTAGATCCCAAAACGTATTATGTAAGCCAGGTACCTGTCTATTTGCATTGGAGTTATATTTTGGCGCTCAACATAGGTACTTTGGTGCTGTGTTTTTTAATATTGTTAATACCAAGTTATATCATTTCTAAAATCTCTCCAGTCAAAGCAATTAGGTTTGAATAAGGAACCTAAAATATAACTTCCCAAATCCAAGCTAAGGACGTACCTTTGCATCGTAAAACCCCACACATTCTTTATTAAACTATGGACTACGCAGAAAATATTTTAGGTACTATTGGCAATACACCGTTGGTAAAAATCAATAAATTGGCAGAAGAAATTCCAGGACTTGTTCTTGCTAAATATGAGACATTTAATCCAGGAAACTCTGTTAAAGACCGTATGGCGCTGCAAATGATTGATGACGCAGAGGCAGATGGGCGCCTGCAACCAGGAGCTACTATCATAGAGGGAACTAGTGGTAATACAGGGATGGGCCTGGCTCTTGCCGCTATTGTAAAGGGATACAAAATGGTGTGTGTTATTAGTGATAAGCAAAGCAAGGAAAAAGTGGATATTCTGCGCGCCGTTGGTAGTGAGGTAGTTGTTTGCCCAACAGATGTAGCGCCAGAAGATCCAAGATCTTACTATTCTACATCAAAGCGTTTGGCTGAGCAGACTCCAAATAGCTGGTATGTAAACCAATATGATAATCCCTCAAACTGTAAGGCTCACTTTATGAGCACAGGTCCAGAAATTTGGGAACAAACCCATGGCAAGGTAACTCATTTTGTAGTTGGTGTTGGAACTGGTGGTACCATAAGTGGTGTTGGGAGTTATTTGAAAATGAAAAACCCTGCTATTAAAATATGGGGTATTGATACCTACGGTAGTGTGTTCAAGAAATACCATGAAACAGGTATTTTTGATGAAAATGAAATTTACCCTTATGTCACAGAGGGCATTGGAGAAGATATTTTACCACTCAACGTTCGTTTTGAGGTTATAGATGGCTTTACCAAAGTAACAGACAAAGATGCTGCTATTTGGACTCAAAAATTATCAAAATCAGAGGGTATGTTTTTGGGTAATTCTGCAGGAGCAGCCATGAAAGGATTACATCAATTAAAAGAGCATTTCACTAAAGATGATGTGATTGTTGTATTGTTTCATGATCATGGTAGTAGGTATGTTGGTAAAATGTATAATGACCAATGGATGCAAAAAATGGGATACACAGAGTAAATAACACAGTGCTGTTTGGTGCTTATTGTAAAGTCCTGTTTTTTGGTCTTTATTTTTGTAAAATGTCTCTAAGATTTCAGTAAAAAAATAACTAACTTGCATAGATGTTACAATGGCTTTACAATGTGCGTCATTACTTTGAACGTCATGGATTTTATGTTTGTTCTCGCCTAGCAGACCGTCTTGGCATGCGAGCCAAAAGTGTACGGCTTTTTTTTATTTATTTGTCTTTTGCTACCTTAGGGGTGTGGTTTGCTATATACCTAATTTTAGGTTTTTGGTTTCGTTTAAAGGATTTAATTTACACCAAAAGGACATCTGTATTTGATTTATGAAAAAGATTTTTCACTCCAAAATTTATGTAGCTGTTTTGTTGTTACTGGCTGTTTTTATAGCTGGTGTTTTTGGATATAAATATATATCAAATTATACTTGGATAGACGCTTTTTACATGACGGTAATAACCATCACTACGGTTGGTTTTGGAGAAGTTGTGCCCTTAGATGATGTGGATAAGTTATTTACCTCATTTTTAATCCTATCTAGTATTTTTATATTAGCCTATGCTATTTCTGTAATTACAGAATATATGTTAAGTAAGAATAATATTGGTAATTTAAGAGAAAAGAGAATACATAAAATAATTGATAATATGAAAGATCACGTTATTGTTTGCGGCTATGGTAGAAATGGAAAACAAGCTGTTGAAAAATTAATAGCTTACAAAAAACCTTTTGTTATTATTGAGAAGGATCATCAGGTGGTCGATAAATACACTCCCGATGCTCTTATTGTAGAGGGGAATGCTAGTGACGATGAGGTTTTAAAAGAGGCTGGAGTAAACCGTGCAAGCACATTAATTTGCGCCCTACCCAGTGATGCAGATAATTTGTTTATTGTACTTACAGCCAGACAAATGAATCCTAGCCTAAGAATTATAAGCCGCGCCACTGAAGAGACTAGTTATAAAAAACTAAAACTTGCCGGAGCAGACAATGTGATACTTCCAGAGAAAATAGGAGGAGATCACATGGCCTCTCTTGTGGTGGTGCCAGATTTGGTGGAGTTTTTAGATAATCTTTCAGTCTCTGGAGAGAAGGACAGTATAAATGTGAAACAAATCCCCTATGAGAATATTTGTCTTCAAGACCAATCCCAAGCGATCAAAGATTTAGACATTCGAAAAAAAACAGGCTGTTCTGTAATTGGCTACAAGTCTCCAGAGGGAGAATATATTGTGAATCCAGAACCTTCTATGATTTTAGAAAAAGACTCTGTATTAATTCTTATTGGGCGCCCAGATCAAATAGAAAGTCTTAAGGGCTTGTATAATGTTTGAAGCTAATTATAATTTAATGACTAATTCCTTGAATTTAGGCTAATTTTTTAGCATCTTGCTTTGCTTAAATTCTTAACTAAACTAAACCTTATTATGAAGAAATTTCTTCTTTCTCTATGTACAATACTAGCACCTGTTTTTTTGTTTGCACAAGAAGTCCAACCAGAGGGTATTGACCAAGTAATTAATGAAAAATTCGGTAATGCTACCGGCTGGTTTGTAGAAATGATTTTTGCGCAAATTCCTATAACAGATGAGGTCGGGATTCCATGGGTAGTAATAATGCTCCTTGGCTTTGCAACTTTTTTCACCATATACTTCAAGTTTATAAACATTAGTGGTTTCTCTACCGCCTTGAATGTTGTGAGAGGAAAGTATGATGATCTAGACCACCCTCAGGCTGGAGTGTTGCACGGTGATTTAACACCTGGTGATGATATACCAGAGACCATAAGAGTAGAATCAGAAGAAGGAGAGGTATCTCATTTTCAGGCGCTAACCGCAGCATTGTCTGGAACTGTTGGTTTAGGGAACATTGCAGGTGTGGCTATTGCCATTACCATTGGTGGTCCTGGAGCAACGCTTTGGATGATAATTGCCGGTCTTTTAGGAATGACATCAAAATTTGCAGAATGTACTTTGGGTGTTAAATACAGAGATGTCGGAGAAGATGGGACCGTATTTGGTGGCCCTATGTACTACTTAAAAAAGGGTTTAAGTGAAAGAGGTGCTGCAGGACTGGGTAAAGTTCTTGCTGTTTTGTTTGCTATCTTTTGTATTGGAGGCTCATTTGGAGGAGGAAATATGTTTCAGTCAAATCAAGCGGCTATAATTTTTAACAACACAGCTGGTTTTACTGGAGGTGCTTCTGGACTAATATTTGGTATTATAATGGCTGTTTGTGTTGGTTTTGTTATCATTGGTGGTCTTAAAAGAATTGCCGCTGTAACAGAAAAAGTTGTTCCTTTTATGGTAGGTATATACCTATTGGCTGCGCTAGTAGTAATTGGTATGAATTTCACAGAAATAATACCAGCCTTCGGAAAAATTTGGAATGGTGCTTTTGCTCCTATGGGAGTAGCTGGTGGATTTGTTGGGGTGCTTGTTCAAGGATTTAGACGTGCTGCATTCTCAAATGAGGCAGGTGTTGGTTCTGCGGCTATTGCGCATTCTGCAGTAAAAACAAAATATCCTGCAAGTGAGGGTATTGTTTCTCTATTAGAGCCTTTTATTGATACTGTTGTAGTGTGTACCATTACGGCATTGGTAATTGTGATTACCGGAAATTATTTAGACCCTGGTGCTGCAAGTGGAGTACAATTAACAAGCGATGCTTTTGCCTCAGCAATACCATGGTTTCCATATGTGCTTACGGGTGCTGTAATTTTATTTGCATTCTCTACCATGATTTCTTGGTCTTACTATGGGCTTCAATCTTGGTTGTTTCTCTTTGGTAGATCAGATAGAAATGTAATGACCTACAAAATTGTTTTTTGTTTATTCACAGTTTTAGGAGCCTCTATAAGCCTAGGGGCGGTAACAGACTTCTCTGATGCTATGATTTTTGCAATGGCTATTCCAAACTTAATTGGAGTTTCATTATTACTGCCTAAAGTAAAAGAAGAATTAGTAAAATATAGAGATGCCATTAAATCTAGTAATAGCTAATCTATAACACATACATACACGCATAACTCCCCAGTTAAAAATCTAAGGAGAATTATGCCAAATTTTAAATCCCATTTCGAGTTTGACAATCAACAACGAGGTGGGATTTTACTATTATGCTCTCTCATTGTTGGGTTGTTTTGTTTTTTACTTTTTTATTCTCCACAGCCTGCTTTGCTGTTAGATATTTGTTCACCACAGATAGTAAAACAACAAGCCTATGTAGATTCTTTACGCCAAGAGGCCTTAGAGAAAAAAAAGCCAAAGCGATATCCGTTTAATCCTAATTTTATCTCAGATTATAAAGCATATACCTTAGGATTAACTCCCCTAGAGTTTGATAGACTTTCCCGCTTTAGAAGTACTAATAAATGGATACATAGTACGGCAGATTTTAAAAAGGTAACTAAGGTCTCAGATAGCCTAATGGTTATAATAGGACCGCTTTTTAAATTTCCAGACTGGGTTGTAAAATCAAGAGCAGCTAAAGCTCAAAAAAGTTTAAGTGTTGCATTGTCTTACTCAGATAAGATAGATTTAAATGTCGCTACAAAAACCCAACTGCAGCAGGTAAAGGGTATTGGCCCTGCTTTGAGTGCAAGAATTATTTCTTACAGAGATAAACTAGGTGGTTTCTCTATAGATAAACAATTACAAAATGTATGGGGTTTAAGTGAGCAGGTAGTTGCTAATGTTTTGGCTGGCTTTACAGTTAAGACGCCCAACCAAATCAAACAAATAGCTGTCAATACTGCATCTGTCTCAGATATTGCAACTATCCCAGGTATTTCTTTTGATTTTGCCAAAGAAATTTGGGAATTTAGGATCTTACGTCAAAAAATAGGATCACTTTCTGAACTTCAAAAAATAGAGGGAATGACCGCAAGTAAATATGCCTTAATTGAGTTATATTTGCATATAAAATAACAACTAAAAGTAGGTTCTTTTTTAGTTGTTATTTGAATTATAAGTATTTTCAATATTAAATAGTTAGCCTTACAACATGAGTTTATATTTTACAGAAGAGCATGAGTTTTTTAGAAAGAGTTTTCAGGATTTCTTAAAAAAAGAGGTTGTTCCTCACATTGATGCCTGGGAAAAAACAGGGACCATAGATCGTTTTATCTGGGAAAAATTTGGAGAGATGGGTTATTTTGGCCTAGCAACTCCAGAGGCTTATGGGGGGATGGATTTAGATATATTTTACACCATTATTTTTATTGAGGAACTGCAAAAAATAAACAGTGGGGGTTTTGCTGCTGCTATTTGGGCACATGAATATTTGGCGATGACGCACCTTAATAAAGAAGCCAATGAGGAGCAAAAACAAAAATATTTACTGCCAAGTGTTACTGGAGAAAAAATAGGCTGTTTGTGTATAACAGAGCCTTTTGGTGGTAGTGACGTTGGAGGTATGAGAACAACGGCGGTAAAAAAAGGCGATACCTATGTTCTTAATGGATCTAAAACCTTTATCACAAACGGAGTGTATAGTGATTATCTAATTGTAGCGGCAAAGACCTCTCCAGAACTTGGAAATAAGGGTATCAGTATTTTTGTGATGGATAGAGATCTTCCAGGAATTAGTGCAACTAAACTAGATAAACTGGGTTGGAGAGCGAGTGATACCGCAGAGATAGCTTTTGACAATGTTGTCATACCTGCAGAGAATTTAATGGGGGAGGAAAATCTTGGTTTCCCTTACATTATGCAACATTTCGCCTTAGAGAGATTAATCATGGGAGTAAATGCTCATGCAAGAAGCGAATGGGCCCTAGAATATGCTATAGGATACATGAAAGAACGTACTGCTTTTGGAAAACCTATTTCAAAATTTCAAGCGCTGCGTCATAAAGTGGCAGATTTAGCAAGTGAGGTAGAAATGGTAAAAGCCTTTAACTATGTTACCGCACAACGCCTTGACAATGGCGAGTATGTGGTTAAGGAGGCAACTATGTCTAAGCTTTTGTCAACAAAAATAGCAGATCAAGTTGCCTATGATTGTGTGCAGCTCTTAGGAGGCTATGGCTACATGGAAGAGTATCCCCTTGCTAGAAATCTAAGAGATAGTAGGTTAGGTCCTATTGGCGGAGGTACCTCAGAGATACTCAGAGAAATCATCTCAAAAATGGTCATAGATGGAGTAAATTACAAGCCAGCTACATAAATTCAGAACAATATAAACCAATTCTAGGTGTTATAAATTCTAACCTCAAGGTGTTGTGTTTTGCAAGGCCTTTGAGTATTTAAAATCAATAGCCTATGCTCAAAGAAAAAATACTGCCTAGATATTACATGCTTGTTTTGTTATGTTTAGTTTCTGCAGGTGTTACTTCTCAGATAGAAATTAAAAACAAAATTGTAGATTTTGCTACCTTTGCCCCGCTGCAAAGTGCTAGTGTGTATGTAAAAAACACAACAATTGGAACCATTACTAACACAGATGGTAGGTTTTTGTTGAGCATTCCAAAAAGATATGCTAATGACACCTTGGTAATTTCTTCTATAGGCTACAAAAGCTTTAAGTCTATAGTGAGTGGTTTTGATAGCACTATGGATATCTTTTTAGAGGAAGATATAGCTTCTTTAGATGAGATTCTTTTAATAGCAGAAACAAGACCCACTACTGGAAATGATATTGTACTTCGGGCTATTGAGCAGTTGCCCCAGACCCTTCCAGATAGTTCTTATATTCAGAAAGGTTTTTTAAGACATAAAGAACGCAACTCTAGTGAGTATAAATGGCTTGTTGAGAGCGCCATTACACTATATGACTCTAGTTATGATGCTGGGTCAAAAAACACACTAAGACTTAACGTAGACCAAACAAGAAAAAGTTACGATTTAAGAGATGTTGATAGTCTTTTTGCCTACACTTCTTACCTAAAAAAACGAACAAAAAACAAAACACTTCGTAAAAACAACCTAAGACGAGATACCATTTCTACAGCATCACTGATAGAGGCCATTCGTTGGAATGACCAGCGAGTAAATGGACTAGACAAACTCTTTAGAGGTAAAATAAATATTGTTAGAAATGCAAATGCTCCAAGCGCACTTTTTGGAGATGAGATATTAGCTCGCCATGAGTTTAAACTAGATACAATATTGGTAGAAAATGAAAAAAAATTATATAAAATTGAAATATTAGAAGGAGTAGATTTTGTGGGTTTAAACACCCCAGATATTTACAATGAAGGTTTTAAGGCCAAAGGTTGGATTTATATAGATTGGGACACCTGGGCTATTAAAAAGGTAATGTATGAGCTGGTAGCAAGTTCAGAGAATCAAATCAATCGAAGCAAGAGTTTGTTTGGTACTCTTTTAAACCATAAACTGGTAATGACCTACATGGAGTATCAAGGTAAGATGTATCCTAAATATGTGTACTACGAAACCCCAAAGCTTGTAAATGCAGGAGATCGTTCTTCAGATCAGTTAGATAAACAAGGAAATTCTACCCAAGACAAATCAGACTTTTATTACAATACAGTACAAGAAATCGTTTTTACTGAAATTATAAGGGACCCGGAGCTAATAAAGCAAGAATTCTCAAAAGCTTGGACCGAGGATATATTTTCTCCTCAGCCGTATCGTCCAGAGTTTTGGGAGAACTATAATGTGCTTTTAGAGAGTAAAGAAGAACAAAAGCTTATAAAGGATCTTACCATAAGAGCTGGTTTATATAAGCAGTAAGCCTGCTTCGGGGTATAGAAATGGTATTTATGTTATGTTTTTATAAAAAAAAATAAATTCATAATTCATAATTCATAATTTGTTTCTACTTTTGCCCTCCAATAGAGAGGAGGTTATGGAACTATGTTAATTATACCAATAAAAGACGGAGAAAATATAGACAGAGCGCTTAAGCGTTTCAAGCGTAAGTTTGACCGTACAGGCACTATGCGTCAATTGCGTGCACGCCAGGCATTTTCAAAGCCATCGGTTGTTAGAAGAAAAGAAGTGCAGAAAGCACAATACATCCAAGGACTTAGAGACGCAGAAGAAATTTAGTACACTGCTCTTACAGATATCAAAAAACCGCTACACATTTGTGAGCGGTTTTTTTATTGCCTACATTTATTTTTTAATAAAAAAAATGCCTTTTAAGCCCTTTACAGATTATTTACTGCTTGAGAAAAAATATTCTTCTCATACGGTAGCGGCATACACAAAAGATATAGAGCGTTTTTTTGATTTTGTATCAAAAGAGTACGACCTTAAATCATTACTGACTGTAAATTATAGTATGGTACGAAGCTGGATTGTATATCTTGTTGATACAGGTATTTCTAACAGTAGTATTAACCGCAAGATCTCTTCTTTAAAAACCTACTATAAGTTTCTTTTAAAAACCAGTCAAATATCTCAAACGCCACTTGCCAAGCATAGGGCACTAAAGGTTGCTAAAAAAGTCCAAATACCATTTTCACAAACAGAGGTGGAAGATGTCTTTGAATTATTTGACCACGCCAATGATTTTGAGACGCTTCGAGATAAATTAATGGTTGAGCTTTTTTACAGCACTGGTATCAGAAGAGCAGAACTTATAGGACTGAGACTTTCTGATGTCTCTGAGGTGCAAAAAACTATTAAGGTATTGGGAAAAAGAAACAAAGAGAGAATTATTCCTTTGTTGCCCTCGGTGCTGGCTACCATTGCAAAGTATAAAATCTTTAGAGAGGCGCTGCCTAGCCTGGTCGCTTCAGACTCGTTGCTAGTGACCTCAAAGGGGAATGCTATATATGAAACTCTTGTCTATAGAGTGATTACCCGTTATTTTTCTGAAATTTCCTTGAAAGTAAAAAAGAGTCCTCACATATTGCGTCATTCTTTTGCTACACATTTGTTAAGCCAAGGAGCTGAGCTAAACGCAGTAAAAGAATTGTTGGGGCACGCTTCTTTAGCCTCTACCCAAGTATATACTCACAACAGTATAGACACTCTAAAACAGGTATATAAAAATACGCATCCCAGAAATTCAAAATAAGGTTTTGTGAGAGGCTTTTATATCTTCTAAAATAAATTTTAAAAAAGCTTTGCGTATCTCTATGATTTGAATATTTTTGCCGCCGGAATTATTGTAAAGCTTTATGTAAATTTTCCAACAATTTGTTTTGTAGAAAAAATTAAATCTTTACATTTGCAATCCGTTAGAAATAGCGGGGTTCTTTATGTGGATTTATTCAGCATAAAAAAACATAAAAAGCCGATGTAGCTCAGCTGGCTAGAGCAGCTGATTTGTAATCAGCAGGTCGTGGGTTCGAGTCCCTCCATCGGCTCTTAAAATTTTAAAAAGTTTAGTTTCTTTTTTGCGCTAAGAAACACACATAACATAGGTCTTTTTAAATGTTCGTTCTTTAAAATATTGATTTTCAAATTTGAATAAAACATTCAGATCAGAAATAAGGGGAGATACTCAAGCGGCCAACGAGGGCAGACTGTAAATCTGCTGACTACGTCTTCGCAGGTTCGAATCCTGCTCTCCCCACAAAATTTCTTGGTCCTAATGCCTACAGGTAGCTGTATTTTTATGAAGTTCCTGTAGTTCTTTGAATTTGAAAGCTTGAGAAATCTTTGTATTTCTCTATAAAAGCGGGAGTAGCTCAGTTGGTAGAGCGTCAGCCTTCCAAGCTGAATGTCGCCAGTTCGAACCTGGTCTCCCGCTCTATTTTCATCCTTGCATTTTTGTGAGGATATTGTTGTTTACAGGCATTTGGTCTGTAAACAACAGGCAGCTCTTTTGAGTTTTGATTTATTTTTTTTAAATCAAACGTGAGACCAGCAAGTAAAAAGCCGGTGTAGCTCAGGGGTAGAGCGTTTCCTTGGTAAGGAAGAGGTCACGAGTTCAATTCTCGTCATTGGCTCAAAAGCAAACAAGTTTACATACAATTGAACACTAATATATAACTAAGTTAAATTAATTAAAAATGGCAAAGGCAACATATGATCGTTCGAAACCACACCTTAATGTAGGTACTATTGGACACGTAGATCACGGTAAAACAACATTAACAGCTGCGATTACTAAGGTACTATCGGATGCTGGATTCTCAGAAGCATCAGCTTTTGATCAAATTGACAACGCTCCAGAAGAAAAAGAGCGTGGTATAACAATTAACTCTTCGCACGTTGAGTACGCGACGGCTAACCGTCACTACGCCCACGTTGACTGTCCAGGTCACGCCGATTATGTGAAAAACATGGTAACGGGTGCTGCACAAATGGATGGAGCAATACTAGTGGTTGCTGCAACTGATGGACCAATGCCACAGACACGTGAGCATATCCTTTTAGGACGTCAGGTAGGAATTCCACGTATCGTTGTATTTATGAATAAAGTAGATATGGTTGATGATGAAGAATTACTTGAATTAGTAGAGATGGAGATCAGAGATCTTTTATCTTTCTATGAGTATGATGGAGACAATGGACCTGTAATCGCTGGATCTGCACTTGGTGCACTTAACGGTGAGCAAAAATGGGTTGATACTGTTATCCAGCTTATGGAAGCTGTTGATACATGGATTGAAGAGCCATTAAGAGAGGTTGATAAAGACTTCTTAATGCCTATCGAGGATGTATTCTCAATTACTGGTCGTGGAACTGTAGCTACAGGACGTATCGAGACTGGTATTGCAAACACTGGAGATCCTGTTGAGATCATCGGTATGGGAGCTGAGAAATTAACTTCTACTATTACAGGTATTGAAATGTTCCGTCAAATCCTTGATAGAGGAGAGGCTGGAGATAATGCAGGTATTCTTTTAAGAGGTATTGAAAAATCAATGATCTCAAGAGGAATGGTAATTGTAAAGCCAGGTTCTGTAACACCTCACTCAAAGTTTAAAGCTGAGGTATACGTACTTAAGAAAGAAGAAGGTGGACGTCACACTCCATTCCATAACAACTACAGACCTCAGTTCTACGTTCGTACAACTGATGTAACTGGAAACATTTCTCTTCCTGATGGAGTTGAGATGGTAATGCCTGGAGATAACTTAACAATTAATGTTGACTTAATCTCTCCAATTGCAATGAGCATTGGTCTACGTTTTGCAATCCGTGAGGGTGGTAGAACTGTAGGAGCAGGTCAGGTGACTGAAATTCTAGACTAAAAATAGTCTTTAATATATAGAGTAAAGGTGTTCCGTTTTTTCGGGACGCCTTGACTTTTATAACGGGTTTAGCTCTTTTAGAGTAAAATAAACCATACGGGTTTAGCTCAGTTGGTAGAGCACTGGTCTCCAAAACCAGGTGTCGTGAGTTCGAGTCTCTCAACCCGTGCATATTTACTAAAACTGTAGTGTTTTGGTAACAGAAAAAATAAATATCCATAACGATGGTAAACTATATTAAAGAGTCTTATAACGAGTTAAAAAATCACGTAACGTGGACGCCTTGGTCTGAAGCGCAACGCCTTACTGTTATTGTTGCTGCATTTTCTGTAGTATTAGCATTAGTAGTTTGGGGGGTTGATACTGTTTTTAGCGGTGTTATATCTTATTACTTTGAGTTAATTAAATAATAAGCATGGCCGAAACAAAAAGTACAAAAAAGTGGTATGTAGTCCGTTCAGTAAGTGGACAGGAAAACAAAATTAAAGCCTACATAGAGTCTGAAATCACGCGTTTGAACCTTCAGGACTACATAGAACAGGTTTTGGTTCCCACCGAAAAAGTAATACAGATACGCAACGGAAAAAAAACAAACAAAGAACGCGTTTATTTTCCAGGCTACATTATGGTGCAAGCTAGTCTTGCCGGAGAAATACCTCATATAATAAGAGCCATAAATGGTGTTATTGGTTTTCTAGGAGAAGTAAAAGGAGGAGAGCCAGTACCACTAAGACAAAGTGAAGTAAACAGATTGCTTGGAAAAGTTGATGAGCTGTCTGTGAAAGACGAAAATGTAAATATTCCTTTCACTATCGGTGAAACGATAAAGGTGGTTGATGGTCCTTTCAACGGATTTAACGGAACTGTTGAGAAAATCAATGAAGAAAAACGCAAGCTAGAAGTAATGGTTAAAATTTTCGGAAGAAAGACACCATTAGAACTAAGCTACATGCAAGTAGAGAAAGTATAATTGTTACACGCTATATTATAGGTTTATTTTAAGGCTTCCACTTTAAATTAAATCGACAAATTTTTAAAAACAGAAAATGGCAAAAGAAGTCAGTAAAGTAGTAAAATTGCAAGTTCGTGGAGGTGCGGCTAACCCCTCACCACCAGTTGGACCCGCTTTAGGTGCTGCCGGTGTGAATATCATGGAGTTCTGTAAGCAGTTTAACGCTAGAACACAAGATAAGCAGGGAAAAGTATTGCCAGTTGCGATTACAGTATATAAAGACAAGTCTTTTGACTTTGTTATTAAAACTCCTCCAGCTGCTGTACAAATTCTTGAGGCAATCAAGGTCAAAAAAGGATCTAGTGAGCCACACGTTAAGAAGGTAGGGACTATTTCTTGGGATCAAATTAGAGTTATTGCAGAAGACAAAATGCCCGATTTAAATGCTTTTAGTATCGAGTCTGCTATGAAAATGGTAGCTGGTACTGCGCGTTCAATGGGAATTAAAACAAAAGGTACTGCACCTAAATAAAAAAAGAATCTATAAAATGGCAAGATTAACTAAAAAGCAAAAAGTGAATACTGCGAAAGTGGAGGCAAAGTCCTACTCTCTTTCAGAAGCTTCAGCTTTAATAAAAGAAATCTCCAACACAAACTTTGATCCATCTGTGGACCTTGCTGTGCGTCTTAATGTAGACCCACGTAAAGCAAACCAAATGGTTAGAGGTGTTGTTACCTTACCTCACGGTACTGGTAAAGACGTGAAGGTGTTAGCCTTAGTTACTCCAGATAAGGAAGCTGAAGCTACAGCTGCCGGAGCAGACTTTGTTGGATTAGATGAGTACCTCGATAAAATTAAAGGAGGTTGGACAGATGTTGACGTAATTGTAACTATGCCAAGTGTAATGGGTAAATTAGGCCCATTAGGTCGTGTTTTAGGACCTCGTGGTCTTATGCCAAACCCAAAGACTGGTACAGTAACCATGGACGTTGCTAAAGCGGTTAAAGACGTGAAAGGTGGTAAGATTGACTTTAAAGTTGAAAAGACTGGTATTATTCATGCAGCAATAGGAAAAGCATCTTTTGATGCTGCAAATATTGCAGGAAACGCAAGAGAATTATTAACTACGTTGGTAAAACTGAAGCCTCAAGCGGCTAAGGGTGTTTATATTAAAAGTATATTCATGTCCAGCACAATGAGCCCAAGTATCGAGATTGATACTAAAGGATTCACTGAGCAGTAAAACACAGACTTATGACTAGACAAGAAAAATCACAAGTAATTGAAACGTTAACTGCACAGCTTACAGAAAATACTACTATTTATTTAGCAGATATTTCTGGACTGGATGCCGGAAAAACATCAAACCTTCGTCGTGCTTGCTATAAAGCAGGTGTGAAGTTGGCTGTAGTTAAAAACACATTGCTTGCAAAGGCAATGGAGAGTTCTGATAAAGATTTTGGAGAATTACCATCAACTTTAAAAGGAAACACATCTTTATTATTTTCAGAAACAGGGAATGCACCTGCTAAGATCATAAAGGAATTCAGAAAAAAATCTGAGAAGCCTTTACTTAAAGGAGCATATATTGAAGAAGCTATCTACATTGGAGATGATCAACTAGAAAATCTAGTAAACATCAAATCTAAAGAAGAGGTTATTGGAGATATTATTACCTTATTACAATCACCTGCTAAAAATGTTATTTCTGCTCTTAAGAGTGGTGGAAGTACACTTTCAGGTATTGTTAAAACACTTTCTGAAAGAGAAGGATAATCAATACAATGCACTAATTAAATACAAACAATAAATTACAATTTTTAAAAACGATAGAAAATGGCAGATTTAAAAGATTTCGCAGAACAATTAGTTAACTTAACCGTAAAAGAGGTTAATGAATTAGCTACTATATTAAAAGATGAGTACGGTATCGAGCCTGCTGCTGCAGCTGTAGCTGTTGCTGCTGGTGGAGCTGGTGGCGCTGAAGCTGCTGATGAGCAAACTGAGTTTGACGTAATTCTTACGGCAGCTGGTGGAGCAAAATTAGCGGTAGTAAAACTAGTTAAAGAATTAACTGGTGCTGGTCTTAAAGATGCAAAAGGATTAGTTGATAATGCACCATCTCCAATTAAAGAAGGTGTATCTAAAGACGAAGCTGAAGCACTTAAAGCTCAATTAGAAGAAGCTGGAGCAGAGGTTGAGCTTAAGTAAGCTTTCCTAACTCCAAACCTTAAGGTTTAGGTCTTCCGTTTATCGCGGAAAGACCTAAACCATTTTGTGTATATAAAGGTTCCTATATTTTTTGAGTATACGCAACATAACTTGTTTAACTAAATTCCGTCCATAGATGTCAGCAATGTTAACTGAAAGATTGAATTTTTCTTCTGTTCAAAATAAGCCCGATTACCCGGACTTTTTGGATATCCAGATCAAATCCTTCCAGGATTTTTTCCAGTTGGAAACCAAATCAGAAGAAAGAGGCCAAGAAGGATTATACAAAACCTTTTTGGAGAATTTCCCAATTACAGATACTCGTAACCAGTTCGTGTTAGAGTTTTTAGATTATTTTGTAGATCCACCAAGATATTCCATACAAGAGTGTATTGAGCGTGGTCTTACTTACAGTGTGCCTTTAAAAGCCAGATTAAAACTGTATTGTACAGATCCAGAGCACGAAGATTTTGAAACAATTGTTCAAGATGTATACCTTGGTACTATTCCTTACATGACTCCCTCAGGTACTTTTTGTATCAATGGAGCAGAGCGTATTGTGGTTTCTCAATTACACCGTTCTCCAGGGGTATTCTTTGGACAATCATTCCATGCTAATGGAACAAAACTTTATTCGGCAAGAGTAATTCCTTTTAAAGGTTCTTGGATTGAATTTGCTACCGATATCAACAGCGTTATGTACGCTTATATCGATAGAAAGAAAAAATTACCAGTTACCACCCTTTTTAGAGCTATTGGTTTTGAGAGAGATAAAGATATCCTTGAAATATTTGATTTAGCTGAAGAGATTAAGGCATCAAAAACTGGATTAAAAAAATACTTAGGTCGTAAGTTGGCAGCACGTGTGCTGAAAACATGGCATGAAGATTTTGTAGATGAAGATACAGGTGAAGTTGTATCTATTGAGCGTAATGAAATTATCTTAGATCGTGATACTGTTCTTGAAAAAGAGCACATCGAGGAGATTATAGATTCTGGTTCAAAAACCATTTTATTACACAAAGAGGATAATCATCTTGCAGATTATGCAATTATCCACAACACCCTACAAAAGGATCCTACCAATTCTGAAAAAGAAGCCGTAGAACACATCTACAGACAACTTCGTAACGCTGAACCGCCAGACGAGGAGACCGCTCGTGGTATTATCAACAAGTTGTTTTTCTCTGACCAGAGATACAACCTTGGTGAGGTAGGACGTTATAGAATGAATAAAAAACTGGGTCTTGATATTGCCATGGATAAGCAAGTGCTTACCAAAGAAGATATCATCACCATTGTTAAGTACTTAATTGAGCTTATTAACTCTAAGGCAGAGATTGATGATATTGATCACCTGTCTAACCGTCGTGTACGTACGGTAGGGGAGCAATTATCTTCTCAGTTTGGTGTTGGCCTTGCTCGTATGGCTCGTACCATTCGTGAGCGTATGAATGTACGTGACAACGAAGTATTTACTCCTATAGATTTAATTAATGCCAAGACCCTTTCTTCTGTGATTAATTCTTTCTTCGGAACGAATCAATTGTCACAGTTTATGGATCAAACAAACCCACTGGCAGAGATTACCCACAAACGTAGGTTATCTGCACTTGGGCCAGGTGGTCTCTCTAGAGAAAGAGCAGGATTTGAAGTACGTGATGTACACTACACACACTACGGAAGATTATGTCCTATTGAAACTCCTGAAGGACCAAACATTGGACTTATTTCATCTTTGGCTGTATACGCTAAGGTGAATAACTTAGGATTTATTGAAACTCCGTACCGCAAGGTAACAGATGGTGTTATTGATCTTAAGACAACTCCACAGTACCTTTCTGCAGAAGAAGAAGAAGGACAAATGATTGCACAGGCAAACATTCCTTTAAAAAAGACAGGACAAATTGATACAGACAGAGTAATTGCCAGAGAAGAAGGTGATTTCCCAGTAGTAGAGCCCACCCAGATTAATTATGCTGATGTTGCTCCAAACCAAATTGCATCAATTTCTGCATCATTGATTCCATTTTTGGAACATGATGATGCCAACCGTGCCTTGATGGGATCTAACATGATGCGTCAGGCAGTACCTTTGTTAATTGCAGATTCTCCTATTGTAGGAACTGGATTAGAGCGTCAAGTCGCTTCAGACTCACGTGTACTAATTAATGCAGAGGGAGACGGAACTGTTGAGTATGTAGATGCAAACGAGGTTACTATTAAGTATGACCGCTCTGAGAAAGAGGGTATGGTAAGCTTCGATAGTGATAGCAAAACATACCAATTAATTAAGTTTAGAAAAACAAACCAAGGAACTTCTATTAACCTAAAGCCTATTGTTAGACAAGGAGATAGAGTATTAAAAGGTCAAGTATTATGTCAAGGATACGCTACCGAAAAAGGGGAGCTTGCACTAGGACGTAATATGAAGGTTGCCTTTATGCCTTGGAAAGGATATAACTTTGAGGATGCCATTGTAATTTCAGAGAGAGTAGTGCGTGAAGATATCTTTACCTCTATTCACATCGATGAGTATTCTTTGGAGGTTAGAGACACAAAACTAGGAAACGAAGAGCTAACAAATGATATTCCTAACGTTTCAGAAGAGGCTACTAAAGACCTTGATGAAAACGGAATGATTAGAATTGGAGCAGAGGTAAAACCTGGTGATATTCTCATTGGTAAGATTACTCCAAAAGGGGAAAGCGATCCAACTCCTGAAGAAAAATTACTACGTGCCATCTTTGGTGATAAAGCCGGTGATGTAAAAGATGCTTCTTTGAAAGCTTCTCCATCACTTCATGGTGTTGTTATCAATAAAAAATTATTTGCACGCGCGGTAAAAGATAAACGTAAAAGAGCTAAAGATAAAGAAGACATTGCTGCACTTGAGGTGAAGTATGACGGAAAATTTGATTCTCTTAAAGAGGTACTTGTAGAGAAGCTATTTACAATTGTTGGAGGTAAAACAGCTCAAGGCGTTACAAACGATCTTGGAGAAGTTGTTTTTCCAAAAGGTAAAAAGTATACCCTCAAGATGTTAAATGCTGTAGATGACTACACGCATTTAGTTGGAGGTGTTTGGGCAACAGATACTGAAACCAATGAAATGGTTGCAGACCTTATGCACAATTACCGTATCAAAGAAAATGATTTGCAAGGTAACTTGCGTCGTGAGAAGTTTACAATCTCTGTTGGAGATGAACTTCCTGCAGGAATCTTAAAACTTGCTAAAATTTATGTTGCTAAAAAACGTAAACTAAAAGTGGGTGATAAGATGGCAGGACGTCATGGTAACAAAGGTATTGTGGCTCGTATTGTAAGAGATGAGGATATGCCATTTTTAGAAGATGGCTCTCCAGTGGATATTGTTTTAAATCCTCTTGGTGTACCATCTCGTATGAACATTGGTCAAATCTATGAAACTGTTTTAGGATGGGCTGGTCAAAAACTGGGTCGTAAGTATGCAACACCAATTTTTGATGGTGCAACGCTAGACCAAATCAACGAGTTAACCGATGAGGCTGGAATTCCAAGATTTGGACATACCTACCTTTATGATGGTGGAACTGGGCAACGTTTTGATCAACCAGCAACTGTTGGTGTGATTTATATGTTGAAACTAGGACATATGGTTGATGACAAGATGCATGCTCGTTCTATAGGACCATACTCACTAATTACGCAACAACCATTGGGTGGTAAAGCTCAATTTGGAGGTCAGCGTTTTGGAGAGATGGAAGTATGGGCACTCGAGGCATATGGAGCATCAAGCACTTTACGTGAAATATTGACAGTAAAGTCTGATGATGTGATAGGTAGAGCTAAAACCTACGAGAGTATCGTGAAGGGTGAGGCAATGCCAGAACCGGGTCTTCCAGAATCTTTTAACGTGTTAATGCACGAGCTAAAAGGTCTTGGATTAGACATCAGGCTAGAAGAATAGATTTTCTCCCGCGCCTAGGCGCGGGGAGATAATTCGTTTTTCTTCGGAAACAGTCGTTTCCAAATCAATAGTTTTAAATTTTATTTTACAGCATTATGGCAAGAAATAATAAAGAACAAGCAGCACCAAAATTCAACAAGATTTCAATAGGACTGGCTTCACCAGAAAAAATCCTTGGAGAGTCAAGAGGTGAGGTGTTGAAACCAGAAACAATTAATTACCGCACGCACAAACCAGAGCGTGATGGTTTATTTTGTGAGCGAATTTTTGGACCTGTAAAGGACTATGAATGTGCTTGTGGAAAATATAAAAGAATACGCTACAAAGGAATCGTTTGTGACCGTTGTGGTGTAGAGGTAACAGAAAAGAAAGTACGTAGAGATAGAGTAGGACATATCAATTTGGTAGTTCCTGTTGCTCATATCTGGTATTTCCGTAGTCTACCAAATAAAATAGGATATCTTCTTGGATTACCATCAAAGAAGTTGGATATGATTATATACTATGAGCGTTACGTAGTTATCCAACCCGGTATAGCCAAAAACGAAGAGGGAGAACCTGTTCAAAAATTAGATTTCTTAACAGAAGAAGAGTATCTCACTATTTTGGATACCATTCCTCAAGAAAATCAATATTTAGAAGATACAGATCCAAACAAATTCATCGCTAAGATGGGTGCAGAGTGTTTGATCGATTTATTAAATTTAATTGATCTTCATGCATTATCTTTTGAGTTGCGTCATAAGGCAAACAACGAAACTTCAAAACAACGTAAGACGGAGGCTCTAAAGAGACTTCAAGTTGTAGAGGCGTTGCGTGATGCTAACAAAACTCGTGAGAACAAAGCAGCATGGATGATCATGAAAGTGATTCCAATCATACCACCAGAATTGCGTCCACTAGTACCACTAGATGGAGGTCGTTTTGCAACCTCAGATTTAAATGATTTATACCGTCGTGTAATTATTAGAAACAACCGTTTAAAACGTTTGATGGAGATAAAAGCACCGGAGGTAATTTTACGTAATGAAAAGCGTATGTTACAAGAATCTGTAGATTCATTGTTTGATAACACACGTAAATCATCTGCTGTAAAAACAGATAGTAACCGTCCTTTAAAATCTCTTTCAGATTCACTAAAAGGTAAGCAAGGACGTTTTCGTCAAAATTTGTTAGGAAAGCGTGTTGATTATTCTGCACGTTCTGTAATTGTTGTGGGACCAGAATTAAAATTATTTGAATGTGGACTGCCAAAAGGAATGGCTGCAGAATTATACAAGCCTTTCGTGATACGCAAGTTGATTGAAAGAGGTATTGTTAAGACTGTAAAATCTGCAAAGAAAATTATAGAGAAAAAGGAGCCTGTTGTTTGGGATATCCTGGAGAATGTCTTAAAAGGACATCCGGTATTACTAAACCGTGCCCCTACGCTTCACCGTTTAGGTATTCAAGCATTTCAGCCAAAGTTAATCGAAGGAAAAGCAATCCAGTTGCACCCATTAGTATGTACGGCATTTAATGCCGATTTTGATGGAGATCAAATGGCAGTTCATCTACCACTTGGACCAGAGGCGATATTGGAAGCACAACTATTGATGTTGGCTTCACACAATATTTTGAACCCTGCAAATGGAGCTCCTGTTGCAGTACCTTCTCAAGATATGGTATTGGGTCTTTACTATATGACCAAATTACGTCTATCTACAAAAGAGGTTAAGGTAAAAGGAGAAGGATTAACCTTCTACTCAGCAGAGGAAGCAGTGATTGCTTACAATGAGAAGATGGTTGATTTGAATGCTCAAATCAAAATTAGAACCAAAGATTTCAATGAAGCTGGAGAACTTGTATATCAAATTATTGAAACTACACTTGGTAGAGTAATCTTCAATCAAAACGTACCTGAAGCAGCTGGTTATATAAATGAAGTATTAACCAAAAAATCTCTAAGAGATATTATTGGTGGTATTTTGGCTAAAACCAGTGTACCTGCTACTGCAGATTTCTTGGATGCGATTAAAACCCTTGGGTATAAGTTTGCATTTGAAGGTGGATTATCATTCTCACTTGGAGATATTATTATTCCAGCAGAAAAGCACACAATGATTGATCAGGCCAATGAGAAAGTAGATGGTATTAGAGCCAACTATAACATGGGTCTAATTACTCAAAACGAGCGTTACAACCAAGTTATTGATATTTGGACGGCTACCAATGCAGGATTAACCGAGTTATCTATGAAGCGTATTCGCGAAGATCAACAAGGATTTAACTCTGTGTATATGATGCTTGATTCTGGAGCACGTGGATCTAAAGAACAGATTCGTCAGTTAACTGGTATGCGTGGTTTGATGGCTAAGCCTAAAAAATCGAACAGTGGTGGTGGAGAAATTATTGAAAATCCGATTCTTTCTAACTTTAAAGAAGGTCTTTCAATTTTAGAATACTTTATCTCTACTCACGGTGCACGTAAAGGACTTGCAGATACAGCCCTTAAAACGGCAGATGCAGGGTACCTAACACGTAGACTGGTAGATGTTTCTCAAGATGTTATTGTCAATTCTGTTGACTGTGGTACATTAAGAGGAATTGAAGTGAAGGCTTTAAAGAAAAATGAAGAAGTTGTCGAAGACTTAAAAGCAAGAATTGTTGGTCGTACCTCTTTAAATGATGTAGTAAACCCATTGACAAAAGAAGTACTTGTGTCAAGTGGACAACACATCGATGAGGTTGTTGCTCAAACTATAGAAGATTCTCCTATAGATACTGTTGAGGTTAGATCTGCATTAACCTGTGAGGCTAAAAGAGGTATTTGTGCACAATGTTACGGAAGAAACCTTGCTACCAATAAAATGGTACAAAGAGGGGAAGCTGTTGGTGTTGTAGCTGCGCAATCTATTGGTGAACCAGGTACACAGCTTACACTTCGTACCTTCCATGTAGGGGGTATTGCAGGTAACATTTCAGAAGAAAACAAACTCAAAGTGAAATTTGATGGTGTTGCTGAAATTGAAGACCTAAAAACAGTGAAAGGTCAAGATGCCGACGGGAATGATATTAATATTGTTATTTCTCGTACTTCTGAATTGAAATTAACAGATAAGAAAACAGGTATTACTTTATCCACAAATAACATCCAATACGGATCTACCATATTTGTAAAAGATGGAGATACTCTAAAGAAAGGTGATGTTGTTTCTTCTTGGGATCCATACAACGGTGTAATTATTTCAGAATTTGCAGGTAAAATCAGGTACGAGAATATCGAACAAGGGGTTACATATACTGTAGAGATTGATGAACAAACCGGTTTCCAGGAGAAGGTGATTACTGAATCTAGAGATAAGAAGAAAATACCAACGCTTCAGATTATAGGAAAAGGCGATGAAGTAATTCGTAGCTATAACTTACCACTGGGAGCCTTGATTCAAGTTGATGACAACGAGAAAATAAAAATTGGTAAAATTTTGGTGAAGATTCCACGTAAATCTGCAAAAGCAGGTGATATTACTGGAGGACTTCCAAGAGTAACAGAACTCTTTGAGGCGCGAAACCCTTCTAATCCTGCTGTTGTAAGTGAGATTGATGGAGTTGTTTCTTTCGGGAAAATTAAGCGTGGTAATCGTGAAATCATTGTAGAGTCTAAACTGGGTGAAGTAATGAAATATTTGGTGAAATTAAGTAACCAGATTTTAGTACAAGAAAACGATTACGTTAGAGCAGGTATGCCACTAAGTGATGGTTCTACCACACCAGAAGACATCTTAAGAATTAAAGGCCCATCTGCAGTACAGCAATACCTTGTGAACGAAGTTCAGGAAGTATACCGTCTGCAAGGTGTGAAGATTAATGACAAGCATTTTGAGGTAGTTGTACGTCAAATGATGCGTAAGGTGAAAATTGTAGATAGTGGAGATACTAGCTTTTTGGAAAATCAATTGGCTCATAAAGACGATTTTATCGAAGAAAACGATAAAATATTTGGAATGAAAGTAATTGAAAACGCAGGTGATTCTGAAAACTTAAAAGAAGGTCAAATCGTTTCTGCACGTAAGCTCAGAGATGAAAACTCTATTTTAAGAAGAGCAGACAAAACTTTAGTAGAAGGTCGTGATGCAGTAAACGCAACAGCAACTCCAATACTGCAAGGTATAACAAGAGCGTCTTTACAGACTAAATCTTTTATCTCTGCAGCCTCTTTCCAAGAAACAACGAAAGTATTAAACGAAGCAGCAGTTGCTGGTAAGGTAGATACTCTAGAGGGTCTTAAAGAAAATGTAATTGTAGGACATAAAATACCTGCCGGAACCGGTATGCGTAATTATGATACTATCATTGTAGGTTCTAAGGAAGAGTTAGCGCAACGAACCCAAGAAACACAGGAGGTTAATTACAATTAATCTTTTAGTGTATAGTAAGTGCAAAATCCCGGGACAGTAGTTTCGGGATTTTGTTTTTTTAATGAATATATAATGGTAATTTTATAGAGTGCTGCTAGTATGGCAGTGCCCTATAAATTTTAAAATGTAATAAATGGCAGATCAAAAAGATAACAATCAAAAAAAACCGAGTTTAAATATAGAATTAGACGCAGATGTAGCCCAAGGAATCTATAGCAATTTGGCTATTATTAACCATTCTCAATCTGAGTTTGTGGTTGATTTTGTAAGTATAATGCCTGGTGTACCCAAGAGTAAGGTCAAATCTAGAATTGTACTAACTCCCCAACATGCAAAACGTTTTTTAAAAGCATTAAATGAGAATGTGTCTAGGTATGAGAAACAAAACGGAACAATCCAAGACAACAACCAGCCACAAATACCAATTAGTTTTGGACCAACGGGTGAGGCCTAAGTTTTACTGGTATTTTTGAAGTATAAAAATTAAAATATAAATAATGGATTGGTATTTAAAGGTATTAAAACAGTACACAGATTTTAATGGTCGGGCAAGAAGGAAAGAATATTGGATGTTTTTTCTGTTTAATTTGATTTTTACAGCAATAGCATCACTTATTGATATAGCAGCAGGTACTGCAAATGTTGAGTCAGGTTCTGGTCTTTTTCAAGGTATTTATTCTTTAGTGGTTTTAATACCGGGTTTGGCAGTAGGGGTAAGAAGGCTTCATGATGTAGGTAAAAGCGGGTGGATGTTACTGTTAGCATTTATTCCAATAATTGGGGCTATATGGTTGCTAGTATTATTTGCAACTAATGGTAAAGAAGCTGCAAACAAATGGGGACAAAACCCTAAAGAGCTTGGCCAATAATGTGAGAGATGTAATTCATCTGGTGTATTCAAAAACTGATATCGAATTTGATATTTACGTTTCAAAAATAAATTTAAAAGGAATGAAACTTCTCAATTCCAATTAATAGCTGAAGTATCAGAAAATGAACTATTACAGTTTACATAAAAAGGCACCAAATGTAACTTTTAGAGATGCAGTATTAAAGGGATTAGCGCCAGATAAAGGTTTGTATTTTCCTCAAAGTATTACCCCCTTGCCAAAGGTATTTTTTGATAACATTCATCATTTATCTAACAATGAAATTGCTTTTGAGGCGATCAGGCAGTTTGTATCCCCAGATATTTCTGAGGATATTTTAAAGACTATTATTGAGGAAACCTTATCCTTTGAATTCCCCGTTGTTGAACTCAATAAAAATACCTCAACCCTTGAACTATTTCATGGGCCCACCATGGCTTTTAAAGATGTCGGCGCTCGTTTTATGGCACGATGTTTAGGCTATTTTAATAAAAGCAACACCAACCAAGTTACAGTGCTCGTAGCTACATCTGGAGATACTGGTGCAGCTGTAGCCAATGGTTTTTTAGGAGTTAAAGGTGTTAATGTAGTGATACTCTACCCAAGTGGGAAAGTGAGTGCTATTCAAGAAAAACAATTAACCACTTTGGGTCAAAACATTAGCGCTTTGGAGGTTGAGGGTACTTTTGATGATTGCCAAGCCATGGTTAAAGCTGCTTTTTTAGATAAGGACCTAACAAGTAAAATGCAGCTAACTTCAGCCAATTCTATCAATGTTGCACGTTGGTTGCCACAATTATTTTACTTTATGTTTGCCTATAAAACATTGAAAAGTAAGTATAAAGACATAGTTTTTTCTGTACCTAGCGGAAATTTCGGTAATGTGTGTGCAGGTATTATGGCACAACAATTAGGATTGCCTATCAAACATTTTATTGCCTCTAATAACCAAAACAATGTGGTAGCTCGGTTTCTAAAAACAAAGATCTACGACCCCAAACCCTCTGTGCAGACTATAAGTAATGCCATGGATGTTGGAGATCCAAGTAATTTTATTCGTATCAAGGAAATGTATAAAAACACATTTGAAACCTTACAAAACAATGTGTCTTGTTTTAGTTTTTCTGATGATCAAACTAAAGCAGCTATGTTAGAGATTTACACTAGTTATGGATATGTTGCAGATCCTCATGGCGCAGTTGGCTATTTAGGAGCTAAGGCATATCTACAAAAGTTTCCTAAGGTGCATTGTGTCTTTTTAGAAACAGCACATCCAACTAAGTTTTTAGATGTTGTTCAGCAAGTTGTTAAAATCAAACAGCATATACCTCCTCAAATTCAATCTGTAATGGGGAGAAATAAAGTAGCTACTTGTATTTCTACCTATAAAGATTTTAAAGCATATTTACTAAAATAGTTCTAGGTTTGTTTTATAAATACTCTTTAAAAGTAGATAGGGTAAAACAGCCAGCGCATTAGTTTGCTTGAGTTTCAAACTCACTTACTAAATGTAATTTTATGCTAGGATATTTGCTTTGGGTCATCTGTAAGGTAAATGCAGAGTCCGCAAAAAATACAAGTTGTCCTCGTTTGTCTTTTGCTAAAAATTTCGATTTTACACGTTTAAAATCTTTGAACTCATCACTTTTATCATCTAAGGGATCTACCCAGCAAGCCTTGTGTACATTTAGATTTTCATACCTACAACTAGCGCCATATTCATGTTCTAGCCTATACTGTATTACTTCAAATTGCAAGGCTCCAACTGTTCCAATTACTTTACGGCCGTTAAGCTCTAGAGTAAATAATTGTGCAACACCCTCATCCATTAATTGATCAATCCCTTTTTCAAGCTGTTTGCTCTTTAATGGATCTGCATTGTTAATGTATTTAAAGAATTCAGGAGAAAAACTAGGAATTCCTTTGTATTGCATTTGCTCTCCCTGTGTGAGTGTATCTCCAATTTTAAAACTACCCGTATCATGCAATCCAACAATATCTCCTGGGTAGGAGGTATCTACAATTTGTTTTTTTTCTGCAAAGAATGCGTTAGGGCTTGAAAACTTCATTTTCTTTTTGTTGCGAACATGCACATAATTTGTATTTCTTTTAAAAATACCAGATACAATTTTAACAAAAGCCAACCGATCTCTATGTTTGGGATCCATGTTTGCATGAATTTTAAATACAAAGCCAGAGAACTCATTCTCCTCTGGTTTTACAAGTCTTGTGTCACTAGATTTTGGTTGTGGTTTGGGTGCTATTTCTATAAAACAATCTAGCAGCTCTCTTACACCAAAATTATTTAAGGCTGAACCAAAAAATACGGGTTGTAAATCTCCTGTAAGGTATTCTTCTCTGTTAAATTTTGGGTACACCTGGTCTATAAGTTCAAGCTCTTCTCTAATAGTTTGTGCAGGCTCACTTCCAATTAATTGATCTAAATCTGCAGAAGCGATATCTTCAATTTCTATGGTTTCTTCAATGTTTTTACGACTGTCACCACTAAATAAGTTTATGTTTTTCTCCCAAAGGTTATAGATACCTTTAAAGTCATACCCCATACCAATAGGGAAGGAGAGTGGTGTTACTCTTAGTTTTAATTTTTGCTCAACCTCGTCAAGTAGCTCAAAGGCATCTTTACCCTCTCTGTCAAGTTTGTTAATAAAAACAATCATTGGGATGTTGCGCATACGGCACACCTCTACAAGTTTTTCTGTCTGTTCTTCAACTCCTTTTGCTACATCTATAACAACAATGACACTATCTACAGCTGTGAGAGTTCTAAAGGTGTCTTCTGCAAAATCTTTGTGACCTGGAGTGTCAAGTATATTTATTTTAATACCCTCATATTCAAAAGCTAAAACAGAGGTTGCCACAGAGATACCACGCTGTCTCTCGATTTCCATAAAGTCACTGGTGGCACCCTTTTTTATTTTATTACTTTTTACAGCTCCTGCCTCTTGAATTGCTCCCCCAAAGAGTAAGAGTTTTTCTGTCAAGGTTGTTTTACCTGCATCTGGATGAGAAATGATTCCAAATGTTTTTCTTCTGTCTATTTCTTGTTGTAATGACATTTATGAAAGTTTTTCAACAAAGATACAATAGGTATTTAATATAATATCAAAAACTAAAAAGTAGGTGGTGAGTTAGAAAAAATTCTAATGTTTGTTATGGAGTTTTATATATCATTTTTTTTTTTGAGATACCAATGCTGAGCTGTTTTTACAAATAATTGTTACATTCATTAGTTATGTCGTATTTTCGCTACCCCCTTATTTTTAAATTACAACATATGGTAATTCATTACTTGTGTAAATCTGCATCAAAATTTCTGTCTATATTGACGGTATTATTGATCTTCATCTACGGTGTTTCGTCCTTTGGTCAAACAGTTGTAGGTTCACAAAACACCTCATCTTTATCTGTTGCAGATTTTGATTCATCAAACATAAATAACAACCTAAGTAGTTTTGAGACTTTTAGTGGTGGCACCAACGGCGCATTAGTTATAGCCATGGACAACACACTGCAATCAAACGGAAGTGGCTATTTTAACACAAATTCCTACGG
>CAJWXC010000013.1 GCA_913048215.1 uncultured Flavobacteriaceae bacterium | reverse complement strand
GCTTTAATCTAGACATACAAATAGGAGGTCTCAATGCAAATGCTGGTACAGATACTACAGGCCCTGTTATTGACCTGTTTATGAATGATGAGAATTTTATCTCTGGAGGCGTAACCAATGACGCTCCTAATTTAATAGTAAAACTTGAAGACGCCAATGGTATTAATACAGCTAGCGGTATTGGACATGATTTAGTTGCTATTTTGGATGGAGACCAAGCAAACCCATTTAAACTTAATGATTACTACCAGGCAGATGTAGATAATTATACCAAAGGAACAGCAAGTTTCAAGCTAAGAGATCTTGAAGATGGCCTACATACTTTAACTGTAAAAGCTTGGGACACCTACAACAACTCTTCAACTCAAGATATTGATTTTAGAGTTGCAGGCAATGATGTATTAGAGATTACTAGGGTGCTTAACTATCCAAATCCTTTTGTTAATTACACAGAATTTTGGTTTAACCACAACAGACCCTTTGAGCCCTTAGAGGTTCAGGTACAAGTTTTTACAGTAACAGGTAAAGTGGTTTGGACACAAAACCAATTGGTAAACACAGACGGGTTTTTATCAAGAAGTATATCCTGGGATGGCCTTGATAATTTCGGGCAAAAAATAGCAAAAGGGGTCTATGTATACAAGATTACCGTGAAATCCACGTTAACTAACCAACGGACCGAAAAATTTGAAAAATTAGTCATCCTTTAAAAATTAAAATTATATTTGTTAAAATTTTTTAAACACATGAAGAACGTATTAGTAATACTATTGATAACCCTAGTAACCTTTAAGGGTTTTGCTCAGGAAGATACATCAAATATTGACCAACGTGTTATCACCACAGGGGTTCCATTTATGTTAATTGCGGGAGATGCAAGATCTGCTGGTATGGGAGATATTGGTGTTGCAAGTGCACCAGATGCTTTTTCTCAACAATGGAATCCAGCAAAATTTGCTTTTTCAAAAGACAAGCAAGGAATAGGGGTAACTTACACGCCATATTTGAGTAAGCTTGTAAATGATATCTTTCTTGGTAACATTACTTACTATAATAGACTCAATGAAAGAAGTGCAGTTGCTGCATCTTTTAGATACTTCTCTAACGGAGAGATAGAGCTAAGAGAAACTGCAGATCAAATACCCTTGCTTGTAAAGCCCAATGAGTTGATGTTTGATTTATCATACTCCTTGAAACTAAGTGAGCGTTTTTCTATGGCAGTAGCAGGTAGATACATACGAAGTGACTTAAAACTTCAAACAGCTATAGAGGATGCAAATGCAGCCAATACTTTTGCAGTAGATATCGCCGGGTATTACCAAAGTGAGGAGATTCCTTATGATAGCTTTGATGGACGTTGGAGAGCTGGGTTTAATTTTTCAAATATTGGTCCTAAACTAAAGTATGATGAAACAGGTCAAGAAAATAACCTTCCAACCAATATGGCTTTGGGGGGTGGTTTTGATTTTATATTAGATCCATACAATAAAGTTTCTGCCTTGGTAGAGGTGAATAAACTACTCGTACCAACACCAAGTGATTCAAATGGGGATGGTACCATTAATAGCCAAGATGATTACTATAACGAAACTTTTGTGAGTGGTGTGTTTTCTTCTTTTGGGGATGCCCCAGATGGCTTTAGTGAAGAATTAAAAGAATTTACCTGGGCACTTGGTGCAGAGTATACCTACCAAGATTCATTTGCCTTTAGAGCCGGTTACTTCAATGAAAGTGACGAGAAAGGGTCCCGTAAATTTGCTACTTTTGGAGCTGGATTTAAATACACATCTATAAATATTGACTTGTCTTACTTGTTTTCAACATCACAGGTGATCAGTCCACTAGAGGGAACTCTACGCTTTGGACTTACCTTTAATTTTGGGGAGCAGTATGATGAGTATTAAAATAGAGGCCATATAAATATTTAAATACAAATTCCAAATTCATCATTGAATTTGGAATTTGTATTTTATAGAAGATTCAATTAATGTATCTTCGAAGAAGCTAAAAGAAATTTACTTTTGAAAAAACTTGATATTTCTATTTCCTTAGATGTATATGATAGTGTTCAGACGCTACCAGATGCAATACAAGAATTAATGCAATCAGCAAAGCAGGCTAGAGACCGCGCGTATGCTCCATACTCTTCTTTTATGGTAGGGTCTTCCATAGAACTTGCAAATGGGGTTATTGTTCAGGGAAACAACCAAGAAAATGCTGCCTATCCCTCTGGACTCTGTGCAGAGCGAGTAGCTGTTTTTTATGCTGGAGCTAGGTATCCCGGCGTGGCCATAAAAAATGTTGCCATTACGGTTAGATCCCTGCATCATAAGGTACTCACTCCAACACCCCCTTGTGGTTCTTGTAGACAAGCATTAGCAGAGTATGAGGTCAATCAAGATGAGCCAATAAAAGTGTATTTTATGGGTGAGACGGGCCAAGTGGTTAGGTCTAATTCTGTTAAAGATTTATTACCCTTGATTTTTGATAGCTCATTCTTAAAGTAACTTTTTGTAAAATTTAATTCTTCTAACGTTTTTTTAGACTTTTACTGCTTTTGTATAAGTATTTAATGTGTTATTTTTGCTGTTGCTTTACAAATATTGTTCGTAAAGTGAATAATACAATATACGTATGAAAAAAATCACCAAAAAAACCTACCTAGATTGGTATGAAAATATGCTTTTTTGGCGCAAGTTTGAAGATAAACTAGCGCAAGTATATATCAATCAAAAAGTACGAGGATTTCTTCATTTATACAATGGTCAAGAGGCTGTTTTGGCAGGAGCACTCCATGCAATGGATCTTAGCAAAGACAAAATGATTACGGCATACCGAAATCATGTACAACCAATTGGTATGGGTGTTGACCCAAAAAGAGTAATGGCAGAGTTGTATGGTAAGGCAACTGGAACTTCTCAGGGTTTGGGAGGTTCTATGCATATTTTTTCTAAACAGCACCGTTTTTATGGTGGTCACGGTATTGTTGGAGGACAGATACCTCTTGGTGCTGGACTTGCTTTTGCAGATAAATATAAAGGTGATAATGCTGTAACTCTCTGTTACATGGGTGATGGTGCGGTACGTCAAGGTTCTTTACATGAAACCTTTAATATGGCAATGCTTTGGAAATTACCAGTGGTTTTTTGTTGTGAAAATAATGGATATGCTATGGGTACCTCTGTTGAGAGAGCTGCCAACCATACAGATATTTGGAAGCTAGGTCTTGGTTATGAAATGCCTTGTAAGCCTGTTGATGGAATGAAACCAGATGTTGTTGCCAAAGAAATGGATGAAGCAATGGAGCGTGCCAGAAGAGGCGAAGGTCCAACCTTTTTAGAAATTAGAACCTACCGTTACAGAGGCCACTCAATGAGTGATGCCCAACACTACCGTACAAAGGCAGAAGTTGCAGAAAAACAAGAAGAAGATCCTATAGATTACGTGCTTCATAACATTTATGAAAATAAATGGGCAACAGAGAAGGACATCGAAAAGATTAATAAAAAAGTGAAAGAAATGGTTAGTGAGTGTGAAAAATTCGCTGAAGATTCTCCATATCCAGAAAAGGATGTCATGTATGACGTTGTATATGATCAAGAAGATTACCCATTTTTATCTCATAAATTATAAGCTATGGCAACAATAATTACAATGCCGCGTCTGAGCGACACCATGGAAGAAGGAACCGTGGCCACATGGTTAAAGAGTGTTGGAGATGCTGTTGGTGAAGGAGATATTCTTGCCGAAATTGAAACAGACAAAGCAACCATGGAGTTCGAATCTTTTCATGAAGGGACTCTACTTCACATTGGTATTGCAGAGGGCGAAACAGCTAACGTGGATGCCCTTCTGGCAATCATTGGTGAAAAAGGAGAAGATATTTCCATGCACCTTACCCCAGCCACCTCACAAGACAGCTCTGATAAGACATCCAAGGAAGCTTCACAACAAATCCTAGAAGCTTCACCTGCCTCTGAGGCTGAGGTAGCTGTAATACCAGAGGGTGTTGAGGTTATTACGATGCCAAGACTAAGTGATACCATGGAAGAAGGAACAGTGGCAACTTGGCTTAAAAAAGAAGGGGACAGTATCAAGGAAGGTGATATTCTTGCCGAAATTGAGACAGACAAAGCAACTATGGAATTTGAGTCTTTCTATACAGGAACACTCTTAAAAATAGGTATCCAAGAAGGTGAAACGGCTTTAGTTGATGCCCTTTTGGCAATTGTTGGGCCCTCAGGAACTGACGTTTCTGGCATTACTGAGGTTACAAAAGCTGCTCCAGCAACAGCATCTGCCCCAGCACCAACACCACAAGTTCAACAAACCCCTGAGGCTACTAGAGTTGAAGTAACACCAGAAGTTGCTGCCAACACTAATACATCACAAAGAATATTTGCATCACCACTTGCTAAAAAAATAGCAACTGATAAGGGGATCTCTTTGCAACTTGTGAAAGGCTCTGGAGAAAATGGTCGTATCATTAAAAGTGATATAGAAAATTACCAACCCTCTTCTGCAGGTGTTGCACAATATACTCCTGTTGGTGTTGAAAGTTTTGAAGAAATTAAAAACAGCCAAATGCGCAAAACAATTGCAAAGCGTTTGGGTGAATCAAAATTCTCTGCACCACATTATTACTTAACCATTGAGCTTGACATGGATAATGCCATGGCATCAAGGGCAGCCATAAACAGCGCGCCAGATGTTAAAATTAGTTACAATGACATGATTGTAAAAGCCTGTGCAATGGCTCTAAGAAAACACCCACAAGTAAATAGCCAATGGACAGACGGGCTGATGCGAATTGCAAAGCATATCCATGTTGGTGTTGCTGTTGCTGTAGATGATGGACTACTTGTGCCAGTTTTAAAATTTGCCGACCAAATGAGTTTTTCTCAAATTGGTGTGCATGTAAAAGAGTTGGCTACTAAAGCAAGAAACAAAAAAATTACACCACAAGAAATGGATGGAAGCACCTTTACGGTGAGTAATTTGGGGATGTTTGGTATTAAAGAATTTACCTCTATTATAAATGCGCCAAACTCGGCTATTTTATCTGTGGGGGCAATTATTCAAAAACCAGTGGTAAAAAATGGAGCATTAGCTGTAGGTAATACCATGACAGTAACTCTAGCCTGTGACCACAGAACAGTTGACGGTGCAACTGGAGCCAAATTCTTACAAACATTACGTAATTACATAGAAAATCCAGTAACTATGTTTGTGTAGTTTATCTGAAATTTTTAAATCCTTAAAATCCCTTAGAAATCTTAAATAGATGGCTCGGGGATTTTGTATATTTAAGTATTATTTCGACAATAGATATTTTTGTCAAGATTTTTAAAAAATAAGTATGAAAAATATTATTATCACAGGCACCTCTCGTGGCATTGGTTATGAAATGGTGGCTTTACTAGCTCAAGGTGGACACAATGTTCTGGCCTTGTCAAGAAATGCAGCACCAGTCTCTGGGCTAGAGATTTCTAATTGTCATTGCTTTTCATGTGATATTACAGATCCTGATGATATTAAAAAAGTGCCTCTTTTTCTGAAAGAGAAGGGTTGGAAGCATGTTGATGTGCTCATTAATAATTCTGGATATTTAGTGAATAAACCATTTTCAGAACTTTCTCTAGAAGACTTCAAACAAAGTTATGATGTAAATGTATTTGGTGTTTTCTCTCTCACCCAAGTCATGTTACCTTTTTTTAAAAAATCAAGTCATGTGGTAAATATAAGCAGTATGGGAGGTGTGCAGGGGAGTGCTAAGTTTCCTGGACTAGCTGCTTACAGTAGTAGTAAAGGTGCGCTTATCACCCTTACAGAACTACTAGCAGAGGAGTATAAGCAAACGGGTCCCTCTTTTAATGTATTGGCTTTAGGTGCCGTTCAAACAGAGATGTTAGAGGAGGCATTTCCTGGGTACAAGGCTCCTTTAACGGCCACCCAAATGGCATCGTATATTATCGATTTTTCTTTAACAGGGCACACCTTTTATAATGGTAAAGTATTAGAAGTTTCTAGTTCAACACCGTAGCGGTATGATAGATGTTTTGTCAAAATATATTCCAGAGGCTTCGGTGGTTCCAGCCTTTGAACTTATTAAGCAAAATGATGTATATCTCAAAATTGTTAATGAGCGTGTAACACGTCATGGTGATTATAGAAAAACAAAAGAGGGTCAGCACCTAATAACCATTAATGCAAGTTTAAATAAGTACCGTTTTTTTATTACTTTAATTCATGAAATTGCACATTTAGTTGCCTTTAAGAAGTTTGGTAGAAATATTAAACCTCATGGGAGGCATTGGAAATTTACTTTTCAGCAACTCATGTTGCCTTTTATAAATCCTCAAGTTTTTCCATCTCAACTCTTACCCTTACTGGCGCTACATTTTAAAAACCCCAAGGCAAGTAGCGACACAGATGCTAGGTTATCATTGGCATTAAAGCATTTTGATCCAGAAAACGACAAGAATTACATCTTTGAGATTCCCGATGGAGGGGTGTTTAGACTCTATAATGGCAAACTGTTTAAACGAGGTGCAAAGCGAGTAAAACGCTATGAATGTGTGGAGATTTCAACAGGAAAAATATATTTATTTCAGCCCAATGCAGAGGTTGAGTTTATAAAATAAATCACCAAGTCATTTTGTTGTTTATGTATTAAATATTTTGGTTTTGTACATCTCTTATTTTTCTAAACAAGTTGCTAGAGTATACAAAATCTGTGACATCTTGGTTATTGGTCTTAAAGATGTCTTCTTGGGTCCCTTTCCAGACTAGTATGCCGTTTTTAAGAAAGTTAATTCTCTCTCCAATCTCCATTACTGAATTCATGTCATGGGTAACTACGATGGTAGTAATGTCATTTTCATGGGTAATCCTTTGAATGAGATTGTCAATAACAGTAGCTGTTTTTGGGTCTAGTCCAGAGTTTGGTTCATCACAAAATAGATATTTAGGATTATTTACAATAGCCCTGGCAATTGAAACCCTTTTTTGCATTCCTCCAGAAATTTCTGCTGGAAACTTATTGTTCACCCCGTCAAGATTTACTCTATTTAATACCTCGTTTACTCTAGAGATCATATTTGATGTACTCTGCTGAGAAAACATTCTTAGGGGAAACATTATATTTTCTTCTATAGTCATAGAGTCAAAAAGAGCACCCCCTTGAAAAAGCATCCCTATTTCTTCTCTAAGAATTCGTTGCTGCTGGAGATTCATTTGATTTGTGGGTTTGTTGTGGTAGGATATACTTCCAGCAACAGGTTGTAATAACCCAATCAGACATTTTAACATCACAGATTTTCCACTCCCACTTTGGCCAATAATTAGGTTGGTTTTTCCTTGTTCGAAAACGGTAGAAATTCCTTTCAAAATTTCTTCTGACCCAAATTGCATTTTTAAATTATCTACTGCTATCATTAGCTTAAAAGTAATTGAGTGATGATATAATTTGCAAAAATAATAAGTACACTTGTCCAAACAAAACTCTTGGTACTTGCTTTACCTACCTCTAATGCCCCCCCTTTCATATAATAGCCATGCCACGCAGGTACGGTTGCTAGTATAAAAGCAAAGACATATGTTTTCACAAAAGCATATACCAAATGAAATGGTATAAAATCTTCCTGAAGGCCTCTTATAAATTCATCTAGCGAGACAAAACCGCCATATACTCCAGCAATAAGTCCTCCAAGAATCCCTAAAAACATAGCAATTGCAATTAAAAAGGGGTAGGTGAGAAGTGCTATTACTTTTGGGAAAACAAGATAGTTTAATGAATTAATACCCATGACCTCAAGTGCGTCTATTTGCTCTGTAACACGCATAGAGCCAATACTCGAGGTGATAAAAGATCCAACTTTACCTGCCATAATTATGGAGATGAACGTTGGTGCAAATTCTAGGATAATAGATTGTCTAGTGGCAAAAGCTACTAATTCTTTAGGGATAATTGGGTCTGTTAAATTTAGGGCTGTTTGTAGGGTGATCACCCCACCAACAAAAAACCCTATAAAACTAACAATGCCAAGAGAACTCATGACTAAATCATCAATTTCTTTAAATATTAATTCTCTTAAAACGTCTGCTTTTGTATAACTACTAAAGGTACGTTTAAGCATTAAAAAGTAAGATCCAATATCTTGAAGGTATTTCATAATAGATAGCTATTGCTAAGGTACTAAATTTATGACAAGGGAATTAAATGTATAACTATAAAGCTTTTTTTAATTAAAAAAATCCATCATTTTTTGAAACAATGCTGTGTTTTTATAAATACCACCAAAATTGTTTTCTGAGGGTCCTTTGGCAAATATGGGTATCATAGTTGCTGAGTGTCCAGTAGTGGAGAAGCTAGGTTTTATTTTACTATAATCTCCATCATCTGTAGCAAGGGTGAAGCCCCCAGTTTCATGATCTGCGGTAACAATAACTAATGTCTCATTGTCTAGAGCAGCAAAATCTAATGCAACACCAATGGTTTTATCAAAATCTAGTAACTCTGTGATTAAGTACTCTGTATCATTATCGTGGCCTCCCCAATCTATTTGTGCCCCTTCAACCATTAAAAAAAAGCCGTTTTTATTTTTTGATAATTTGTCTAGCGCTATTTTTGTGGCATTGGGCAAGAAGTCTCCTCTTCCTTCAAGGATTTTGTCCATCCCGTCTTCTGCTAAAAAAATAGCTTGTTTTTTATCTGTTGTTTGTTTTGGTAGGGTATTGCTTACCTCATATCCATTGTCTTGAAATTCTTTATATAAATCTCTTCTGTCTTCTCGTTTATTTTTATCCAAAAACTCAGTACCTCCACCTGCAATAAAATCTATTTTTGATGTTGGCAAAAATGCAGCAATGTCTTGGTAGGACCTCCTCGATGCAGCGTGTGCATAAAAACAAGCAGGTGTTGCATGCATAACAGAGGATGTTGTAATGATTCCAGTACTAATATTTTTGGGGATTATTTTTTCTAGGATAGTTGGAACTGGATTTTTTTGTTGATCTACACCAATAGCACCGTTGTAAGTAGAAACTCCTGTTGCGTATGCAGTTGCACTAGCAGCAGAGTCACATACTAGGTTTGTGGCTGCAGATGTCTTTATGAGTCCAATAGTGTTAAAACGTTCAAAATTTGGCGCTTTATCTTTGAAAAAATAACTTGCAGAGACTTGGCTAAGACCCATACCGTCTCCAATGAGAAGGATAATGTTTTTTGGCTTTTTGACTTCTTGTTTCCATTGAGATCCAGATAAACGATAGCCAACACCCAAAATTATAAGTATGCTAAGTACAATTTTTACTCTATTTTTCATTAAAGTTTTTTGTTTTCAAAAGTAATCAATATCCAAGCCCTAATGAATAATAAGTCTTTACAATATCTTTATCTTTTTTTTAATTGCTTTCCAGCGAAGATTTCTAATAAACACACCTTCTTGATAAGATACCATAAAAGGTTGCCTCTGTTTTTTTGAAACAGCATATCCTTTCATGCAGTGCAAATAAAAAAGAGGATCTTTTTTTAAGATAGACAGTTTTAGAGCAGCAATACTTGCTAGAGTTTTTGAATAACGCATTTTGTAAAAGGCTTCTCCTTGTAAGTACTTGGCTTTGGGGGAGTAGGCATTTCCAGTAGCCTTTAGGTGTTTGACATGTAGTGATGTGTCTGTCTTTGTTTTCCATCCATGAAAGCCTGCTAATAATACGTCAATGGTGTCCCAACCAATAGATTTTTTAAGGCCACCAATGTCCTCAAAGCACTCTTTCTTATATAATTTTATAGGTCCTCGCACCTTGGTTTTTTCTGAAATATTTTCAAAGACCCACGTTTGTTTATTTTTAATATATAGATTTCCCGCTGCCATACCCACTAAAGGGTCTGAGGTAAAAATAGCCACCATTTTTTCAAGATAATTTGGTGGAAGTATAATATCTGCATCAAACTTGCCGATGAGCTGTGTGTCTGGATTACACTTTTGGTATCCTTTATAAAAGGCCTCTACCACTTTGGCTCCTGGGCTGTGTATTGGTGTTTTTTTTGTGTTTATTGCTGATATCCAATCGTGGTTATCTACGTATTTCTTTATGATGCTAGGGGTGTTATCTGTAGAGTTGTCATCAACAATGATAACTTGTGATGGTTTTATAGTCTGCCCAATTAAAGACCCAAGCATTAAATCGAGATGTGCTTGTTCGTTGTATACAGGTATGATGATGGTTATTTTCAAATACGTTCTGCATAGATAAGATAGTATCTTGGTGTGAAGTATCTCATAATAGGTCTAAACCCAATTTTTTTAACAGGGTTTGTGAATTTTTCACTTTTTTTTATTCTCCAGCCAGCTTTTTCTAACAACCAGTCAAACTGCCAATCTTCAAATTCATGGTAATGTCTATCCCAGGGGTCTGTCTTACTTTTATACGCTGATGCAAACCACAACTTAAGAGGTACAGAGGCAATTAATTTTTTAGCTTTTATATCTTTTAGAACGTTATAGGGTGATACAAGGTGTTCAAATATTTCAAACGCAGTAGCAACCTCATACCCGTTTACCTGCACTGCTTTTGTATTGATGTCCAAATCTTCTCCATTTGTATTTGTGACATTATATCCTTCTTTTTTTAAAATTTCAGAAAATGGATTTACCACACCAAGATCAATGATTTTTTCTTGTTTTGATATGGTTTGCTCTACAAAAGCCTTGGTAATTCTGTATCTTTTTTTTGGATAGTTCCCTGGATACATGATTATGCTTTGTAGACCATTGCATTAATATTCATACCTGCACCAACACTGGCAAACATAATAAGATCTCCTTTTTTAATACTATGCCCTTGCATGTTGTTATTTATGATGAGATCGTAAAGTGTAGGAACTGTTGCAACACTTGAGTTTCCGAGAGTGTTTATAGTCATTGGCATGATGTCTTGTGGTGCCTGCAAATCATAAAGGCCATAGAATCTTTTTACAATAGCTTCATCCATCTTTTCATTGGCTTGATGGATCAATATTTTCTTTACATCTTTAATGTCATATCCACTGTCCTCCAAACAATTTTTCATAGCCTTTGGAACATTAGTTAAGGCAAAATTATAAATTTTTCTACCATTCATTTTTATGTACTTTCCAGAATCTTGGTCTTCTAGATTATTACTGTTACCAAAATAAATGTAATTTGCCTCCTCGAGGGCATGGGTAGCGGTAGCATGCGAGATAATTCCATCTGTATGCTCTGTATGTTCTATAATTGTTGCTCCAGCACCATCACTATATATCATAGAATCTCTATCATGAGGGTCTGTAACTCTAGATAATGTTTCTGCGCCAATAACAAGGCATTTTTTTGCTATACCTGCTTTTATAAAGGCATTGGCTTGGATCATTGCCTCTAGCCAACCAGGACAACCAAAAATTAAATCATAAGCAATACACGATGGATTTTTTATCTGCAAATTACTTTTTACACGAGAGGCTAGGCTTGGTACAGTATCACTTTGGTTACTGCCATGCTTGACATCTCCATAGTTATGAGCTACAATGATATAATCTAATGTTTCTGGGTCTAATTTTGCAAAATCTATAGCTTTCTGTGCTGCAAAAGAGGCAATATCTGAAGTGCTATATTTTTTTTGAGCATACCTTCTCTCACTGATTCCAGTGATGGCCTTAAATTTCTCAATAATCACATCGTTTTGAAGGGAAAAACTAGTTCCGTCCTCATTGTAAAAATCGTGATTCTCAAAATCTTTGTTACTAGTAATCTCTTTTGGTATATAACTTCCAGTTCCCGTAATGGTAATGCCCATGGTATAAATTTTTTGCTAATGTAGGAAAAAGAATGCACTATAGATGCTAATTCTCTTTAAATGTAACTTGTTAAGTATATCGTTGTTTTAGGTTAATTAGCACAAAAAAAATCCTCGCTTTAGTGCACTAAAATGAGGATTTTTTAATTTATGCTATAGCATCACACTTCCATGTATTGTTCTATTGGCGCGCAGGTACAAACTAAATTTCTATCTCCATATGCATCATCTACTCTAGCAACACTTGGCCAAAATTTGTTATCACTAACAAATGCTAGTGGAAATGCGGCTTGTTGTCTTGTATATGGTAAATCCCAAGTATCTGATGTGAGTAGCGCCTGTGTGTGAGGTGCATTTTTTAGAACGTTGTTAGGCTCTTGCTTGCTTGTTGCTTTTATTTCATGACCAATAGATATCATTGCATCACAAAAACGATCTAACTCTTGAAGGCTTTCACTTTCTGTAGGTTCTATCATCATAGTTCCTGCCACTGGGAAGGATACTGTTGGAGCATGAAAGCCATAATCCATAAGTCGTTTAGCAATATCTACAACCTCAATGCCGTGGTCTTTAAATGGACGGCAATCAATAATCATTTCATGGGCAGCCCGCCCTTTTTCTCCTGCATACAATACATCAAAATGACCGTCCAACCTCTCTTTGATATAATTTGCATTTAAGATGGCATACTGCGTAGATTTTTTGAGCCCGTTTTCTCCCAACATACATATGTAAGCGTAGCTAATCAAACAAGCCAATGCACTTCCCCAGGGAGCCCCAGAGATTGCGGTAATGGCATGTTCACCGCCAGTTTCAATTAATGGATTGCTAGGTAGAAATGGAACCAATTGTTTTGCTACACAAATTGGGCCAACGCCAGGACCACCACCTCCGTGGGGTATGGCAAATGTTTTATGTAAGTTTAAATGACATACATCTGCTCCAATTGCGCCCGGGTTTGTAAGGGCTACTTGTGCATTCATGTTTGCGCCATCCATATATACCTGGCCTCCATTGTCATGAATTAAACCTGTGATTTCTTTAATTGCACTTTCATATACACCATGTGTTGAGGGATAGGTAATCATAAGTGCAGCAAGATTGTCTTTATGCTCTTCTGCCTTAGCCCGCAAATCTTCTACATCAATGTTTCCTTCCTCATTTGCCTTTGTAACTACTACTTTCATTCCTGCCATTACTGCACTTGCAGGATTTGTTCCATGAGCAGAGGATGGGATAAGGCATATATTTCTATGGTGATCATCTCTAGATTCATGGTATGCTCTAATGACCATTAGCCCTGCATACTCTCCCTGCGCTCCACTGTTTGGTTGTAAAGATGTACCAGCAAAACCTGTAATTTCTGTAAGTTGTTCTTCAAGTTTTTTAAGCATTACTTGATAGCCTGCAGCTTGTTCTACAGGAACAAATGGATGCATGTTGCCCCACATAGGATTGCTCAAAGGAAGCATTTGAGCAGCAGCATTGAGTTTCATTGTGCAACTCCCTAGAGCAATCATAGAGTGGTTTAGGGCCAAATCTTTGCGTTCAAGTTTTTTGATGTAACGCATAAGTTCTGTCTCACTGTGGTGAGAGTTAAACACATTGTTTTCTAAAAATGGTGTTTGTCTAGCAATACTTTTTGGAATGGAGTTTCCAACACTAATTTCTGTAATTTTAAACGCTTCTTTATGGTTTGCCTCTGCAAAGAGTGCAACGATTTTGTTGAGGTCTTTTAGGGTAGTGGTTTCATTTACCGAGATAGAGACAGTCTCTGGATCTGGATAATAGAAATTCATTTGCTTTGCCTCACTCAAGAATTTAATTTTACTAGCATCTGTTTTTACAGCAATGGTATCAAAATATGTTTCGTTAGTCTGGGTAAATCCTAAACCCTCTAGTGCGTTGGCAAGCGTGGCAGCATGATTGTGTACTTTGTTTGCAATGTATGTAAGTCCTTTTGGACCGTGATATACCCCGTACATACCCGCCATAACTGCAAGTAGTACTTGAGCGGTGCAAATATTACTAGTGGCTTTATCTCTTTTTATGTGCTGTTCTCTTGTTTGAAGTGCCATTCGAAGAGCTCGATTTCCTTTTGTATCTCTGGTAACACCAATGATACGTCCAGGTATATTACGCTTGTAAGCTTCTTTTGTTGCAAAATAAGCTGCATGAGGCCCACCATAACCGAGTGGGATACCAAATCTTTGTGTGGTACCTACCACAACATCTACTCCAAAAGACCCTGGCGATTCTAGTTTTACAAGACTTAGTATGTCTGCGGCAACAGCTACTTTAATTTGGTTATTATTGGCATGAGCTACAAAAGATTTGAAATCATAAACTTTCCCACTTTTTCCTGGGTATTGTAATATAGCAGCAAAAAAATCTGAGCTAAAGTCAAAACTTTTATGATCTCCAACAACCAATTCTATTCCAATTGGTGTCGCTCTGGTTTGAAGTAAAGAAAGTGTTTGAGGTAGGATATCCTCTGATACAAAAAATTTGTTTACTCCATCTTTCTTTTGTTGTCTCTCTCTTACTGCAAATAGCAACGCCATTGCCTCTGCAGCAGCTGTAGATTCATCTAGCAGTGAGGCATTAGCAAGCTCCATGCCCGTAAGATCTGTAATCATGGTTTGATAATTTAGCAGCGCCTCAAGACGTCCTTGTGCAATCTCTGCCTGATAGGGAGTGTATGCCGTGTACCAACCTGGATTTTCAAGAATATTTCTTTGTATTACGGGAGGAGTAATAGCCTGGTGATACCCAAGACCTATATAGGTTTTAAAAACTTGATTTTTTGTAGCAAGATCTCCAATGTGCTCAAGATATTGCTGTTCACTCATTGCTATGTCTAGCGTTAAATCTTTTTCCAGCCTAATATCATCAGGGATGGTTTGATTGATGAGTTCTTCCATTGATTGTGCGCCAACAGTGTAAAGCATTTTTTCAAGGTCTTCTTTACGTGGGCCAATATGTCTAAGGGCAAAAGAGTCTGTATTCATAGCATTTTCCTAGGTAAGGAAATAGTATTAATTGAACAAATGTAATGTTTGATATTAAGGTTTTTATGGTAAAAAAACACCTTAATAATATGGGTGCAAAAGTACAACATAAAAAAAATAAAAATGAAATGTTTAACGTTTTGCAAACGTTTATTTTTCAACCAAAAACCGATGTTACTAACATTCTTTTTAAAAAGTATAGTTGTTAGGGGGTTTCAAGACATGGAATATGTAATTTTATATTGTGAAATTGCTACACTCTTTTTTTTCTTTTTACATAAAAAGCAGTATACATGTTGCCATGGGTGTTACAGGGCTTGTATTTGTGACAGGTATTGAGTATGATATATCACTTCCTGGTGCATTGTATTGGGTTGCTTTTTTAGGGACAATTACAGGCTATAATTTTATTAAATATGCAGAGTTAGCAGGGTTTCAACACAAAAGCCTGCTTAGAAGTTTGCAAAACTTACAAGTATTTTCTTTGGCAGTGTTTTGTTTGTTAGTTTATTTTTTAAGCCAATTAGATTTTAAAGTGTTGGTAATACTTGGTGTGCTTGGCTTTTTAACCTTGCTGTATGTTTTTCCTTCCATAAACCAAAAAAACTTTCGTTCTATGGCAGGTGTTAAAGTGTTTATAGTAGCACTAGTTTGGTCTGCCCTTACTGTATTGGTGCCAGTATATTATGCCCACAATGTTAGCCCAGATGTATGGATTTGTTTTACCCAACGATTTTTTATTGTACTTGCTTTAATAGTCCCTTTCGAAATTAGAGACCTATCACAAGACAAGCCTTTTTTGGTAACCTTTCCTCAATTACTTGGGGTACAAAAAACAAAAATTATTGGCGGTGTGTTACTTATTTTAACTTTATTGTTTGAGGGGTTAAAGCAGCCGTTTGTTTTTGGTAAAACAGCCCCCTTGTTTATTATTTGCTTGGTTATAGCTTATTGTTTATATCTCTCTAGGGTAGATCAGTCAAAATATTTTGCCTCTTTTTGGGTAGAGGGTATTGCTAGTTTGTGGGCAATTATATTGTGGGTGTCATATTTTGTTTTGACTTAAAACCCTAAAGTTCTTCTATCTTTTTTTTAAATATAAGGGGTTTCTCAACGCCCCAAAATCCTAGGATAAGATTTTCTTTGTCTAGCTTAACAATGTAATAACACTCTGCAGTAGCTGAGGATGTTACGATGTATTTGTCCTTTTCTATTGGCGTATTTTTAAAATTAGTTCCTGCACAAGAATCTTGTATACTGTAACCAATATCTTTTTTAACTACAACACCATCGTAGCTATTAACCACTGTCTTATTTTCAAAAGTTAGGGTGCTTGCAGGGCTTTGTATATTCACCCAAGTACCTTGCAAGTTGCTGTAAATTGAAGCGCTAGAAGTGGTGTCTACAGTTATCTTTTCTGTCTGCTGTTTTTTGATCACCTCTTTTAAAGGTGTTTGTTTGCAACTATAAAGCAAGACCGTAAATAGGGTAAGGTAAATGAGTTTCATAATTAATACTTGTTAAACCAGCCCTGCTCTTTCCAACAAGGCATCTGGATTTGGTTTTTGCCCTCTAAATTTAATGTATAGTTCCATAGGGTCCTCAGTGCCACCCTTTGACAAAACAAAATCTTTAAATTTACGAGCTACTTTTTTATTGAAAATTCCTTCATCTTTAAAATAAGCAAAAGCGTCTGCGTCAAGCACCTCGGCCCACTTGTAGCTGTAATAGCCAGCACTGTACCCTCCTTGAAATATATGACTAAATGCAGTACTCATACAAGTGCTAGGGGTCTGTGGATATAATGCGGTGTCTTTAAAAGCACTGTTTTCAAAGTCTTTTACAGAGCTTATCTTTGAAGGGTCACTGCCATGCCATGCCATGTCAAGTAAACCAAAACTAAGTTGTCTAAGGGTTTGCATACCTTGATGAAATGTAGCAGAGGCTTTAATTTTTTCAATAAGCTCCATAGGAATTACCTCACCAGTTTTGTAGTGTGTCGCAAATAACTCTAGGGTTTGTCTTTCATAGCACCAGTTTTCTAATATTTGACTTGGCAGTTCCACAAAATCCCATGAAACATTGGTACCACTTAGGCCTTTATACTTTGTGTTTGCAAGCATTCCATGGAGGCCATGACCAAACTCATGAAAAAGAGTGGTAACCTCACCAAAAGTTAATAGGGAGGGCTTTGTGGCAGTTGGTTTTGTAAAATTACAAACGTTAGAGATGTGAGGTCTGTCATTTATCTCACCTTTTCCATCTGGGGTATCTATTATTTGTTGAGGTTTATAGCTTGTCATCCAAGCACCACCCCGTTTGCCAGCTCGAGGATGAAAATCTGCATAAAAAATCGCAACAAGTTCACCTTCTGTATTAAGTACACGGTAGGTTTTTACATCTGGGTGATAGGTGTCAATACTTGTATCTTCTTTAAAATCAAGGTCAAACAATTTCTTGGCCACACTAAAAACGCCCTGTATAACGTTCTCTAATTTAAAATAGGGTTTAAGTAGCTCATCATCTAAGCTAAATTTTTCTTGTTTTAATTTTTCAGCATAATAAGCACTGTCCCATTTTTGTAGTTGGTCTATCCCGTCAATTTTTTTTGCAAATGTTTCTAGCTCATTAAATTCTCTTTGAGCCGCCGGTTTAGCTTTTACTAGTAATTCGTTTAAAAAACCGTGTACTTTTTCTGGTGATTGTGCCATACGCTCCTCTAGAACGAAATGTGCATGACTTTTATAGCCTAGGAGTTGGGCCCTTTGGTATCTTAATTTTACAATATCTAAAACATGTTGCTCGTTATTTTGTGGGTTGTCTTGAAAGGCTCTTGCACCAAATGCCAGGGCTAGTTTTTTACGCAAGGCTCTGTTTTGTGCATATTTCATAAACGGGACATAACTTGGATAGTCTAAGGTAATAATCCAACCTTTTTTGCCTTTTTCTTTAGCTATCTGTTTGGCAGCTTCTTTTTCTCCCGCTGGCAAGCCCGCTAGATCTTGCTCTTTGTCTATCAATAATTCAAAGGCGTTTGTTTGGGCAAGTACATTTTCACCAAAACTTAAACCTAGTTTAGATAACTGGGTATCGATACTACGAAGTTGTGCTTTTTTCTTCTCAGATAAATTGGCTCCATTTCTGGCAAATCCTTTGTATTGTTTTTCTAGCAACATCTGCTGTTCTCCATTCAGATCTAGGGTTTGTTTGAGATCGTATATGGTTTTCACTCGTTTAAAAAGGTCCTGGTTGAGCAGTAAATCATTCGAGAAATTTGATAATAGTGGAGAAATTTCTTGCGCTATTTGCTGGATTTGATCATTTGTTTCTGCGCTATTTAAATTAAAAAAAATACTTGTAGCTCTATCTAGTGCTTTTCCCGTATTCTCGAGGGCCTCAATTGTGTTTTTAAAGGTTGGGACGTCTGGGTTTTTTGTAATATCAGCTACCTCTTGTTTGGTGGTTTCAATGAGCGCTTTAATGCCCGGTAGATAGTGCTCATTATTGATTTTAGAAAAAGGAGCTAGGTCAAAGTGTTGTAATAATGGATTGTCCATAAGTTAGGATGTAGCGTCTAAGGGTTTGGAAAAAAATGGAGCTAAATTAGTATTAAAGGTTTTTAGCGCTTTGTTCAACTTTTATTTTTAACCCCTCTTTATAGGCAATTATTTTATCTAGCACGCAGGTGTCTGAGGTGCTAATAATTTGCGCAGCTAAGATACCTGCATTTTTGGCTCCATTTAAGGCAACAGTTGCAACGGGTACTCCACCAGGCATTTGAAGGATAGATAATACAGAGTCCCAACCGTCTATGCTATTGCTTGACTTGACAGGTACACCAATTACAGGTAGTGGAGATAAAGAGGCTACCATGCCAGGGAGGTGAGCTGCGCCACCGGCTCCTGCAATAATTACTTTTATACCCCGAGTATGGGCATTTTTACTAAAGTTAAATAGTTTTTCTGGTGTGCGATGCGCAGAAACAATATCTACTTCAATTTCTATGTCAAATCCTTGTAAGATATCTATGGCATCTTGCATTACGGGCATATCACTGGTGGATCCCATTACTATTGCTACTTTCATAATTATTTGCTTATTACTTTTATACATTTTTTTACTTGCTGTGCAATCTCTCTTGCGGTATCAATATTTTCATTTACAATGGTAACGTGGCCCATTTTTCTAAAAGGGCGCGTTTGTTTCTTACCGTAAATATGGGGTGTTACCCCATCCATATCCATAATCTTCTCCATATTTTGATAGACTACATCGCCAGTGTGATTTTGTTCTCCCACCAAATTTACCATTATACCACCTACTTTACTAGCGGTACTGCCTAAAGGCAGATCTAGAATTGCTCTTATGTGTTGTTCAAATTGGTTTGTGTAACTAGCCTCAATACTGTAATGGCCAGAATTGTGTGGCCTAGGAGCTACTTCATTTACTATAATTTGGTCATCAATTGTTTGAAACATTTCTACGGCTAAAAGCCCTACGTGCTCAAAGGCTTTAGAAACTTGTATGGCGATATTGCGTGCTTTTGCAGCAACTTTTTGGTCAATGCGGGCAGGGCATATAACATACTCTACTTGGTTTGCCTGGGGATGAAATTCCATTTCTACAACAGGATATGTTTTTACCTGATTGCCTGGATTTCGTACCACAATTACAGCAAGTTCATTTTTAAAAGCAACCAAATCTTCTGTTATACATGGGCAATCTGGTAATTGTTCAAGTGACTCAGATGTTTTAATTACTTGAACACCTTTTCCATCATAACCACCCGTGCAGCTTTTCCAGACAAAAGGTAGTTGTAATGCTCCTGTGCTTACTGCTTTTTTTAACAGTGTAGTAGTCTTAAAAACAGAAAACGCAGCAGTGGGTATTTTATGGGTGGCATAAAACTTTTTTTGCACTCCTTTGTCTTGAATATTCCGCAGTGTTTTTGAGCTAGGGTATACTTTTGTTCCTTCTTTCTCTAAAGTTTCTAGTGCATCTATATTTACCCCTTCTATCTCTATGGTGAGCGTGTCTACTTTTTTTCCAAAATTATACACGGTGTCGTAATCCAATAGGTCTCCTTGGGTAAAATGGTCACAAGCAATACGGCAAGGGGCTTCAAGGCTAGGATCTAGCACATGTGTGGTGATGTCAAATTTGCGCGTTTCATAAAGCATCATTTTGCCTAGTTGGCCGCCGCCTAAAATCCCGAGTGTGAAATTTGAAGAAAAATAATTTGCCATAACACAAAGATACATTGTTCTTTCAAATAGCTATCTTTGCCGCGATTAATTATTGTACAACATTTATTAAATTATAGAGTTTTATAAAACCCTATAGTCCAGAAAACAAAAAAGATGACAAATATCGTACTATTTGGCCCTCCAGGTGCCGGAAAAGGAACGCAAGCAGAGGTATTAAAAGTAAAATATCAATTGGTACACATCTCTACAGGTGATGTGTTTAGATATAACATAAAAAATCAAACAGAATTAGGCACACTTGCCAAGTCCTACATGGATAAAGGACATTTAGTACCAGATGGTGTAACCATTAAGATGCTAAATGCTGAGGTAGAGAAAAACCCTGACGCCAATGGCTTTGTTTTTGATGGATTCCCAAGAACACAAGCACAAGCAGAAGCTCTTGCCACATTAATGGAAGAGAAATCTAGTCAAATAAATGCAATGGTAGCTCTTGAGGTAGATGATCAGGTGTTGGTTGGCAGATTATTAGAGCGGGGTAAAACAAGTGGCCGCGCTGATGATGCTAATGAGGCCATTATTAGAGAACGCGTTGCAGAGTACTACCGAAAAACGGATATTTTAAAAGAATTTTATAAAGCTCAGAACAAATACTTTGGTGTAAACGGTGTCGGAAATATTCAAGAGATTACAGCTCGTTTGAGCGAAGTGTTTGATAAATTATAATAAGCGTGAACTATAAAAAATCTTACCCAGGTAAGAAAAAGGTATGACTGAAGGAAATTTTGTTGACTACGTAAAAATTCATGTAACCTCTGGTAAGGGTGGGCAAGGAAGTGCGCATTTGCGACGTGAAAAATTCATCCCAAAAGGAGGCCCAGATGGTGGAGATGGAGGGCGTGGAGGTCATATTATACTAAAGGCCAATAGCAACCTTTGGACACTACACCATTTAAAATTTAAGCGCCATTTCAAAGCCGGGTATGGCGGTGCAGGAAGTAAACAAACAAGTACAGGCGCAGATGGAGAAGATATCTACATTGAGGTGCCTTTAGGTACCCTAGTTATAAACACAGAAACTGGAGAAAGATTAAAAGAGCTTTTACAACACGATGAAGAGCTTATCCTTGCAAAAGGAGGTATGGGAGGACTCGGAAATAATCATTTTAAATCTTCTACCAATCAAACACCTCGTTACGCTCAACCAGGAATGGATGGAGAAGAGGGAGCCTTTACCCTTGAGATGAAAGTTTTGGCAGATGTAGGTTTGGTAGGATTTCCAAATGCCGGAAAATCTACACTACTGTCTGTAATTACTGCTGCAAAACCAAAAATTGCTAATTATGAGTTTACTACTCTAAAGCCAAATTTGGGTATTGTAGCCTACCGAGATCACAGAACTTTTGTCATGGCAGATATACCTGGTATTATAGAAGGAGCTGCAGAAGGAAAGGGGCTTGGACATTATTTCTTACGTCACATAGAACGCAACTCTACTTTGCTTTTTTTAATCCCTGCAGATGCAGATGATATAAAAAAACAATATGATGTCCTTCTAGACGAACTAAAGCGCTATAATCCTGAACTTCTAGACAAAGATAAATTGGTGGCCATTTCAAAAGCTGATATGCTAGATGATGAGTTAAAGGCAGAAATGAAGCAGGCTTTAGATATAGATTTTGAGGGAATCCCTTATTTGTTTTTTAGTTCAATGGCCCAACAGGGTTTAATGCAGCTAAAAGACAAACTTTGGACCATGCTTAACCAAACTAGTGTACACTAACTCAAGACCAACAGCTGTTATTCTTACAAGAGTAAACAGACACAAATAGGGTGTACTTTTTAAATTAACACATCTTAATATCGTTTTATGCGAGGGCTACTTTTAGTATTAATGTTTCCTTTTTCTTTGCTAAGTCAAACAAGCTTTGAGCTTGCCCAGAACTATTATCTGCAAGGGAATATTGCTAAAGCTACTCCTCTTTTTGAACTACATCTTAACCAGTACCCTAATGACCTTGTCACACTAGAATATCTAGGAGATATAGCAGGAGATGCCAAAGAGTGGGATACTGCAATGATTTATTATAAATCACTTGTAGACCTAGATCCAACTAACGCTAATTACCACTTTAAATATGGCGGTGTACTGGGTATGAAGGCGCTCTCTGTGAATAAATTTAGTGCTGCATTGTATATTAGTGATGTTAAAATGCATTTTAAAAAAGCAGCAACACTAGACTCTACTCACACAAAAGTGAGAGCGGCACTCGTAGAGTTGTATATGCAATTGCCCGCTATTATTGGTGGTAGTGAAGACACAGCGCTATTTTATGCAAATGAGCTCACTGAGCTATCTCTAGAAAAAGGCTATATAGCCAAAGGATATATTGCTAGCTATACAGGTGATGTTCTAGCTGCAGAACAGTTTTACAAAAATGCTGTTGCACAACAAGGATCTTTAGATAGTTTTTCTAAACTCATTGATTTTTACAAAAACACTAGCCAAGTTCAAAAGGCAATACAGATGTTAAAACAAAATCTTACCCTTGATGACCATCAAAATGAATTGAACTATCTAATAGGCGAGCTTGCCGCAAGCTATAATTTAGAGCCTCAATTGGCGATAACACATTTAAAAACCTATCTACAATACTATTCTTCAGAAGATAACACACCTATATGGTGGCCCTATCTAAGGTTGGCCCAAGTGTATAGAAGTATGGGAGCTAAAACCAAGGCGCTTTTCTGGATCGATAAAGCGCTCGCAATAGCTCCTGGGTTTAAACAAGCAGCCAAAGAAAAGATATTAATACAGCAGCTTTAAAATAATTTTAATTTCTGAATTGATGTTAAAGGTTATCTTTCTATTTTTGGAGTAAGTGAGTTACACTTGTGTATAATTAACCATATAAATTTTTAAAAGGTAGATGAGAATCCATTTCATAGCCATTGGTGGGAGTGCCATGCATAATTTAGCCCTGGCATTACACAACAAGGGAGAACACGTAACGGGAAGCGATGATGAGATTTTTGATCCTTCTAGGTCAAGATTAGCAGCCAAAGGGTTACTACCAGAGCAATATGGATGGTTTGAAGATAAAATCTCATCAGATATTGATGCTGTTATTTTAGGAATGCACGCCAAACAAGACAATGTAGAGCTCCTGCGTGCAAAGGAGCTTGGTCTCACTATTTATAGTTATCCAGAATTTTTATACGAGCAGTCTAAAAATAAAACCCGTGTAGTTATTGGAGGATCTCATGGTAAAACCACTATCACCTCCATGATATTGCATGTAATGCACTACCATGATGTACAAGTAGATTATATGGTAGGAGCGCAATTAGAGGGGTTTGAGACCATGGTACATCTTACAAAAGAAAATGATTTCATTGTATTGGAAGGTGATGAGTATCTATCCTCTGCCATTGATAGACGCCCAAAGTTTCATTTATACAAACCTAATATTGCTTTGCTCAGTGGCATTGCTTGGGATCATATCAATGTATTTCCAACCTTTGATAACTATGTGGAGCAATTTCGTGTTTTTCTCTCCCAGATCACTCATGGCGGTGCCATAGTTTACAATCAAGAAGATATAGAGGTTAAACAAGTAGTGGAGACAACCCAAAACCAAATTAAAAAGTATCCCTACAAAACACCTAAATATAGTGTTGAGAATGGTGATACCCTTCTAGATACACAAGATGGAGCAATGCCCATCGAGGTGTTTGGAAAACATAATTTAAATAACCTGGAGGGGGCTCGTTGGATTTGCCAACTTATGGGTGTTCAACAAGAAGATTTTTATGAGGCAATTGCTACCTTTTCTGGAGCAAGCAAGCGCTTAGAAAAAATTGCACAAGGACCTACAAGCATAGCATATAAGGATTTTGCACATTCACCAAGTAAAGTAAGAGCAACCACTCAGGCCCTAAAAAATCAGTATCCTGAGCGTAGTTTACTAGCATGTTTAGAATTGCATACCTACAGTAGTCTAAATCCAGAATTTCTCTCTGAATATAAAGGTGCCCTTGATAATGCAGATAAGGCAGTGGTATTTTACTCACCAAAGGCAGTAAAAATAAAAAAGTTGGATACTGTATCGAGTGCTCAAATATTAAAGGCTTTTCAAAGAGAAGATTTATTGGTCTTTACAGACCCATTAGCCTTTCAAGACTATTTGTTTGCCCAAGACTTTAACAATACTTCATTGCTGCTAATGAGTAGTGGTAATTATGGCGGTTTAGATTTTGAAAAAGTCAAAGAAATTTTAAAATAATTAAAGGTGCAGTGTCACTGCAAAAATAGATCATATTAATAAAAGATACATTGAACAAACAATCAAGCAAAGAATCATCTCAAATCACCAAACTAGAACAACAAATTGATAGTTTGCAGGAAAGGCTAAGAATAAGTGAAACTAATTTTGGTTTTTTGTATGAGGATAATCCAGTTATGCATGCCACAATAAATCCACTGACAGGGTATATTGTTAATTGCAACAGTATGCTTGTTTCTAACCTTGGCTATAAAAACAAAAAAGCAGTTCTTGGCACTCATATTTCCGAAATAGTTACAAAAAAATCTAGTATTAAAATCCTTGCTCTCCTAGAAGCATCTTTGAGTCAAGGCCCAATTGCAAGTGAAGAAATTACTCTGAAAACCAAAAAAGGAAAATCAATACAAGCAATTTTAAATTCAAGAGCAATTTATAATAAAGCTGGTATTGTTGTCAAATCTATATTCACTTTGGTAGATATTTCAGAAATTAAAAAAGCACAACGCAAGGCTAAAAATAAAAAGGAAGATTTAGAGAGAGTTAATAAAGATCTTGAGCAGTTTGTTTCTATTTGTTCACATGATTTGCAGGAGCCTCTGGCAACCATAAGGTTTAGCAGCGATTTTTTAATGCAAAAATTCACAGACCAACTCTCTGAAAAGGGCAAAGAGTATATTGGGTATATTCATGAAGCCTCCGGGAGAATGGCTCAGCAAATCAAAGGGCTGCTAGAACACAGCCGTATTGGTAGGGATTTAAAAATAACAAAAGTAGATGTGCAAGAGCAGCTTGAGGTAGCTAAGTATGATCTTAAAAAACGAATTCAAGAAACTAGTGCAACTATTATTTGTGGTAAACTCCCTAAAATAAAGGGGTATAAAGTAGAGTTGCGTTTACTGTTTCAAAACTTATTGAGTAATGCTCTTAAGTATGCCAAAAAAGATGTGGCTCCTATTATCAATATTACTGCAAAAGAAGAAGAAGAATTTTGGATTTTTTCTGTTGCAGACAATGGTATTGGAATCAAAGAGCAGGACATAGAAGATCTTTTTACAATTTTTTCTCGTGTACCTACTCAGCAAAAGCAGGAGGGAAGTGGTGTTGGTCTAGCTCACGCAGAAAAAATAGTTAAACTCCACGAGGGTGATATATGGGTAGAATCTCAATTTGGAGTGGGGAGTACCTTTTATTTTAAAATCAAAAAATAACAAATCAAATTATCCTATATTTGAATTATATACGGTTTAAAAACTGCTGTATATTTTAGGTTATTTTTCCTTATGCTACTTATTTTTACCAAACAAATTACTCCAAGGATTTCGTATGTTTTTAAACACATATGTACTCGTATTTTGGGTGTTAAAGTTGGTTTTACAACAGAGATTGATGTCTTTTTAGCACACAAAGGTCCTAAAGTATCTTATGGGAAACAACCTTTGGGTAATGAGCTTTTTTTTCAAAGTCATGGCTTACTTACTCAACAAGGAATTGAAAGTGTAGAGATTAATGTGCGAGATTGGGACACAACCAAATGTTTCTTTGCAGTGAGTGATAAAAGCGCCTTACCCTTTGATATATTTACAGCCGCTTTTTATTTGTTGAGCAGGTATGAAGAGTATTTGCCTAATGTAAAGGATCCTCTGGGAAGGTTTTCTGCTCTTGAGAGTTTGGGTTTCAAATACAACTTTCTAGATAGCCCGGTGATTGATATTTGGAGCTATAAACTCAAGGATTTGTTACAACAAAGATTTCCACAGCTATTATTTCCAGAAAAACAAACAACAGTGCATAGTTTAATTAATGCACAAGTAGCATATGCTTTTTTAAACAAAGGCATTTTCAGGTCTTTTATTGGTTTTACTTCAGATCTTTTTGGGCTAAGATTAAAACAGTTTGCACTTCGCTCCAAAGTTGTTTTAGGCCTACGAAAAGACCCTTATAATAGCTATAAGTGGATACTAGATGTTACTAAAAAAAGTAAGATGAAACTTACTGTGTTTTTCTTGTTGGGGGAAGCGGTAGCATTTCACGAGACCATAAATACCCAGAAGCAAAAATTTAAAATGCTAATCAAGTATGTTGCAGACTATAAGGAGGTAGGTCTTTTGGTTTCTCTCAGAGCTTTAACAAACCCCGATTTTTTAAAAACCGAAAAAACAACCCTAGAGCATATTATAAATAGAACCATTCAAAGCAGTCAAAACAGTAATTTACGTATAGGCCTTCCAGAAATTTATAGAAACTTGCTTGCCCTAGAAATAAAGAAAGATTACACAATGGTATATGAGAATCAGCCTGGTTTTAGAGCAGGAACCTGTACTCCTTTTTTGTTTTATGATTTAGATTATGAAATCATAACTCCACTTGCTATACAGCCTATTGCTTGTACCACTCAAGGGTTCTTAAAATTAAGCCCGAAGGATACTGCACTAAAAATTGCCCAGATGTTTAGTAAAGTACAGCATGTTAACGGAACATTCTCTGTATTGTTTTCAAATAAAGATTTTTCTGCAGACCCCAATAATAAACTTTGGCGCTCCCTTTTTTCTGAAACCTTAATATCATGACTCAACCCACAATAACTGATGTTTTTTTCGATTTAGATCATACCCTTTGGGATTTTGACAAAAATTCTGCACTGGCTCTTGAGTGCGTGTTTAAGAGATTTTCTGTATCAGTTTCTTTAGACTCATTTTTAAAAGTATACGAGCCTATAAACTTCAATTATTGGCGCGAGTTTAGGGAAGAGCGTGTCACCAAAACCCAATTGCGCAGGGGGAGACTCATTGATAGCTTTGGTAAATTAGGAATTGTCTATGATATGAAAATTATAGATGGTATGAGTGAGGCTTATATTGAGGAGCTTCCAAATAATAATTATTTGTTTGATGGTACCTTTGACTTACTTAGCTATTTACAACAAAAATACACCCTGCACATTATAACAAATGGGTTTTCTAAAGTACAATTTGTTAAACTCGAAAAAAGTAAGTTAGCTCCCTTTTTTGCTACCGTAACAAGCTCTGAGGAGGTAGGTGTTAAAAAACCAAATCCTTTAGTGTTTGAAACAGCCCTTGCAAAAGCAGGAGTTTCTGCTCACTCTAGTATTATGATTGGAGACACCTTTGATGCAGATATTATTGGTGCTGAGGGTGTTGGAATGGACACTATATTTTTCAATTACAGAAAAGAAATTCCAAAAAATGGATATAAAGTTGTAGACTACTTGGTAGAGATCAAAGATTTATTATAATCCAACAAATATGCTTACTTTGACACTACACTTTAAGTTAGAAATGTTTTCTGGTCTCCATCCAAGTGTTTAAACACTTTTTAACCAAGAAAAACGTTTAGATAATATATTCTACCTACTATGGAAACTAACATCTTTAAACTATTTTTTTTACTAACCTTTACACTTTTGTGCGTTTCGTGTTTTGAAGATACAGACTTTAATCAAGCCAGTGATGTATTGGTAAGACCCGAAATTGAACTTGATTTAATTTATTTTAATTTGGAGGCCTCCAAATTCTACAATTACACAAACAACACAGAAATTTTGGTTGTCCGGGATACTACAGATTTAGATTTTCTGGGGGGAGATGATATTACCGATATATTAAAAGGCGCAGATTTCTTTTTTGAGTTTACAAACAGTATTCCTAGAGGGTTTAACGTCTCTTTTGATTTTTTGAATCAAGACAATGTCTCTAAGTTTTTAATGCAAACTACTGTGGCCTCTGCAAATCAAGACGCACCAGTTGTGAGTTATTTTGTACAATCGTTGGATGAGCCTCAAATTAAAGAACTCACAAAGGCAAAAAAGGTTTTAGTTACGGTAACTATACCTTCTTCATCCCAAGATCTTTCGGGTGTTTTAAATTTACAGTCAAAAACCACCTATTATTTGCAGATTGAGTAATACGATATAATGATAAAAAAAATTCTCTTTATTTATCTATTCCTTGGTATATCTGTAGTAGTTTGCCAAAACAAACAACTACTCTATAATTGGGAGGTTACCCCACAAACGCTTCTGCTTAATCCAGGAAGTATTGTTTCGGGCAAATTTCATGCAGGTGTTCCTTTAGGGTCTGGGTTTCATTTTAATGTTGGCTCAAGTGGTGTTTCTGTTTTTGACGTATTTGCTGATGATGGTGTAGATATCAATACTAAAATAACAAACACAATCTCTAGATTGAGCTCTCGAGATTTTTTCACTGTAAACCAGCAATTAGATGTCATAAACTTTGGCTGGTTATCTAAAGGTTTTGACCCTATGTATTTCTCAGGCGGAATGTATCAGGAACTTGACGTTATTGCCTATTTTCCAAAAGACATCGCTCTTTTGGCTTGGGAAGGCAATAGAAATTATATTGGGAAAGCTTTTGATTTTAACCACATAAGTGCTCGCGCAGATTTGTTAACAGTGTATCATTTTGGTGTAAATAAACAAGTTTCAAAAAAACTAACTGCTGGTGTTCGTTTCAAACTATATTCTAGTATGGTTAGTGTAAGTAGTACAAGAAATAAAGGCGCTTTTAAAACAACACTGAGACCCGGTAGTGTTAATATATATGAGCACACGGTTACAGATTTGGATGCAGAGGTAAAAACCTCTGGATTTATATCACTAGATGGTTTGGAGCAGTCTCAAGTAAGTAAAAAACTGCTTGGGCGAGCTTTACTGGGAGGTAACCTTGGTATTGGTTTTGATGTTGGTATGACCTACCAGTTTGATAAGCAACTTTCTTTGACGGCCTCTGTGCTTGATCTAGGTGCTATTTTTCATACCAAAGATACTGAACGTTACAAGGCCACAGGAGATTATACTCTAGATGGCATTGAGCTTATTTTTCCTGAATTAGAGAGTGACCAATCTACCATACCATATTATGACAATCTAGAAGATGATATAGTGCGTGAGATACCTGTTGACACATTAAATACAGGATATACTCAGCTAAGACCCACAAAAATAAACGCGGCATTACATTATGATTTTGGGAGATTTGTTGGAGATAAAGGTGGATGTAATTGTAAAAATAATGGTACAAAACAAAAGCGAGTTTCTCAAGCAGGGTTTCAGTACTTTAGCATATTTCGACCTCGAGGGCTTCAAATGGCAGGAACACTTTATTACACCAGAAGTTTTGGCAACACAATCTCCATAAAAACAACCTACACTTTAGATCGTTATTCTGCCAAAAATATTGGAGCTGGGATGTTTTTGAATATAGCAGGTGTAAATTTGTTTTTAGCGGCAGATAACCTTTTGCAGATGTCTAATCTTGCCAAGGCAAATAGTGTATCTTTACAAGTAGGTTTAAACTATATATTAAATTAACAATGAAACATTTTTTTTTAACCTTAGCGATTATTGTAACATGCTTCCATGTTTCTCTGGCTCAAAAGAGCTTGAGTGACTACAGTTTTGTGGTGGTTCCAGAAAAATTTGAATTTTTATCTAAAGCCAACCAATATCAATTAAATGATATGACTAAATATTATCTAGCTAAAAATGGATTTAACACCTATTATTTTAGTGAACTACCAAGTGTAGATAATTGTGATGGGTTGTGGGCAGATGTAGCGTCTATTGTTGGATTTACAAGAACCAAGATTATGGTTGTTTTAAAAGACTGTAAGGGAAATGAAGTGTTTCGGGGAGAAACTGGTACTAGCAAGCAAAAAGAGTACAAAAAATCCTATCAAGATGCTTTACGTAACGCCTTTTTATGTTTTAAAGAGCTTGGTGTAAAACAAAAAGCAATAGCGTTAAAACCAAATGATATTGCTTCCCCTGGGCAAGATGTAGTTACTATTCCAAAAAGTAACATTGAGGAGTCTAGTAGTGGTATGGGACCAGAAAATCAATTTAACGCCTACACTTATAAATCAGTAGCATATCTTTTAAAGAAAGTTGAGGGAGGATATAATTTGTATGATGCCTCCACAGCAGATTTAATTTTAAAGGGAACCATTGGGTTTTCTAAATCAGGTTATAT
>CAJWXC010000012.1 GCA_913048215.1 uncultured Flavobacteriaceae bacterium | reverse complement strand
CCTTCCATAATTGTGTTTTTAGTACCGCTTTAAAATAGTTTAACAATAAAAGCAAGGTAATATCTAATCGTAAGCAGTTAGTAAAGCCAGAGCCTGAACAATAAATCTGCACCCTATTTAATACGCTATTAATTCTTTTAAAGCAGTTTCAAATCTATCATTTGCAAGATATTCTCTTTCTAAATCTGCTGCAAAAGGAATAGGGGTTTCTAAACCTGCTACACGTTTGATGGGAGCATCTAAGTGCTCAAAACAATGCTCAGAAATAAGAGCAGAGATATCACTTGCTATACCGCCAAACATAGAGTCTTCTTGTAAAATAATTAGCTTCCCTGTTTTGTGTACAGAATCATATATAGTTTGTGTATCTAGTGGTGATAAAGTGCGTAAATCTATAAGGTCAGCATTTATTGATGTATTATCCTTTAGTGTCTTTAAAGCCCAATGTACACCCATACCATAGGTAACAATTGTTACTTGATTTCCTTGTTGTAAAACAGCTGCTTTCCCAAGCGCAAGTGTATAATACTGTGTAGGCACCTCTTGACGTATACTTCTATACAATGCTTTGTGTTCAAAAAACAAGACTGGATTAGGATCTTCTATGGCCTGAGCCAAAAGCCCTTTTGCATCAAAAGGAAAAGCTGGATATACTACCTTCAAACCAGGTGTGTGTGTAAACCATGCTTCATTGGTTTGGCTATGAAAAGGACCTGCACCAACTCCAGCACCACAAGGCATACGTATAACTACATCCGCTTTTTGAGCCCAACGATAATGTGATTTTGCCAAATAATTAACAATAGGATTAAAGCCAGAGGTTACAAAATCAGAAAATTGCATTTCCATGATTGCTTTGTAACCATTTATAGAAAGTCCCATCGTTGCAGAAACTATAGCAGATTCACAAATGGGTGTGTTTCTAACTCTATCCTTGCCAAAAGCTTCTAGAAAGCCTTCTGTTATTTTAAATACACCCCCATACTGTGCAATATCTTGTCCAAGAATTACCGTATTATCATGACGCTCCATGGATTGTTTTAATCCCTGGGAAATAGCGTCTATTAAACGTAATTCTTCAGTTTTGTCGTTAGGTGTTATTTCTTGATACTCATAGTTATGGTATACATCTTGTAATTCTTGCTCTTTGTTTGCTGTAATTGTTGGTTCATTAAATGCAGTCTCTAAAGATTCAGTGATTTCTTTTTTAATATCACTTTTAAAATCTGAAATATCTTCTTGGGTAAGATGCTTTTGTGCAAGTAAATAATTCTCAAAGTTAACAAGAGGATCTTTAGCCTGCCAGGAGTCTAATAAATCTTGAGGAACGTATTTAGTACCACTAGCCTCTTCATGACCTCGCATTCTAAAGGTTTTAAATTCTAGCAGTATTGGTCTAGGATGTACTCTCATATCTTCAACCAAAGCTTTTACTTTGGAGTACACCTCAATTATATTGTTCCCTTCAATAATGTGAGACTCCATACCATACCCTATCGCTCTGTCTGCGAGGTGCTCACAAAAATATTGCTCACTGGCTGGGGTTGAAAGCCCATAGCCATTATTTTCTATACAAAACAATACCGGTAATTGCCAAACAGAAGCTACATTTAATGCCTCGTGGATATCTCCTTCACTGGTTCCTCCCTCTCCTGTGAAAACAGCACAAACATGTTTATTTTTTTTTAATTTATTTGCAAGGGCTATACCATCTGCGACACCAAATTGAGGCCCGAGATGGCTAATCATTCCCACAATGTTAAACTCCTGAGTTCCAAAATGAAAACTTCTATCACGCCCCTTTGTAAAGCCATTGGCTTTTCCTTGCCATTGAGAAAACAATCTTTCTAATGGAATTTCTCTAGTGGTAAACACTCCTAAATTACGATGCATTGGAAGTATGTATTCTTCCTTATCTAATACAGCTGTAATACCGACAGAAATAGCCTCTTGGCCAATACCACTAAACCACTTAGATATTTTGCCCTGGCGTAATAAAATCAACATTTTCTCCTCAATTAATCGGGGCTTAAGCATTGATTTGTAGAGAAAAACTAATGTGTCTTCTGATATGTTTTGCGTCTGGTAATCAAAATTAATTTTTGTTGCTGCTTCCAAGCTCATTGCGTTTAGTATAAGAATTCAAATGTATAAAAAAAGAATATGCTCAAATTGAATAAATACATTTTTTTCAAACATGAAATAACCTATGTATTTTAATATATTTGTAAGTAAAATTTTAGCTCATGAATAAAATCCCAAGCGTAGATTTGGCAGACTTCTTAAGCGAAGACCCTAATCGCAAACAAAAATTTGTTAATGAAATTGGCAGCGCCTATGAGGATATAGGTTTTGTTTCACTTAGAAATCATTTTCTAGATGATGGACTGGTTTCTAAGCTTTACAAAGAAGTTAAAGCATTTTTCGCATTAGATCTCTCTAATAAAAAAAAATACGAAATAGAGGGCCTTGGAGGTCAGCGTGGTTATGTTTCTTTTGGTAAAGAACATGCCAAAGGAAAAAAAGAAGGTGATTTAAAAGAGTTTTGGCACTTTGGTCAAGAGCCTAGTGAGGATGCAAACCTCTCTGAGGTATATCCAGAAAATGTTCAAGTAGATGAACTTCCTGATTTTAATGCCACAGGTATGCAAGCATACCGTATGTTAGAAAAAACGGGGATTTATGTGCTTAGGGCATTAGCACTCTACATTGGTGTTGATGAATTCTATTTTGATCATTGGGCATCTAATGGGAATAGTATATTAAGACCTATCCACTACCCTCCTATTACAAAAGAACCTCAGGGAGCTGTAAGGGCTGGTGCTCATGGAGATATAAATTTAATAACACTTCTTATGGGAGCCTCTTCAGGTGGTCTGCAAGTATTGCGTAAAGACGGCCAGTGGATAGACGCAATACCAGAGGAAGATGAGCTGGTTATAAACGTAGGAGATATGTTAGAGAGACACACAAATAATAAATTACGCTCTACCATACACAGAGTTACAAATCCTCCTAAAGAGCAGTGGGATAGTCCTCGGTTTTCTATTCCGTTTTTTATGCACCCAAGAGGTGATATGGATTTAAGTTGCATGGAGCTATGTGTTGATGCCCAGCACCCAAAATCTTTTGAAGATATTACCGCTGGAGACTTTTTAACCCAACGGTTAATTGAGATTGGTTTAAAAAAATAAACTGTGGATTTAAAAGATCAACTTAAAAAATTATATCCAGATCATGTATCTGTAACCCCTACCGATAGTGTTGTAGAGACAAAATTATGGATCCAAGAAGATCCATTGATTTGTAAATATGAAAAACGCAAAGGAAAGCCAATTACCATCATAGAGGGATACACAGGAGCCATTAATGATTTTAAACAACTTTCAAAAGAAATAAAAAAACTTTTAAGTGTTGGGGGTAGCTTTAAAAATGAACAAATCATCATTCAGGGCGATTACAGAGATAGAATAATGACGTTTTTACAAACAAAAGGTTTTAAAACTAAGCGTGTTGGAGGATAGTTACTTTAAACCAATAGAAGTTTTTTTCTATTTCAAACATTAACACTAAATCATAATTTTTGAGATCAATTGCCAAAAGTGAACTTATAATAAATGAAGATGGTAGTATTTATCACCTTAATCTAAAACCTGGTGATATTGCCACAACTATAATTACTGTTGGTGATCCAGATAGAGTTCAAGAAGTTTCAAAGCATTTTGACACCATAGAATTTAAAGCTCATAAAAGAGAGTTTAAAACCCATACAGGAACCTTCAAGGGCAAAAGAATCACAGTAATTTCTACGGGTATTGGCACAGACAATATAGATATTGTTTTTAATGAGTTGGATGCACTTGTAAACATAGATTTTAATACAAGAACTATAAAAAAACAACACACTGCTCTAAATTTTATCAGAATAGGCACTAGTGGTGCAATCCAAAGAAATATCCCCATAGATAGTTTTTTGATTTCTGAGACAGCCATAGGGTTTGATTCGCTACTTCATTTTTACGATACTAAAAACCTGCTAGATCACAGTTTCTCTGATGCATTAAAAACACACTGTAATTGGAATCCTTTAAACGCCTCACCCTATGTCGTTAGTGCCAGTAAACAATTACTTTTGGATTTTAATGATACCTTGTTTGTTAGAGGTTGTACAGTAACCAATGTTGGGTTTTATGGTCCACAAGGAAGAGTACTGCGTTTAAAAACAAAAGATGAGAACTTACATGCTCGACTTGGCAGTTTTGAGTATCAGGGTGTTAAAATCACCAATTTAGAAATGGAAACCTCTGGTATCTATGGCCTTGCATTGTTGTTGGGGCATCAAGCTATTTCTTTAAATGCTATTTTAGCCAATAGAGCCACCCACACTTTTAGTGATACACCAAATAAAACAGTAGCTAGATTAATTACTACAACTCTTAATATTATAGCCAATAGCGTATAAAACCTGTAATTTTACAAAGCAATTAAGTCACACAAAAATGAAGCTTGTTATTGTATGAAAAATTTTAAAATTGGTGGTGTCCCAGAGCACTTTAACCTTCCTTGGTACCTAACTTTAAAAGAAAAAGAGTACCAGAATAAAAACATCAACTTGCGTTGGAAAGATTACCATGGTGGTACGGGAGATATGTGTAAGGCCCTACGAAGTGGTGAGATTGATATGGCTGTCATCTTAACAGAAGGTATTGTAAGAGACATCACCAAAGGAAATCCAAGTAAAATAGTACAAGTGTTTATTGATTCTCCATTAATTTGGGGGATTCATGTAGCAGAAAATAGCACCTATACCTCTATTGAAGACTTAAAAGATAAAAAAGCAGCCATCAGTAGATATGGATCTGGATCACACTTAATGTCTTATCTCAATGCACAAAATCAGGGCTGGAATATAGAAAAAGAGCTTGAATTTGAAGTTATAGAAAACTTAGATGGTGCTTTAGAAAATCTTCCAAAAGGGAAAGGTGATTATTTTATGTGGGAAAAATTTACCACAAAGCCATACGTAGATAATGGGCCTTTTAGAGTACTTGGCCAATGCCCTACTCCCTGGCCATGCTTTGTTATAGCTGTAAGAGATTCGGTGTTAGAACAAGATCCTATGGCAGTTAAAGAGATTTTAAAAATTATTAATACCAGGACTAAAAAATTTAAAGAAACTGCTGGTGTGGATCTTTTAATTGCAAACAGATATCAACAAAAAATAGAAGATGTACACCAGTGGCTATCTCTTACACAGTGGAGTCAAAAGCAGCTTTCTATTTCTAATCTTGAGCATGTTCAAGACACCTTACTACAATTAGAATTAATTGACAATAAGGTATCTGAAGAAAATATTTTGTTTAATTTTTAAGGTTAACTAACTGTTTTGTAGACTGTTATTTTTCTTGATTTAGAATCTATTTTTTTTCTACACTAGATAACGCAACCCTTTATCTAATTGATCATCTACTTTATGTAAATTAAGACATATGAATACAATTCTCATAATTTTAGCCTCTTTAGTAGCAACCACTTTCTTTTTGTTACATTTTAGTTGTAATGACACTACAGAGCCTTCAAAAAAAGATAAAGAGTAAGTTTTTTTTAAGTAAGTATAGTTTGAGATCATCCATTTTATAATGTTTTATAGAATGGATTTTTTTATTCTATTACCAATAAATTTGGGTATTTCCTTGAGATAATAAATACTTATTTACACTGCTAAAATGATTATTCCCAAACCAATACCCTCTGTTTGCACTCAATGGAGATGGATGACCACTTGTTAAAACAAGGTGATTGCTCGTATCTATAATTTTTTCTTTTTTCTTAGCAAAGCCACCCCATAATAAAAATACAACTCCTTTTTTTTGTGCCGAAATTTTAGAGATAATGGCATCCGTAAAAGTTTCCCATCCTTTTTTTTGATGACTTCCAGGCTTGTGAGCGGCAACTGTTAATGTTGCATTTAATAAAAGTACTCCCTGGCTAGCCCAACGTTCTAAATTTCCAGATGCAGGAATCGGGATACCTAAATCATTTTCTATTTCTTTAAAAATATTTTTAAGTGATGGAGGATGTGTAACAGTATCTTGTACAGAAAAACTTAATCCATTGGCTTGACCTTTGTCGTGATAGGGATCTTGACCTATTATTACAACTTGTAACTTATTGAAACAGGTTTGATGTAAGGCCTTAAATATATCTTCTTTTGCAGGATAGCAAATACTATCTTGGTAGGCTTTATCCACAAATATGCTTAAAGACTTAAAATAATCTTTACTTAATTCTTCTTGTAAAATAGGTGCCCACGTTGGGGAAATATTAACATGCATTATGTGTATTTTTGTATCATAAAATTACTTCTTTTGTTTTCCATTAGAAAGTATTTATTCAAAATATAACGATTCCCTTGGTTACAAGTATGATTAAAATTGATTCCAAAACCCTTGAAGATTTAGAATTTCCTGTTGTTTTACAGCAGGTTTCAAATTTTTGTGTAACAGATCCAGGTAAACAAAGAGTACTTTGTATTATGCCATTTGATGATACAGAATATATTCAAATAGCTTTGCAACAGGTTAAAGAATATACAGCCTCCTTTGGAAGCGATTCTCCCATACCAAATCATGGCTTTGAACCAATTTTTAAAGAACTTCAATTACTAGATATTGAAAATAGTTCTCTGGATATTTCTGGATTTAGAAAAATTTTATCCATTTGCCAAACAACTCATACCCTATTGTTATTTTTCAAAAAATTTGAGGAATTTTACATTCACTTACATCAAAATGCTACTACCATCTCCTATCGTGCAAACATAGCTAGTGAGATTCAGGCAATATTTAATAAATACGGAGAACTTAGAGATGATGCCTCTATGCAACTATCTCAAATTAGAAAACGTCTTAATGTTGTAAAAGGACAAGTAAACTCTTCTTTTAGTAAAGCTTTAACAAGATATGTAGGTAACGATTACTTGGATGAAATTCGAGAATCTGTTGTTGAAAACAGACGTGTATTGGCAGTAAAGGCAATGCACAGACGTAAAGTAAGAGGTACTGTCCTTGGCACCTCAAAAACTGGTAGTATTGTTTACATGGAGCCACAAGAAACCTTTGAGTTTACTACAGAGCTTAGTAATTTAATTTATGAGGAGTTAGAAGAGATTAAACGTATTTTAAAAATGCTTACAGAGTATGTAAGACCTTATACACCATTACTTGCAGCATACCAAGATTATTTAATTCATATAGACACAGTTTCAGCAAAGGCAAAATATGCCGTTGAAATAAATGGTGTTTTACCTCTTATAACATCTCAAAGAAGACTCAGTTTAATCAACGCGTTTCACCCATTATTATATGTAGCAAACCAAAAGCGAAAAGAAAAAACTTATCCCCAAAGTATTGCACTAAGCCAAAAAGGGCGAATAATTGTTATTTCTGGACCTAATGCAGGAGGAAAAAGTATTACATTAAAAACTGTAGGTTTATTACAGGTAATGCTACAAAGTGGTTTTTTGGTCCCCCTACATCCAGATAGCGAAATGTGTTTGTTTGATAGAATACTCTCAGATATTGGGGATAATCAATCCATAGAAAACCATTTAAGCACCTATAGTTACCGCTTAAAAAAAATGAACCATTTTTTGCGTAAATGCAATAAAAACACCCTATTTTTAATTGACGAATTTGGAACTGGTTCTGACCCTGAGCTTGGTGGCGCACTTGCTGAAACATTTTTGGAGGTATTTTATGAACGTGAAGCTTTTGGAATTATTACTACCCACTATGCTAATTTAAAACTACTAGCAAACGAGCTTCCTTTTGCTGTTAATGCAAATATGCTTTTTGACAGTAAAACCCTTGAACCGTTATATAAACTATACCTAGGAGAAGCCGGAAGTTCTTTTACCTTTGAAGTTGCTCAAAAAAATGGTATTCCTTACAGCCTCATTAATAGGTCTAAAAAGAAGGTTGAAGGAGGCAAAATACGCTTTGATAAGTCTATAGCAGATTTACAAAAAGAACGCTCAAAACTTCGAAAAAACACTGAGTTTTTAGAATCATCTGCACAAAAAGCAAAGAAAAAAGAAAAAGAACTAGCTGTTGTTAATCAAAAAGTAAAAGAAAAATTAGAAAGTTACCAGGAGCTGTATGACAGCAACCAAAAATTAATAGCCCTTGGTAAAAAGTTTGACCAACTTTCTGAAAAGTATCATAACCATAAAAAGAAAAAACTATTGCAAGATGAGTTGTTTAAACTGGTAATGGTAGAAAATAGTAAGCGTAAAAAAATAGCACCTAAACAAAAAAAACAAGTTAAAACCAAACAACGAATTACCCAACAAGAGGTAGATCTTAAAGTTGAAGAAATACGCACCCGTAAAAAGAAAGAAAAGGCAGCTGCAAAAAAGGTTGCTCCTGTGGTAGCCAAAGTAACCCTAAAAGTTGGTGATAGGGTACGTATGGTTGACGGTAAATCTATAGGAACCATAGACATTATAGAGAAAAGAAAAGCCATTGTTAACTATGGAATTTTTACTACAAATGTGAACATTGACACTTTAGAAAAGGTATCCTAACACATTGATTTTAAAACCGATACTTGTGGTAGTGTCTTAATGATTATTTTTGTACTAAATGGAAAGTCAATCAACATACTGTATCATACTTTTTGATGGTGTTTGCAATTTATGCAATGGTGCTATTAATTTTGTAATTACCAGAGATACTGCCAATGTATTTAAATTTGCACCTCTCCAAGAAAAATCTGGGAGTTTATTATTAGAGAGTTATACTATAGATTCACAAAAGATAGACTCTATAGTGCTTATAGAAAATAATACGGTGTATGTAAAATCCTCTGCGGCACTTCGTATTGCAAAAAAACTATCAGGACTTTGGCCTTTACTTTATATCTTCATTATTATTCCTAAGTTTATTAGAGATGGTGTGTATGATTTTATTGCCAAAAATAGATACAAATGGTTTGGCAAAACGGATCAGTGTATCCTACCAACTCCAAGTACAAAAGAGAAGTTTTTATAGCATCAAAGTATCAGGTGATTAAAAAAAGTAAAACAGATGCATTTTTTTAAAATGAGTAGTATTTTTACAACATTAAATAATTATTATGGATTATAAAATAGTAATAGATAAAGTAATAAGCATATCCAGTGAATATGGTATCAAAGTAATAGGTGCCTTTGTTATTTGGATCGTAGGCTCCTGGACTATCAAAAAACTAATGAAGGCAGCAAATGCCCTTATGGATAAAAGCCATTATGAGGAGAGTCTTAAAAAGTTCCTGCTAAACCTAGCAGGTATTGTCTTAAAAGTATTGCTAGTACTTTCTATATTAGGCAATCTAGGTATTCAAACCACCTCATTTGCTGCGGTACTTGCCTCTGCTGGTTTGGCCATTGGTTTGGCCTTGCAAGGGTCTCTCTCAAACTTTGCCGGAGGTGTCATGTTAATGATCTTTAAGCCTTTCAAAATTGGTGATTTTATTGAAGCGCAAGGCAAGAAAGGAACAGTAAAAGAGATTGAAATATTTACGACAAAAATAGTTGGACCAGGGAATCACTTAATCATTATACCAAATGGTAATTTATCAAATGGTAGTATTACAAACTTCACCTCAGAGGGGACAAGACAAGTACGACATGTAATTGGAGTTTCTTATGATGCAGACATAAAAAAAACCAAAGATATTTTACTAAAAGTACTTACCTCTCAAAATACCGTACTTGTTGATCCAGCACCAAGTGTAGATTTGGTTGAACTGGCAGATAGTTCTGTAAATTTTGCAGTACGTTGTTGGACAAAAAACGAGGACTTTTGGCAAGTACACTGTACAACTCTAGAAGATGCAAAAGCGGCTCTTGACACGGCAGGGATTGAAATTCCTTATCCTCATATGGTTGAGATAAAGAAATAGTTACACACAAATAAATAAAAAAAGGCGGTCTATTAGACTGCCTTTTTTTATAATTTCATATTACATTACTTAACATATGTATCATCCCAATTTTTTACTTTAGGATCTCCTAATTTATCTTGGGATTTAGCAACTAGCATAGAAACTGTGGCATCTCCTGTAACATTAATAACGGTTCTACACATATCTAAAGGTCTGTCAACAGCAAATATTAGTGCCAAACCAGCCTCTGGTATACCGGCATACCCTAATACTCCAACCAGCATGACCATACCAGCACCAGGAACTGCTGCAGATCCAATAGATGCAAGTGTAGCTGTTGCTATGATACCTAGCTGGGTACCAAAACTTAAATCCATACCAAATGCCTGTGCAATAAAAACCGCAGCTACAGCCTGGTATAAACTAGTTCCGTCCATATTAATAGTAGCGCCAATAGGCAACACAAAACTAGATACCTCCTCCTCTACTCCAAGGTGTTCAGTAACACGTTCCATGGTTACGGGCAGCGTTGCTGCACTACTACTTGTAGAGAATGCTAATAACTGCGCAGGCGCAATTCCTTGTAAGAAAAATGTAGGTGATTTTTTAGTAAATACTTTTACTAGCACTATATAAAAGACTACCATTAAAAGTAAACCAAGCACTACAGATACCCCATACATAGCAAGAGCCGCAAACAAATCTGGACTTGGCGCCTCTACAACTAGTGCTGCCATTAATGCAAAAACACCATATGGAGCAGCTAGCATAATTAAATCTACCATCTTTAAAATGACTTCATTAAGACCATCAAAAAATTCTTTGACAGTTTTTGCTTTTTCCTCTGGTATTAAAATTAATGAAATTCCAAAAAACACTGCAAAGAATATAACCTGTAGCATATTTCTGTTACTAGAAGCTGCGCTCACAATATTGCTGGGTACCAGATCAATAAGGGCCTGCAAAGGACCAGATTCTTTTTGTGCTGCTGCCGCTTGAAGTTTAGCATCAGCATCCCCGCCATAGGCTTCAACAAGCTCGGTGCGAGTATCTTCATTAATAGTTTTACCAGGTTGTATTAGACTTACTACTGTAAGCCCTATAGATACAGCTATTACTGTGGTTACTACATAAATAGAGATGGTGCGCATTCCCATTTTAGATAAACTGGAAATATCCTTTAAATCTGCAATTCCTTTAATTAAAGCCGCCAATATAAGTGGGATTGCAATGAGCTTTAGGGAGCTGATAAATATAGTACCAAAGGGTTTGATCCAATCTCCAATAAACCAAGCGCCCCAATCAAAATTAGTTAGCAATAGCGCAAAGAGCACTCCTGCTAACATCCCTAAAAGAATTTTCCAATGTAATGCTAATTTTTTCATATGCTATTATTGATACTTAAGTTAAAATACTTACTAAACTTACAATTTAGATAATTTATTTGCCAACCAAAAATCTGCAATAGTCAAGCTAGCCATTGCCTCTACTATGGGTACCGCTCTTGGAACAACACAAGGGTCGTGGCGGCCTTTGCCTTTTATTTCTACCTTATCACCAGTATTGTTTATGGTTTGTTGTTTTTGCATTAGCGTAGCTACGGGTTTAAAAGCAACCCTAAAATAAATATCCATACCATTACTAATACCGCCTTGTATTCCTCCAGACAAATTAGTCTTGGTAGTACCATCTTCCTTAAAAAGATCGTTATGCTCGCTTCCTTTCATTTTTGAGCCTCTAAAACCGCTTCCAAACTCAAATCCTTTTACAGCATTTATGGAGAGTATTGCTTTGCCTAGTTGGGCATGTAGTTTATCGAAAACAGGCTCACCAAGACCAACAGGAACATTCTCTATAACACAAGTAATAGTGCCCCCTATGGTATCACCTTGTTTTTTTACTTCTTTAATTTTAGCAATCATTTTAGAGGCTGTTGCTGCATCTGGACACCGTACCACGCTATTATCTATGGTATTGAAATCTAACTCATGATATGCTTTGTGTACCGCTATGTCTCCAACAGAGGATACATATGCAGTTATTGATATTTCACTTATTAGTTGACTTGCTATAGCTCCTGCCGCTACCCTAGTTGCTGTTTCACGGGCAGAAGCGCGCCCGCCACCTCTGTAATCACGATGACCATATTTTTTATCGAAGGTGAAGTCTGCGTGGCTTGGCCTGTAACTATCTTTTATATGGGCATAATCTGCAGGTTTTTGATTTGAATTTTCTATGATAAACCCAATGGGAGATCCAGTTGTTTTTCCTTCAAATATTCCTGAGAGAAAACGCACTGTATCTGTTTCCTTTCTTTGTGTGACAATTGATGACTGTCCTGGCCTGCGGCGCATCATTTGACGTTCAATAGCACTAAGGTCTAAACTAACTCCTGCAGGACATCCATCAATGACCCCACCAATAGCCTCCCCGTGTGATTCTCCAAAGGTGGTTAATTTAAAAAAGTTTCCGAAAGTATTGCCAGCCATATCTATGTTTTAAACAAATGTAATTTTTAAGATTCAATACAAAAAATTATTCATTGATCATCGTGCTATTTTGTTGGTGGTGTTGAAGGCCTTACCTCAATTTTACTAGGGAGTGTTCTAGGATTCATTTTAAGCAAATCTACTACCAACTCTCCAATATCTTCTTGTTGTATTTTCCAAGCGTCTTTTTGGCTAGGCTCATTTCCGTTGAAATACGTAGAAACACTACCAGGCATAATAGTACTTACCTTGATACCATGTGATCGCAAATCAAGCATTGCGGCCTGCGTAAATCCAGTAACACCAAATTTACTTGCATTGTATGCTGTACCTCCAGCAAAGAAATTTGTACCAGCCAAACTAGAAATGGTAATATAATATCCTTTGGTTTTCTTTAATGAACCAAGAGTGCTTTTTAAAGTATAAAATACTCCCGTTAAATTGGTGTCTATAACTTGGTTCCAAGCCTCTATAGTAATATCTTCTATGTTTCCGAAAATACCTAAACCAGCATTTGCTATAACAATATCAATATTTCCTAGTGTTTCTTCAGTAGTTTTCACAGCCTCTTGTTGTTGTTTGTAATCACAAACATCTGCTTTAAGACCAATAACTTTAACTTGGTTTTGAGCACCTTTTTCTAGAGCTAGGGCTGCTTTTTGTGCACCTTCTAAAGTTCTACTTGTAATGGCTACATGTATACCCATTTTAAGTAATTCTTGGGCAATACCATACCCAATACCCTTACTACCTCCAGTGATGAGAGCTACTTTTTTTTCTAATGATTTCATGATATATGATTTCTAATGTTAAAAAAGGAAAGGTACTATTTTGTTAGAAAATATAGGTTAAATATTTTCTTAAAACGGACCCTAAGAAGCTATTTGGCAATTATATTTGCACAAAAAAGTATTTTGAAAAAAGGTATTCAACTATTTAAAATTATAAGTTTTTTGGAGGCTGTGTCATTTATAGTACTACTTTGTGTTGCGATGCCCCTAAAATATATTTGGGACATGCCACAACTAGTACAAGTTGTGGGAATGGCTCACGGAGTTTTATTTATACTATATATTGTATTTGCAATTTATGCTTGGCAGGTGTTACATTGGAGTTTCAAAAAACTTAGTATTGCTATTTTATGCTCTGTAGTGCCATTTGGTCCTTTTTATGTAGAACGCAATTATTTGTAAATAATAAACGCTTTTTTAATACAATAATTAAAAAAGCGTTTATTGAAGTTTCATAAAGATTACTTGGCAATATTCACAGCCCTAGTCTCTCTAATTACTGTTACTTTTACTTGTCCTGGATAGGTCATATCTGTTTGAATTTTTTGTGAAATTTCAAAAGATAATTGTGCTGCCTTGTCATCAGACACTTTCTCACTCTCTACCATGACTCTTAATTCTCTTCCTGCTTGTATGGCGTAGGCTTTATTTACACCGCCAAAGCCAAAAGCAATATCTTCAAGATCTTTTAAACGCTGTATATAACTATCAAGCACTTGGCGCCTTGCACCAGGTCTTGCACCACTAATAGCATCACAAACCTGAACTATTGGTGAGAGTAAGCTTGTCATTTCTATTTCATCATGGTGAGCACCAATTGCATTACAAACCTCTGGTTTTTCTCCATACTTTTCTGCCCATTGCATACCTAAAATAGCATGAGGTAACTCTGTTTCTGTTTCAGGCACTTTACCAATATCATGCAATAGCCCTGCCCTTTTTGCAAGTTTTGGATTCAAACCAAGTTCACTGGCCATAACCCCGCAAAGTTTTGCAACCTCTCTTGAGTGTTGTAATAAGTTTTGTCCATACGAAGAGCGGTATTTCATTCTACCAACAGCTTTAATAAGCTCTGGCTGTAGACCATGAATACCTAGATCAATAACCGTGCGTTTACCAACTTCAATAATCTCTTCTTCAATTTGCCTTGTAGTTTTCTTTACAATTTCTTCAATACGTGCGGGGTGTATTCTCCCATCGGTTACTAATTTGTGGAGCGATAGTCTAGCTACCTCTCTTCTTACACTATCAAAACAAGAAAGAATAATAGCCTCTGGGGTGTCATCTACTATAATTTCTACTCCAGTGGCAGCCTCTATGGCTCTAATATTTCTACCCTCACGACCAATAATACGTCCTTTGACATCATCACTCTCTAAGTTAAACACTGAAACGCAGTTCTCTACAGCCTCTTCTGTACCAATGCGTTGTATGGTGCTTATAATTATTTTTTTAGCCTCTTGTTGCGCGGTCATTTTAGCCTCTTCAACAGAGTTTTGTATGTATCCCATGGCTGCTGTTTTAGCCTCATCCTTTAGGGTTTCCATTAATTGATTTTTTGCATCATCTGCAGATAAACTAGAGATAACCTCCAATTGTTCTACTTGACTTTTATGCATTTTATCTAAATCGAGTTGCTTTTTCTCTATAAAAACCAGACGATCGTCATAAGATTTCTTTTTGTTTTCTAATTCCTCGTTAGATTTTTTTCCTTTGGCCAACTCACTTGAGACTTGAGATTCTTTGTCTCTAGTTCTCTTCTCTGCCTCAACCATTTTTCTCTCTCGAGAATTGATTACTTTTTCATGCTCTGATTTAAGTTCTATAAAGCGCTCTTTGGCCTGAAGCATTTTATCTTTCTTTAGAGAATCTCCCTCTTTCTCAGCATTTTTAATAATGCTAGCTGCTTCTTTTTTTGCAGAAGCTATAGCCGTACTTGCATTGTTTTTTTCTAGCATTTTAGCTATTATAAAACCTACCGTTAACGCTGCTACTGCTGTTATTATGATCGTAACTATATTGTCCATAATTAATTTTATTAATTGTTATATGCTAGATTTCTAGCGCTTAGTGTTTGTAAAATGTGCTCAAAATTGGAGCATAAAAAAACCTACACTAATATTTGATTTGCGTAAACTCCTTTAAAAAAAAGTTTAGGACTAATAAGTTGATCAAGAATCCGCTCGAAGACGGCGCGCTTTTACAACTTTAACTCATCCTTCTCAAAAGAATCTCTGTTGAGTTTACCAAAATGTATATTAATGTAGGCAGTAACCTATTTGTATGTAAAGAACGTTACGTTAGTTGGTCTTGTAATAAGTCATTTAGTGCTTTAATTTTGTGCACTATTGTTTCTCCCCCTTCTACCGTTTCAATATTTTTTTGCTCTACTTGGGTTGCAAAATGCAATGCAGACATGGCAAGAACATCTTGCTTGTCTCTAACTGCATAGCTACTTTCAAACTTTTTAATCATTCCATCAATCTTCTTAGCGGCTTTTCTTAAGCCCTCTTCTTGATCTGGATGTATTGTTAATGGGTACACCCTGTCTGCTATAGAAAGTTTAATTTTTAATTGGTTTGACATATCTTTTTGCTATTGAGAAAGGTGTGTAATACACTGATCTATTTCCCTAACAAGAGCATTTATTTTGAGTTTTGTATCTCGTTTATATTGGTCGCTGCCTAGCATCGAATTTGCCAATTTCAAAGAGCTACAGGTTGTTTTTAATTCTGAAATTTCAGAAGAAAATTTATTTTGCTGCTCTTTCAATAGTATGATTTGCTGCTCTAAAGAGGCTTTATCTTGGGTAAGTTGTGAATACTTATTCAAGAGTTTACTAATCTTATCTTCTAGAGAATCAACTTGTTCTATAATAGAACTCATACAATGGGTATTTCAATACTATTATCACAAAGTTAATCGACCCTATGTAATAAACAAACTCTTTTGCATTAATTTTTGTTTTATTGAAAGACTATCACAATATTTGTGTACCACTTCCCTTTATAGTAGATAGATTAAAGCACATTATGAACCTATTACGTATTGTACTAGTTATTTCCGTTTTTAAGTTACATGCCCAGAAACCCATTGATTCAAATTATTTTTCAAATCCCTTAGAGATACCCATGATACTCTCTGGAAGTTTTGGAGAACTTCGTAGTAATCATTTTCATAGCGGGCTTGACATAAAAACCCAACAAAAAAGTGGTATTCCAATCTACGCACCTGCAGATGGTTATGTGAGTAGAATTAAAGTAGCACATTATGGCTATGGAAAAGCATTGTACATCAAACATCCTAATGGGTACAGCACTGTGTATGCCCATCTACAAAAATTTGAAACAAGCATACAAGACTATGTAAAACAAAGTCAATACAAAAAAGAACAGTATGAGATTGAACTTTTTCCAAAGCAAAATTCTCTGTTAGTTAAAAAAGGAGATCTTATAGCCTACAGCGGAAATTCTGGAAGCAGTGGCGGCCCACATCTACATTATGAAATAAGAGATTCTTTTTCCAGACCCATGAACCCCATGCTTTTTGGCCTGGAAATTCCAGACACAAAAAATCCTGCTGTAACCTCAGTTTTTGCTTATCCTGTGGGAGAAAAAGCTTCGGTAAACCAATCTGCAGAGCCCGTAAAACTGAGACTTATAAAACAAAAAGATGGCACTTATAAAACAGAAAAAATTAGCGCCTACGGAAAAATTGGCTTTGGGGTAGCCACTACAGATCAACAAAACGGGGCGTATAATAAAAATGGGGTATATCGCATAAAAACATCATTCAACGGCAAACCTAAGATAGACATCGGTTTTGAAAAATTCTCTTTTGATGAAACACGTTATTTAAATAGATATATAGATTACACCTATTTTAAGGACCATAAAATTAAAATTCAGAAGTTATTTCGTCAAACAAATAATCCTCTTAGTATTATAAAACAAGAGGATGATAATGGCTTTGTTAGGGTAGCAGAAGGGTATTCTTCCAACTTTACTATTGAGATCAAGGATTACCAAGGAAATTTAACACAAATAACCATTCCAGTTATTGGCAAAAAAGATAGCCTCGGGGTCAAAAAACAAACACCAAAAGACTTGCAATACGTTCCAAGTGCAAACTCAAGTAGTGTTCAAAGAGGTATTTTTACCATAAATTTTCCTAAAAACGCGCTTTACCAAGGCAGTTACCTTGATATTAAAACAACTGGAGATACCCTGCATTTACATACAGATAATATACCTGTGCACAAAAACATTTCTATTAGCATGGATATTAGCAACTACAACACGACAGATAAAAACAAACTCTATATTGCCAGACAAGTCTATAAAAACATCTCATTTTATACACCCACAAGGAGAGAGGACAACATTCTAACTGCAAAAACTAGAACTCTTGGCTCATATACTCTAGCTATGGATACCATTGCCCCTTCTGTAAAGGCCGCTAATTTTACAGATGGAAAATGGATCAGCAATAACAAAACATTACAATTAAAGATTGAAGATACCCATAGCGGAATTAGCAGTTACAGAGCAACGTTAAACGGTAAGTTTATTTTAATGGAATATAATTACAAAAAAGACGTTTTAACCTATGACTTTAACGACAACCGGGTTGCTGACACTCAAAACAATTTAAGATTAATTGTTACCGATAATGTTGGAAATAGCACTACATTTGAGGCTATATTTTTCAGAAAAAAACTTTAATATTCGCTTTTGAAAACACATATCAAACTTCTACTTATTGTATCCATTTTGTTCTCTAGTGTACTTTGTGCTCAAAAGGCAACTGTTAGGGGTGTGATATTAGATGAATTTGACCAGCCCATACCTAGTGTTAATATTAGCTTTGGTGCTACAGGTGCTATTTCAGATTTAGATGGATATTACCTTATTGAAATCACTGCAAACAAACAAGTACAGGTTATCTATAGCCATATAGGTCATAAAAATGTACAAGTAACTTTAAATCTATCTACAAACGAGGATTATGAATTAAATCCTGTTATGAAGACAGACATAGAACAAATTGCGACAGTTGTTATCTCAGGCAGAGAGAACAAACGCATAGAAGGAATAACAACGCTAAGTCCAGAGGCGATCAGAAAAATGCCCTCCGCCATAAGCGGGGTAACAAGTTTACTTACCTCATTACCGGGGATCAACAGTAATAACGAGCTTAGTACTCAATATGCTGTTCGTGGTGGTAATTATGACGAGAACCTAGTATATGTTAATGAAATTGAGGTATACCGCCCTTTTTTAATTAGAAGTGGGCAGCAAGAAGGATTAAGCTTTGTAAACGATGATCTTACCTCTAGTGTAGATTTCTCTGCAGGTGGTTTTCAAGCAAAATTTGGTGACAAACTCTCTTCTGTTCTAGATATTACCTACAGAAAACCTACTGAACTACAAGCTAGTTTAGATGCTAGTCTACTTGGAGCAAGTGTTGCTGCAGGAGGCATCTCTGATGATGGTAAGTTTACAGGTATTGTAGGGTTACGCTATAGAGATAATAGTCTTTTTGTCAATGCAAAAGAGACTCAAACAAATTTTAAACCTACTTTTTTAGATGCTCAAACATACCTAAGCTATAAGTTTAACAATAAACTTGAAGTTGGTTTTCTAGGAAACATTGCCATCAATAAATACAGTTACAAACCCCTAACAAGACAAACTAATTTTGGTACTCTTGCAGACCCGGTTGCACTTTTGGTCTTTTATGATGGTCAAGAAGAAGATAAATACGACACATATTTTGGAGCTTTAAAGGCAACCTATGTGGCCTCCCAAAATTATACAGCAAAATTTATTGGCTCTATATACCAAACCCAAGAGCAAGAATACTTTGATATTTTAGCCCAATACAGATTAGGAGAAGTAGACACAAGTATTGGAAGTGAAAACCTTGGAGAGGTAACTTTTAGTGAGGGTATTGGTTCTCAACTTACCCATGCAAGAAATAATCTTGATGCTTTAATTGTAAATTTAGAGCATAAGGGAAATGCCAGTGTTGGAGAAAACGAATTTGAATACGGTGTAAAATTTACTCATGAAGATATCAGAGATCGAGTTCAAGAATACGAGATTATAGATTCTGCAGGATTCTCTATAAGACCGCCTGTAATAGATTATGCAAATCTACAACCCTATGAGCCTTTTATCTCTGAGATTGTTCCTTATACAAACATACGCGCACAAAATGATGTGCAAATAAATAGACTCAGTGGTTATGGACAATGGAGTCGCAGAACCACTATTGGTAGCAGTGATCTTTGGCTTAATGCTGGAGTAAGAGCACATAATTGGACTGTAAGTGGGCAGGATATTCAAAACGTCACTCAAACAGTGTTTAGTCCAAGAGCGCAAGTAAGTCTTAAACCAAATTGGGATAAGGATATGCTTTTCAGGCTCTCAGGAGGTGTGTATCATCAACCTCCTTTTTATAGAGAATTAAGGGACTCTACAGGAACCGTTAGACCTGGAGTAAAGGCGCAAAAATCTATACATCTTGTTATAGGTAATGATTACAGTTTTGATTTATGGGACAGACCCTTTACGTTAAACTCTGAGGTATACTACAAAAAACTCACAGATGTAAACCCATATACCCTAGACAATGTGAGGATTCGCTACAGAGCCTCAAACAACGCTGTTGCATATGCCTATGGAGTAGATCTTCGTTTGGCTGGAGAGTTTGTTCCTGGAACAGAAAGCTGGATTAGCCTTGGGTATTTAAAAACACAAGAAAACATAGACAACAAAGGCTACATATTTAGACCCACAGATCAACGATTAAAAATAGGGATGTTATTTCAAGATTATGTAAAAGTAGTTCCTAATTTAAAAGGATATCTAAACTTGCAATACAATACAGGCCTCCCAGGAGGGTCTCCTAGCTATGCAGACCCTTATAATTTCCAAGAGCGTTTGCCAGACTACAAAAGAGTAGATTTGGGAGTTTCTTATGTACTTATAGACTCTCAAAGACAAAAAGATGAGGGCATTTTTAAGCATTTTAAAGAACTTACTCTTGGAGCAGAGATATTCAATATTTTTGATGTACAAAACTCTATATCAAATACATTTGTAAGAGATGTATACACAAAGGTACAATACGCTATACCCAACTACTTATCGCCAAGAGTTTTTAATGTACGATTAACTGCTAAATTTTAAGCTATGAATATTGCAAAGAGATTTGGTTTTTATGGGTTTGGATTTATAATTGGCCTACTACTGTTATTTTTCTTTTTAAACGGAAAAAAAGCTGGCTGTGATTATGGGCCAGATGCACGAACATTAAAAAACATCAAAATAAAACAAAGAGTATTCTCTGCCCAGAGTCTTCAATATTTGAAAAAAAACAACCTTGACACCGCTACAATTTCTTCTTTACTGAGGTTTGGAGATGTTAATTTTGGTGAGAGTAATACAAAATTAGACTCTTGTAAAATATATGTCATAGAGGGAACTATAAAGGAAATAAAGATGAAAATGAGGGTTCAAAATTGTGAAAAAACTGCAACTATAACTGCTATAGAACTCCAGTAACCCTACTTAAATTCTCTGATGCCTATAATTAACCTTTAATATCCTTTATTGCTACAAATAGAGAAGAATAATTAAGCCCTTTGTATTATCTGTGCGCTTTTTTTAATCATGATAAAATCAAATCAAAACAATGCATTTAAAAAATCCACACAGAAACCCCTACAACTTTGAATTGCTTTTGCAAGCAAATAAGGAATTAGAAGCTTTTGTTTTTACCAATGAACATGAAATTCAAACAATTGATTTTGCAAATCCAAAAGGGGTGTTCCAATTAAACAAAGCGTTGTTATTACAACATTATAAATTAGATCATTATGAGCTACCTATGGGGTATTTATGCCCTGCAGTTCCGGGTAGAGCAGATTATTTATGTCATGTTAAAACGTTACTAGAGAATCACTTAGAGAAACCTAGTGATACTGCAAGCTATAAGGTTTTAGACATTGGTGTTGGCGCAAACTGCATTTATCCTATTATAGGCGCTCAACTTTTTAATTGGCAAATGGTTGGTGCAGATATAAATACTGATGCTGTTGACTCTGCAAAAAAGATTGTGGCAGCAACAAGGGGATTAGACAGCAAGATAGAAATAAGACATCAAAGCAATAATGCAAATATTTTTACTGGCATTATTAAAACGCAGGAGTATTTTGATGTAAGTGTCTGTAACCCACCTTTTCATACAAGTGAAATAGAGGCAAACAAAGGCACCATGCGTAAGTTAGCTAATATATCAAAAGACAAGGATTTTGCTTTTAGACAAGAACTTGTACAAAATTTTGGTGGAAAAGCCAATGAACTATGGTGTAATGGTGGTGAGGCGCTTTTTATAAAAAGAATGATTAAACAAAGTATACAACACAAAAATAATGTGGGCGTTTTTACAACATTGGTCTCTAATAAAGGGAACTTAAAAAAGTTGTATAAACAATTAGACAAAGCAAAGGCAAGTCATAAAACAGTGGTAATGCACATAGGTAACAAAAACAGTAGGATGCTTGCCTGGAGTTTTAATACCAAACACCTTTTATAAAGGTCAAAACAACTTATGATTTCCTTCTGTTTTTCTCTTTTTTAAGTAAGGTGAGCTCTCTACTGGTTTGGCCTGCAACAGAGGTGTTTTCTTCTGCCCTTCTAATTAAATATGGCATGACATCCTTAACAGGGCCAAATGGTATGTATTTGGCAACATTATAACCCTCAGCGGCAAGATTATAACTTATATGATCACTCATGCCATACAATTGCCCAAACCAAACTCTACTGTCATTTTTTTTCAACTTCTTTGATCTAAGTAATTCTAGGGCCAAATAGCTACTGTGCTCATTATGCGTGCCAATAAATAAAGAGATATCTTGTAAATTATCTAGTATATACTCCATAACAGCATTAAAATTTGCGTCTGTCGCTTGTTTACTCTCGCAAATAGGAGTTGGATATCCTTTTTCTTGAGCCCGATTATTTTCTTTTTCCATGTAAGCTCCCCTAACAACCTTAAAGCCTAATTTATAGTTACCAGCTAAGGCTTTTGTGTGCTGCTCTTTTAAATAGGCTAAACGATCCCAACGGTAGCACTGTAGGGTATTAAAAACTATGGCTTTTTCTTTGTTGTATTTGGCCATCATAGACTCACAAAGTGCGTCTGCAGCATCTTGCATCCAAGACTCTTCACCATCAATTAAAAGAGATATATCACATCTATGAGCGGTATTACACACGGTATCGTATCTATCTTGGATAGACTGCCACTCCCCTTTCTCTGAAATGGTTAAAGGCTGTTTTTCTGTTAGTTTTCTCCAAATTTCAAAACGACCAAATCCTGTAGGTTTAAATACCGAAAATGGCATTGCATCTTTATTTTTGGCAAACTGGGTAAGCTCCACTACTTTTTTCATGGTGGCATTAAATTGAGAATTTTCCTCCTTACCCTCTACAGAATAATCTAAAACAGAGCTCACTTTTACATTGTGCAAAGTATCAACAACATGCATACAATCTTTTTCATTCACTCCCCCACAAAAATGATCGAAAACAGTTGAGCGAATAAGCCCCTCTACTGGCAAATTAAGATGTAGAGCTACCTTTGTAGCCATTGTACCTATTTTTACTAAAGGCTCTTTAGAAATCATCTTAAATAGAAAATAAGCACGTTCTAATTCAGAATCACTTTTTAATTTAAAGGCAGTTTGGGTGTTGTCAAAAAGAGTGTTTAAGGCCATAATAAAATTTCTCGTACAAATATAGTTAGTTTTGATGGTCGTTGAAATACAATGGCCTAATTTTGTTATTCGAAGTAGCATAATTTTTTACAGTGTATATCTATAAAATTAGAGACTCAAAAAATACTCGCCAAGCATGGAAAAACAAATTGTAACAAAACATACAGCCACATACTGCAATGAAAACAGATGGTTGTTGTTCAAAGACAGTGTTGAGAAATTAAACCCAACTAAAATTTTTATTTTAGTAGATACCAATACTCATAGGTTTGCTCTTGATCTTTTTTTAAAAAATGCTGGCTTACAAGCTCCCATTGAAACTATTATAATGTCCAGTGGTGAAGTAAATAAAACAATACACACATGTGTAGATGTATGGAACACATTATCCGAAAAAGGCGCAGACAGAAATAGCCTGCTAATTAACCTTGGAGGTGGAGTTGTAACTGATCTTGGAGGTTTTGTTGCCTCAACATTTAAAAGGGGAATACCGTTTATAAATATTCCAACATCGCTACTGGCTATGGTTGATGCTGCTATAGGAGGTAAAAATGGTGTTGATCTAGGAGTATTAAAAAATCAAGTAGGTGTAATTAAAAGCCCTGGGGTTGTGATTGTTGATCCTGTATTTTTAAACACATTGCCAAAACAAGAAATCAATTCTGGTTTTGCAGAAATGATAAAACACGCTCTTATTGACAATCAAGACTATTGGGAAGAACTTCAGAATTTTGATGTAACAAATCTAAAGAGTACCCAAAACTTAATATGGAAATCTATAGAAATTAAAAATAGTATTGTCTTACAAGATCCAAATGAATTGGGTAATAGAAAAGTACTGAATTTTGGTCATACCCTTGGTCATGCTATTGAATCGTACTGTCTAGAAAACAATAATAGGCCTTCGCTTTTGCATGGAGAAGCCATTGCAATTGGTATTATTTTAGCCCTTTACATCTCAAGTGCTCTAGTAAGTTTTGATAAAAACAAACTAGCACTTGTTACCTCTTTTATAACCGCAAATTTTAAGAGACAGGCTTTTAATACAACAGATATAGCATCAATTATTGCTCTTTTAATACATGATAAAAAAAGCAACGCTGGAACCGTTTTATTTGTGCTACTAGAAGATTTTGGTGTTACTCAAATCAATAAAGAAGTTCCCAACTCTTTAATTGAGGAGGCTTTTGATTTCTACAATAAATTTCAACCCACAACATAAAAGCAAAAAAAAGCCTACTATGCTATAGTAGGCTTGATGAATACACTTATTGATAGTTATAGTGTTCTAAAAATAGAATGCATAAGACGTTTTTTATCATTGATACTTTCCTCTAGTGAAATCATGGTTTCTGTTCTTGTAACTCCATCGATATCATCTAATTTATATATTATTTCTTTGGCATGTGTGGTGTTTTTTGCTCTAATTTTACAAAATATATTAAACTTTCCAGTTGTAACATGTGCCACTGTTACAGAGGGTATTTCGTTAATTTTCTCAAGCACGAACTGAGTCTGAGATGTTTTCTGTAGATAAATCCCAACATAGGCTATAAAAGAGTACCCCAATTTATTATAATCTAGTCTAAGTGAAGATCCAGTTATAATACCGGCTTCCTCCATTTTTTTGACACGAACATGCACGGTGCCAGCAGAAATACCATGTTTTTTAGCAATATCAGTAAAGGGAGTTCTAGTATTTTCAATAAGCATATCTAATATGCTTTGATCAGTGGCATCTAGTTTAAATTTCATGGATTTATATTTTTAACAAATGTATTCATTGATGTAAACACAAACAAATTCTAATGTTAAATCAACATTAAATTTTGAGTAATATCAAAAATAGTTGTAATTTTTTTATCGATTGTGATATTTTGGTGAGAATTCACTAATATTCCTCCGCCCTTTAGGTCAAAGCACTGATGGCCAAAAACATCATTATTTGCTCTCATATTATCAAAATAGAGTTCAAATTCGATTTTTTCATCTATTAAGATTTCTTTGTACTGAAAACTGATGGTTTGCAGGGTTTGTTCTCCTAAAACCTTAACATTATATAAAACAAGGTCTTTGTATATCTTTTGATTTTCTGGGATGGCAAAATACTCTTTGTAATCCAAGCTACTTATTGGTGCGCCTGTATCAAGATCAAATAAAGCAATTAAACTATAAAACACAAATGATCTAGATTGTTCACGATTATAGTCCTTATGGTAATGCCCGGCCTCAAACAATATAGTTGGAGCGCCACTACTGCTAAAGCTATCTCCAACACAATTGTGATTGAATGTGTCATCATAGCGGCCTATTTGACTGTGATGATTGGCTTGTAAATAGTTTTTCATTTTCACTATAAGACCCATTGCAATCTCTCTTGCAGGTGTAATAGTTTTTAGTGCATCTGCAGCAGGAGCCAAAAAAGACAAGGTGGCAGGTTTTGGACCACTTATGCCAAAAATACTGCGCTGATCATGCATATTTAGGCATAAATCAGGTTGTAGACTCTCAAAAATCGATTTTAATACTGTACTCTCATTTTGAGATACATCTCTCGCATCTCTATTTAAATCTATATTATTAGCATTTTCACGAGTATATAGCGCGGCTCCATCAGGGTTTAAAATAGGAAGCACATAAAATGAGTATTGGGATAGCAATTGTACGGTTTGTTGCTTATTTTTAATAATATATTTAAAAAAATCAAACAAAGCCTTTGTAGTGGTACTCTCATTGCCATGCATCTGTGACCAAATAAGCACTTTTTTGGTTCCGTTTCCAAAAGTAACTAAAGGGATTTCAACCCCCATTTCAGAGAAACCAGCTACAGATACATTAAAATTAGTTCTGTAACTATCCAAAATTGGCATAATGTGCTTAATGGTAATATACCGTCCTGTTAAACGGTCCTCAAAATTGTGTGTGTACCAGGAAGTAATCTGCATTATAATAGTGTAAGAAATACAAATGTAAACAAACCTAAGTTTACATTTGTAAACACACATTGCCTCAGATAAGAAGCATTAATGTAACCAAATTGGTCTATGTAAAGGGTAAAAAAAAGGAAAAACTACAAATTATATTTAATATATTGTATTTCAGTATATTAACATATTTTATATAAATCTTTAGTTTATTTAAAACAACAAAAAATATCATTTTTTTTGGTGTTTTAGTCACTATAAATTACATTTGTAACATATTATTTTCTTTAAATAGTTACAATGGTAAACACTTCAGATTTTTCTAAAAGATTACAAAAAATTCTAAATTTTTATAGCGTTACTGCTACCTCCTTTTCAGAAAAAATAGCGTTTAACAGATCTACTATCTCTCATTTATTATCTGGCAGAAATAAACCAAGTTTAGAATTTGTCATGAAAGTACTTCAAGCATACCCAGAGGTTGATCTTTATTGGCTGTTAAATGGAAAAGGGACCTTCCCTACCCAATCAAACAAAACTTCTTTATCCTTAGTGAAAAAAGATACTTCAAAAACAAACAAGAGCACTTCTTTAGCAGATACAACAGAGAAACAGATGGTAATCAACCCAGAAGAGTCAGCCATTGAACGAATTGTTATCTTTTTTAAGGATGGTACTTTCAAGCAATACAATACCCCACAATAGGTAAGTTTTTAAAGTTAATTGCCGAACTTTGTAAAAAATAAAAAATGCGGTACCCTTACTATCTTCTTTTCCTTTTATTGTTATGTGGTTGCTACAATGTAGAGCGCAATTGTGAAGATTTTAAAACTGGGAGTTTCACATTCCAACAGATGGTGGGTACAGAGCTCGTAGAGTCTTCTTTTACTCGAAACGACAGTATAGCCATCGAGACCTATAAAGGTATTACAGACACCTTCTCTGTTCGTTGGATTAACAACTGTGAGTATATCATGCGTAAACTAAATCCCAAAAATGCTTATGATCAACAAGCAGTTCACTTTAAAATTCTAAGCACTACAGCAAACACCTATTTTTTTGAATTTCAAATGGTGGTAAAAAAACAAAATCAAGAAAATCTAGTTAAAAAAGGCACAGTTACTAAAATTACTTCTCTATGAGTACCGATAAACAGTATTGGACTCAGCGTTATGAAGATGCGCTTACTGGCTGGGATATTGGAGCAGTCTCCACACCTTTAAAAGCGTATTTTGACCAACTTACAGACAAATCATTACGTATCCTAATACCAGGTGCTGGCAATGCTTATGAGGCAGAATACTTGTGGAAAAAAGGATTTTCAAATGTCTTTATACTTGATATCTCACCTATTCCACTTGCCTTGTTTAAAAAACGGAATCCTGATTTTAAAGCATCACAACTTATTGAGAAAGATTTTTTTAAACACAAAGGAGTCTACGATCTTATTATAGAACAAACATTTTTCTGCTCCTTTGTACCACATAAAATGAACAGGGTAAAATACGCCACTAAAATGGCTTCATTACTTGCCCCTAAAGGGAAATTAGTTGGTCTTTGGTTTGATTTTCCACTCACCGAAGATTTCGAAAAGCGTCCTTTTGGCGGAAGCATCAAAGAATACAAAGGGTATTTGAACCCACTGTTTGACATTCTAAGCTTTGAAACATGCTACAACTCAATTACTGGAAGAAAAAACAAAGAGTTATTTGGCATTTTTAGTAAAAAAGACATCAAACCCAAACAAGCCAATAATCCTTTACATGGCATAACCCTTAAAACCATTTTAGAAGAGCTTGTAGCTAAGTATGGTTGGGAATATATGGACGAGAAAGTGCGTATCAACTGTTTTGCAGTAAACCCAAGTATAAATTCTAGTTTAAAGTTTCTTCGTAAAACGCCTTGGGCACGTGAAAAAGTAGAAAAATTATACCTTAGAAGTAAAAAGTAATTGCTACAAAAACAATTTACAAGTAGTCATTACAATTCAAAATTTAAAACAATAAAGCTTGCCCATCCTCTCCCATTGGGGGTTCTTTTTCTTTATTTTGAGATGTATCTTCAGCAGGGTTTTGTTGAGTAGCTTTGGGCTCAATAGTTTCTTCAGCACTTTGAGGAGCAAGAGTATCTGAACTTTCTATAGCCTGCTGATCAACCACCTCTATAGCAGCCGCTGGAGTCGCTTCTTGAGGTTCAAAGGCTAGAGGTTCAAGCGCATTAATTTCTAATATTTTATATTTTGTCAATTGGTTACCAAGGGCACCAATTCCTTTCAAGGCAATGAAGTTCTCCAAATCAATTACTAGGTTATCCTTTCTATCCTTCCCTCTTTCTTTTGTAAAAACTAGCTCTGCAACAGGTCTATAATCTGTAAAAATTGTTTCAAGATAACTCTTAGTATCATCTGTTAATACATTTTCTTGTTTCTCTGGAGCATCGATAAGGAACCTCTTTACATAAAAAAGCTCTTTCTCTCCAGCCCAGTGAATTGCAGTTATTGGCTTTTTAGGCTCCCACTTCTCCATTACAATAAGATCATCATCAAAATGCATGGTAATCTCAGGGATGACAGTCTTTACAAGCCCTCTTTGGTTGATAAGCAACAACCTATCTGTAGGCCTAAACTCTCCCACTAGTTCTCCACGCTGGTCTAGATTAAGGCGTTGTACTGTTTCATCAAACCAAATTTTACGGGGTTTCAAGGTAGAAATGCCTTTCTCTTTTAATTCTATGCGTTTTACAGGATACTTGGTTACAATATTTCCTTTAGAACCACGCCCTTTAACTAAAACATCACTAAAGTGCAAATCCCATTTTAATTTTTTAATACTTCCGCTTTGACGCAGTAAAACATGTACCACTTCTGCCTCTCCATTTGGGTTTGCCGTAAAATATAGCACCTTACTACCTTTATTACCCTGAGAAACTGGATATTCTTTGTCTCGAGTAACACCCGTTACATTAAAACGTTTGACATAGGTTGGACCTTTAGGGCCATCCTTGTAGATCATATTATAGGTTGTACGCTTATCTTTCTTTTTAAATACAGCAACATGTATAATATTTTTGCCAATGAACGTTTTACTACCCACCTTAGTGACCATCATTGTTCCATCTTGGGTAAATACAATTATATCATCTATATCACTACAATCTGTTACATATTGGTCTTTACGCAAGCTAGTACCCACAAACCCTTCTTCTCTATTTACATACAGTTTGGTGTTTCTAATTACCACCTTGGTTTTCTGAATATCATCAAATATTTTTATTTCTGCTTTACGCTCTTTACCCTTACTATACTCTTTCTTTAAACGAGTAAAATAATCTATCGCATAAGGTATAAGATTTGCAAGATGATGCTTTACTTGAGCAATACTGTCATCTAAGGCATCAATTTTTTGTTGTGCTTTATCTATATCAAACTTAGAGATACGTTTGATGCGTATTTCAGTTAGACGAACAATATCATCTTGGGTAACTCCTCTTTTTAAATGTGATATATGTGGTTGTAACCCTTTATCTATAGCGTTTATTACGCCAGGCCATGTTTCTTGTTCTTCTATATCTCGGTAGATACGATTCTCTATGAAAATCCGCTCTAATGAGGCATAATGCCATTGTTCTTCTAATTCATGTAACTGTATTTCAAGTTCACTCTTTAGAAGTTGTACCGTTCTGTCTGTGGAGCGGCGTAACATTTCACAAACTCCAACAAATAATGGTTTGTTGTCTTCAATCACACAGCCAAGAGGAGATATAGAACTCTCACAACTTGTAAAGGCATACAGGGCATCTATAGTTTTATCTGGGGAAATACCAGATGGAATATGGATTAGTATTTCTACATCTGCGGCCGTATTATCTTCAATTTTCTTGATCTTAATTTTACCCTTATCATTGGCCTTTAAAATAGAGTCAATTAAAGATCCTGTATTGGTTCCAAAAGGAATCTCTGTAATAACTAGAGTGTTTTTATCATGTTGGCTTATGCGAGCACGAGATCTTATTTTTCCGCCCCGTAAACCATCATTATAATTTGAAACATCAATAATACCCCCTGTAGGGAAATCTGGAAAAATGCTAAAGCGCTTACCTTGTAGGTGCTTGATAGAAGCATCAATGAGTTCTATAAAGTTATGGGGTAAAATTTTTGTTGACAATCCAACAGCAATACCCTCTCCCCCTTGAGCCAGTAATAAAGGAAACATCACAGGAAGATTAATTGGCTCTTTCCTTCTACCATCATAAGATGATTGCCATTTGGTGATTTTTGGATTAAAGATAACATCCAAACCAAACTTAGAAATTCTAGCTTCTATATAACGAGATGCAGCCGCTCTATCTCCCGTAAGGATATTACCCCAGTTTCCTTGGGTGTCAATGAGTAAATCTTTTTGACCAAGTTGTACCATAGCATCTGCAATACTTGCATCTCCATGTGGGTGATACTGCATGGTATGTCCTACAATATTGGCAACTTTATTGTAACGACCATCATCAAGATCTTTCATAGAATGCATGATGCGGCGTTGTACTGGCTTAAAGCCATCTTCAATGGCAGGTACTGCTCGCTCTAAAATAACATAACTAGCATAATCCAAAAACCGTTCTCTGTACATGCCAGTTACACGCG
>CAJWXC010000011.1 GCA_913048215.1 uncultured Flavobacteriaceae bacterium | reverse complement strand
TTTCGGTACAATAACCATAGATTTACATATCTTTTAAACACAGAAAATGCGCTTACATAGGCCAATATAAAACCTCTTTTTCCATCAAGAATCCCTAGTTTAAAAAAGTATTGATTAACAAACCGCCACCAAGGTCTAAAAAAGAAATGATATATTTTTGGTTTGACACCTTTGTTGTACAACATCCTAGCTTTTAATGCGCTGTAATGGTGCATTTTTGCTGTGTAGTTATCAAAGGTAGTATAGGTATAATGTGGGAGTTTATTTTTTAATGTAGCGGTTGTGCCTGTGGTATGCAACTCCTCATGCACAAGGTTATTATTGTAGGTGCAGTTCTTTTTGTTAAAAAGCCGAATCACTTTATCATTTTGCAAGCCACTAAATTTAATTTTCTTGCCCATAAAATGAAATTCTCTACTCACATAATATGCAATAGCTTTTGGGTCTTTAAGTGTGTTTACAATTTCTTTTGATAATTGTTTTGTTACTTGTTCATCTGGATCAAAAAAGACAATCCAATCATGAGAGGCCTTACTGATTGCCGCGTTTTTTTGAGAAGAAAAATCATCAAAGGTTCTTTGATATACCTTTACTTTTTCATTGCTATTAGCAATGGCAAGTGTGTTATCCGTACTGTAAGAATCTAAAATAATGATTTCATGGGCAAACCAAAGACTATCTAAAAAAGCGGGAAGTGCTTTTTCTTCATTAAGGGTAATGATAACCGCAGAAATTTTTGTTTGGTTTTTCAATGTAGCAATCTTGTTTGTGTAAAAATACTCATTTTACAACTATAAAATAAAGCCACTACATCTAGTGTTATATCATTAGATTACTCCATGGATTTATGTAGCAAACTCAGTTTTACATATCTTTGAAAAACACCATACGCATTCACCCCAGCTACAGTAAGCCCTGGAATACCATCTTTATACCCTCCTTTTATAATATAAGATTTAAAAAAACGAAACAAGGGTTTAAACCAAAAGTGTAACCAAGTAGCTCTTTTACCCTTTGCATATTGTTGTTTGGCTTGAAACCATGCATAGCTTTCTTTTTTTGTTATGTAGCTATGTAAATCTTTGTAAGTGTAATGTAGCATCTTGTTTTTAAGCTGTCCAACAGAGCCTTTACAAATTAGTTTTTCATGCACTTCTCCTTTAAAGTATGCTCCCTCACGTTTTACTAATCGCAGTACATTATCACTGTGGCTGTATAAAAAACGATTCATATAAAAATGTGGAAAGTTTATCTTATACCCAGAGTGCATTGGGTTTTGCAAGGTTTCTATTATTTCTTTCTCCAGTGATTGGGTAACGCGCTCATCTGCATCCAAGAACAAAACCCATTGACTTTTTGCATGTTTTAATGCCTCGTTTTTTTGATTACTGAAATTATCAAACTCTCTAGAGATAACCTTACTTACATGCGGTGTTGCCAAGGCAACCGTTGTATCTTCACTAAAAGAGTCTATGAGTATAATCTCATCTGCAAAGGCAACACTTTTTAATGCATCTTGTATGTATCCCTCTTCATTGAAAGTGGGAATAATAACAGTTAAAGTTGGGCTTTTATGCATCATAAACAAAGGTACATAAATTAGACTTTAGACCTTAATTATTCATAAAAATCAAACACTCAAAACTTTTAAGAGTATTTATAAATAAGCCATGCATCTCGCCTAGTAGCTAGCTATTGTACCTGAAAATTATATAGATATTGTGGGTAATAGATTTTTAAAAACAAAGGCAAAATCTAGTATATTTGCACTAATGAAAACTATAGACACCTCTATTATTATTAGCACCTATAATAACACTCAGTGGTTAGAGAAAGTACTCTACGGCTATAATAATCAAACCTATAGATTGTTTGAAATTGTTATTGCCGATGATGGCTCTGGACCACAAACAAAAGCCCTTTTAGAGCGTCTACAAAAAGAAGTTTTTTTTCCAATTGTTCATGTTTGGCATGAAGATAATGGTTTTCAAAAATCCGAGATTTTAAATAAAGCAGTCAAAAAGTGCGCTACTGCTTACACCATTATGAGTGATGGTGATTGCATTCCAAGAAAAGATTTTGTTGAACAACACGTAAAGTTTAGAGAAAAAGGTTGCTTTTTATCTGGTGGGTACTTTATGTTGCCCATGGATATCTCACAAAAAATTGACAAAGAAGATATTTACACAGGTCGCTGTTTTGATTTAAAATGGCTAAAAGAAAATGGGCTTCAAACTTCCTTTAAAAACAGTAAGCTTACCGCAAAGCCTATTACTGCTTCTATTTTAAATTTAATAACCCCAACCAATGCTAGTTGGAATGGTCATAATGCCTCAGGATGGACCAAAGACATCATTGCCGTAAATGGCCTTAACGAACAAATGCAGTATGGCGGTCAAGATAGAGAGCTTGGAGAGCGTTTATTCAACTCAGGTATAAAGAGCAAACAAATACGCTATAATGCCATTGTAGTGCATTTAGATCATCCAAGGGGATATAAAAATGAAGTTTCCATAAAGAAAAATCAATCTATACGCAGAGAAACGCGTGAGTTACAAAAAAAGTGGACTACTCATGGTATTGTAAAAGATGCCTATATCAAAGCACCTGTATCTATAATATTGAGCACCTACAATCAACCTTTGTGGTTAGAGAAATCACTTTGGGGCTATGAAAGACAAGATATTAAAGATTTTGAGATTGTAATTGCAGATGATGGGTCTACACAGGAGACTACGGCCTTAATTAAACGATTTGAGAAACATTCTTCCCTGCGTATTAAACATGTTTGGCAGCAGGACGATGGCTTCCAAAAAACAAAAATATTAAACAAAGCAATCCTCGCCAGTGAGGGAGAGTACCTTATTTTTAGTGATGGAGATTGTATTCCAAGAAAGGATTTTGTCTTCAAGCACCTTAAACACAGAAGGCCAAAGCATTTCTTATCTGGAGGGTACTATAAATTATCTCAAGATATCAGTGACGCTCTTTCTAAAGATGACATTGATTCTCAATCTTGTTTTGATGCACAGTGGTTATTGGAAAATGGGCAGCCAAAAAGTTTTAAAATAAACAAACTAACCTCTCACGGTACCAAAGAGGTGATGCTCAATACTTTTACCACCACAACACCAACCTGGGATGGTAATAACGCCTCTGGATGGCGTAAAGATATACTAGCTGTTAATGGCTTTGATTCTAGAATGCAGTATGGGGGAGAGGATAGAGAACTTGGAGAACGTTTAACAAATTATGGTGTTCAAGGTATTCAAATCAGGTACAGTGCTGTGGCAGTTCACCTAGAGCATGCTCGCGGATATGTAACCCAGCAGATGATTGAGAAAAACAAAATCATTCGTGCCCACACTCGCAAACAAAACATTGTTTGGACGCCTTACGGCATTTCTCCCAAAGAGGCTCCACAAGATGCAAAAGGTGTTACTAGCTAAGGTGCTTTTCTAAAAAAGGGCTAAGTTTTTTAAGGATCATCTGGGGGGTTAGTTTTTGATACAAAGCCTCAGGATTCTTTTCTATTTTTCTGGTTTGTGCTTGGGTAAAGCTTTTAAATAAATCTGGTTGCTCTTCTAATAAATGTATAGAATCATGAGCGTCTCCATCTTCAAAACTACACCAGCTTTCTTTATTGATGTATGGAGAGTATATCGTGAAGGTTGGAACGTTTAAAGCTTTGGTAATATGTACACTACCACCTTCATTGGCAACTAACATATCACAAGAGTTGATAAGGCAAATAAATCCTCTTATGGAGTCTTCGTAGATATCCATGTTTATGTACTGTTTGTCTGCGCACATTTCATAAATTTTAAATGCTAGCTGTTTTTGATGTGGCGCATAATTAAATAAAATGGTGGCCTTGTAGGTTTTTGTGATAAAATCTATAAGGGCAACAATGTAGGGGTACGGCATTGATTTTTTTGGAGTGCTTCCCAACACTCCGAGCATAATTATAGGTCTTTTAACTTCGGAAATTTTAGAGTATTGTTTTTCTTGATCGGTTAAAAAAATCTTTGGTTCATAGGTTGGATCAGGCAAATCAAAAACAGAAGTAATCATGTTAATTTTATCCTCAATTGCTTTTCCACAGTTTTTAGAACGATGTTTTAAATAACTAATAGGATGGGTGTAAAAAGGTAATTTGAGCTTTTTATGCGCTCTTTTTTGTCCAATTCTATACCCAGCATTAGAATATAAACAGATAAGCCTGCTTTGAAATTTAGAGTAAGGATCAAAAATAATAGCATACTTCTGAGCTCTTATATAGCGCATCATTTTAAATAGTTCAAGTGGTTTTTTTAGCACTTTCTCTTCTACAGAAATGATATGATCTATATTAGGGTTGTTTTCTAAAACACCTACTGTATAGTCATATACAAAATAGGTGACATGACTCTTTGGAAATACCTTTTTAATATTATTAGCAATCACTGAGCTTATCAGTACATCACCAATTCGTTTATTTTGTATTACCAGTATTTGTTTGAGTTCCATTATCTTCGCAAAATACCTTTTTTTTAAACGTATTTAAAATTTATTAATGTCATTTACTCTTAAGATTCATCCAACATTTGCAAGCTCAGAGAAAGACATTGCATCCTTTCTTGAAGATTTCGAGCACTCGGGGGAGTATCTCACAAAAGGAGACAGGAATGTCATTAAAAAAGGAGTGATTAATGGCGTTACCATTACGGTTAAAAAGTTTAAGACACCCAATTTTTTTCAGGGTATTGTGTATAAGTATCTAAGACAAAGTAAGGCAAAACGTTCTTTTGAATATGCAATAAAACTTATTGAATCCGGAATTAAAACACCTTTTCCTATTGCTTTTGCAGAGCGTTTTAACAGGGGCCTTAAAGAGAGTTTTTATGTAAGTGAGTTTGTAGATTATGATTTAGATTTTAGAGTCTTAAATCATACACCGCTATATCCCAATAGAGATGAAATTCTAACCCAGTTTGCAAGTTTTACTTTTAAACTGCACCAAAACAATATTAATTTTCTTGATCACTCCCCGGGAAACACCTTGATTAAAATTTTAGAAAATAACACCTATGATTTCTATTTAATAGACTTAAATAGAATGAGGTTTGAGCATATGTCTTTAAAAAAGCGGATGCATAACTTTAGGCGAATGTGGCTATCAAAAAAAATGGTACGTATTATGGCCACACAGTATGCCCTTCTATACAACGTGCCTTTTGCAAAAGTACACGCCCTTATGCTTTCTTACAGTAAAGAGTTTCAAGGAAAAGCAAACAAAAGAAAACTTCGCAAAGCAAAACGTAAGTTGTAAAAGTATTGCTATAAATCACGTCTTTTTAAAATTAGGTAAGACCCATACACAAAAACAGTGGTCCAAACCAGGCAAATAAGCATCGAGTGCCAGGGGACATCGTATGATTTTTCAAAACTCTCTCCTACTTGATTGGCTAATGTTTGAACAGCCCCCAGTCTTGTAAAAGGCTCTGAGATTAAATCTGACATGGCATTAAGAGGCAATAGATTATAAACATTGTCTATAAGATTGATATCTTTTTTGTTTTTTAAGTAACTAAAAACAATAAAGATAAAGCCTTCAAAAACTTGCCAAACTCCCAAAAAACCAAGTGCAAATGCAGATCTTTTTATCCAAATCCCTAAAAACATACACATGCTAAAAAAGGTGGTTAATTTTATAAAATAACCCAGTAGATATTGCAAGTCTGTAAAGACAATGCTAATTTCTGTAAAGTCACTAAATACAAGCCCCAGTGTTAAGCTTACTACAAACAAAAACACACTAGATATCACAGAAAAAAGGAGTACTGCCAGAAATTTTGATAGTATAAACTCTTTTTTACTAAGACCATCAATGAGGTTTTGTTTAAGGGTATTATAACTGTATTCATTTGCAACGATAGAGACTATAACTATAGCAAGGAAAATTTTAAGCCACGAGGCCATAAAGCTGTTAAAGTGCCAAATAAAAGGAAAATTGAAAATTCCTTGGTCTGCTATTCTAAAGTTTATACCTGCAAAGTTAAACTCATAAGAGGCAAATAAAGAGATGCCTAAAATTAAAGAGCAATACACAATGGTAATTACTTTTGCCGCTCTATTGCGTTTTATTTTATCTAGTTCTATGGAGAGTAATCTTAGCATGATGTTTTAATTATTGGTTTTTGCTGGGTTTTGAGTCAAGGCCAAAAATTTCTCTTCCAGAGATTCTTTTCTTTGCACAAGGTGAGATAGGGTGATTCCTTTTTCAAACAAAAAGGCATTGAGTTTTGCGGCGTCCATTTCTTGTGTAAGATTGGCCACCAAGAAGGCTGTATCTTCTTTGATGTTTTCAAAACTGCTACTCTCTTCGAGAATTTTTTTAAGCCTTGGCATGTCATTGCACTTTAGGGTTACAAAGCCAAAACTCGCATTCATGTGCTCAACGCTACCCACATATAGGCTTTTTCCTTTGCTTAAAACTACTACATGAGTACATACTTTCTCTACCTCGTCTAGAAGATGAGAGGCCAAGAGTATGGTGGTTCCTTTAGCTGCGATTTTTTTTATAATGCCTCTAATTTGATGGATCCCTTGAGGATCTAAACCGTTTGTTGGCTCATCTAAAATTAAAATTTCTGGATTGTTTAACAGCGCAGATGCAATGGCAAGGCGCTGTTTCATGCCCAATGAAAAGCCTTTAAAGGCATCATTTTGACGATCTAAAAGACCAACAATATCTAATGTTTTTTGAACCTGTGTTTTAGAAACCCCCTTAATTTTGCAAACAAGCTCAAGGTTTTGTTTGGCGCTCATATAGGGATAGAAGTTTGGCCTCTCAATAATAGCACCTACTTTTTTTAGGGCATTATGTGTAGATACATCACCACCAAACCAGGAAAAGCTCCCAGAGGTCTTATTTACTACATTGAGTACCACCCCCAAAGTGGTAGATTTACCACTCCCGTTGGGTCCTAGTATACCATAAACATTCCCTTTTTCTATAGAGAAAGATAGATTGCTTACTGCGGTAAGTCTTCCAAATTTTTTGGTAAGGTTTTCAATAGTCAGAATTGTTTTCAAAAACAAATATGTATTAGTTAGCTATCTATTTGACGAGTTAGGTTGTTTATTGTTACATTTATTAAAAGATAATAAAACAATCAATTGTTGTGAGTTTACTTCCATAATGTAATCTTTGTATCAATACCATGTTTATGAAAAAAGTTGTTTTAATTACAGGAGGATCCTCAGGAATAGGCAAGGCTATTGGAGAATACTTATTAGCAAAAAATTATAAGGTCTACGGTACCAGTAGAAATCCCGATCGTTTTAAAGAAAATTTCCCTTTTCCTTTACTACCACTAGATGTTACAGATTTAGATAGTATTAATGCTTGTGTGGCTTTATTACTTGAAAAAGAACAAACTATAGATGTGTTAATTAATAATGCTGGAGTTGGAATTACTGGCCCCTTAGAAGAAACGCCAATCCAGGAAATCCAAAAGGCATTCTCCACAAATTTGTATGGCCCAATACAGCTAACCAATGCGGTTTTGCCAAGTATGCGAGATCAACAAAGGGGACACATTATAAATATTACCTCTATTGCTGGGTATATGGGCCTGCCTTACAGAGGTATTTACAGTGCAACCAAAGCAGCTCTAGAAATTACCACCGAGGCCTACAGAATGGAAGTAATGCAATTTGGTATACAAATGACCAATGTAGCCCCTGGAGATTTTGCAACCAATATAGCCGCAGGAAGATATCATGCTCCTCTCAAAGCAAACTCCCCTTACAAAAAAGCATATGGAGCAACTTTAAAGATGATGGATGCAGATGTAGATAGTGGTCAAAATCCAATAAAAATGGCAGAAGCCGTTTATCATATCATCAACAAAAAAACACCCAAAGTAAGATATACGGTGGGTGCGTTTTTACAAAAATTTTCTATTATTTTAAAGAAAATACTACCTTCAAAAATGTATGAGAAAATACTCATGAGTCATTACAAACTCTAAAGGTATTTTTTTGCCTTGTCTTGTTGTTTAGAAATTGCGTCTCTAAACTCGGTCTTCATTCGCTCCAACAATTGTTTTATTGGCAGTGTATCCTCAATAGATGTTACTCCTTGACCTGCAGACCAGATTGTCTTCCAGGCCTTGGCTTCTGTGTCCAACTCTTTTCCAAAATCTACTTTCCCTTTGCTGTCTATTTGTTCTTGGGTTATCCCAGCATTTTCTAGACTCTTACTCAAAAAGTTTGCGCTTACGCCACTAATGGCAGCAGTGTAGGTAACGTCTTTGGTTTGAGAGTCAATAATCATGTCTTTATACTCTTTATTGGCACTACTTTCTTGGGTGTTAATAAAGCGGGTGCCCATGTAGGCTAAATCTGCTCCCATTTGCATTGTGCTTGCTATATCTTGGCCAGTGCTCAGTCCACCAGATAGAAGTATGAAACCATCAAAAATCTTTTTAATTTCATTTATAAATGGTACTGGATGTAGGGTTCCTGCGTGTCCTCCAGCTCCTGCACACACCAAAATTAGACCATCAACACCAGCCTCAATAGCTTTCTCTGCATGACGTCTTTTGATAACATCATGAAAAACCAAACCACCATAACTGTGAACTGCATCTACCACAAGGCTAATGGCGCCTAAAGAAGTTATAATTAATGGTACTTTGTGTTTGACACATACTTGTAAATCTGGCTCTACTCTTGGATTGGTGAAATGGACAATTAGATTCACACCAAAGGGTGCTGCTTTTTTACCTGTTTGTTTTTCCCAAGCTTCTAATGCTGTTTTTATTTGTATGACCCACTGCTCAAACCCTTCAGTTGTGCGCTGGTTTAATGCCGGAAAAGTACCTACGATTCCATTTTTACATGCTTCTATAACTAGTTCTGGTCCTGAGATTAAAAACATAGGCGCTGCAACAAGTGGCAGGCTAAGATTTTCAGTGAATTGATTTTTGTCCATAGTGGTGAGATTTTTTATAATATTTTTAAAACCCTATTTCAATTAAGCGGGTGAGGGTTATTTTTTCTTAAACAGTTTGGTAATTCTTCCTACAAAAGTATCAAGATCAAAAATACCTTGGTCTGTGGTGGCTCTATAGGTTAGCCAGATACTGAGCGGAAACATAATAAAAGTACTGAGCCATGTCGCAATAAAGGGATGAAGCGTACCGTCCTCGGCGCTGTTTTTTGCAAAAATACCAATGAAATGATAGGTTAAAAACAGCAGAATTGCTACTACCATTGGAAGGCCCATACCACCTTTACGTATAATAGCACCCAGTGGCGCTCCAACAAAAAATAAAATAATACATGCAATAGGCAATACCTGTTTGTCATGCAGGGACATCTCATATTTGTTAAGACGTTTTGTTTTTATTTGATAGGTTTTTTTCTTAGCATTTATTGTTTGCAAAGTGCTCTTTGCATTGTTTAACGCCATTTTTGCAATTTCTGTTTGCCTTTTTTCTGAAAATAAGTCTAGATAAGAGTTTAGGCTATCTGGTAGTTTTTTTGCTTTTGTCTTCCTGTTATTAAATTTTGAAACCCCTGCTCTGTAATAACTATTATTTGCAAATGTTTGAATGTCTTTGCTGTAATCTTTAGAGAGCGAATCTATCTCTACAAACAGCTCCCGGATATTAAACATGTTTTGGTTGCTTAAATCATTCTCTCTATCTATGTCTGTATTGTTTAACTCTGTGAGATCAATATTTACGATATATTGTTTGAAATCTGTTTTTGCAAAAGGCATTCGCTTTTGTTTTTTGATATCTTTTTCTTGAATATCCTCATATCTTGAGCCATCGTTAAGTACCAAAGACAGGGTGTTACTACCTTCTTTACTCTTAAATTCTCCAGTTTGCGCTATGGTAACAATATAGTTTCCGTTAGGTTTTGTTGGGTTTTTTTCATGAATAATAACACCTGTAAGAAATTCATTGTTTTCACCATATTTATCATCTACCTTTATATTAAAGCCCTCTCCAATTTGACTAAATTGACCTTCGCTAATAACCATAGAGGGACTCACTTGAGCTAGATTTCTGCGCAGGTTTTGCCATTTATATTCAGAATAAGGTATAATGTTATTGGCGAAGAAAAAGGCAGTTAATGCCAAAATAGATATAAAAACCGTAAGGCTTCTCATGGCTCTTTGCAGAGATATACCCGTAGATTTCATTGCCGCAAACTCATATCGCTCAGAAAAACCACCAAAGACCATTAGTGAGGTAACTAATATTGTTAGGGGCAGTACCAGGGGTATAAGTTTGGGGGTAAAAAACCATAAAAACTTTAAAATTATAATAAAATCAATGTCTTTGCCCGCCAATTCTGCGATGTACAACCAAATGGTTTGTAACACAAAAATAAACATCAAAATAACAAAGACGCTAAAAAACGTCTTCAAGTAAGAAACCAATATGTATTTGTCTAATATCTTCACACCAAGTGTTAATCTAACCTATTAATGTAATACCCATCGTTTGTAAATTTTTGCTCGTCAAAAGTAAACAAGTCTTTTGAGAGCGGTAGGTTGGTTTTAAAAGATTGTACGGTTAAGGTATATTTTGTCCCTTTACTATCTATTTGTATTAATTTATAGATGTGTTTTGTTTTTTTGTCAATACCTAGATGAATTTTTTTTATTTCAGCATTACTGTCTATAGGGGTTAATTTTACAAACTGTATTTTTCTTCCTTTTATATTTTCAACAATACCCATTTTAGAATCATAGCCCTTTTCATAAAAAGTGAGCATCTGCGATGGTGTGATGTCTTTTTCATCCTCTGGGTTGTATGAGGATATGGTTACTTCTTGGTCTTCTGGGACAATGGTATATATTGAACTACCATCAAACATACGAGTAATATCTAGCATGTTTATAACATACTTATCATTCAAAAGAGTTAGATCTCCAAAAGTTTGTTGGTTAACACCTTCTTTTTGGTTGTTGAGATTGTATTTAAAATTAATTTGAATATTATCATAGCTTCTAACCTTTGCAGAAACCTCCTTTAGCAAAAGCGTTGCTTGTTGCCCATAACAAGTGCTAGAAATAAAAATAATAAGAAAGCTTAAGAGTATTTTCATGATTTTATTCGTTTTCTAATAATTGATTTAAAGCCTCAAGAGTAGGTACAGAGACACTTCTGGCTTTACTTCCTTCAAAAGGACCAACGATACCTGCGGCCTCTAATTGATCAATAATTCTTCCTGCGCGGTTATACCCCAATTTTAATTTACGTTGCAGTAAAGAGGCTGATCCTTGTTGTGCAATAACAAGCACTTCTGCAGCTTCTCTAAACATTACATCTCTTTCATTGATGTTATTATCAAGATTTGTGCCACCTTCCTCGCTAATATATTCTGGTAAAATATAAGCGTCAGGATAGGCTTTTTGACCACCAATATAATCTGTAATATCTGCAATTTCTGGAGTATCAACAAAAGCACATTGTATTCTTACCAAATCGTTTCCTTGGGTGTAAAGCATATCTCCACGACCAATTAATTGATCTGCACCACCGCTATCTAGAATTGTGCGAGAATCAATTTTGCTTGTTACCCTAAATGCAATACGTGCGGGAAAATTAGCTTTTATAATTCCTGTAATTACGTTTACAGAGGGGCGTTGTGTTGCTACTATAAGATGAATACCAATCGCACGAGCCAATTGCGCTAATCGCGCTATGGGAGTTTCTACTTCCTTTCCGGCCGTCATTATTAAATCTGCAAATTCATCAATAACCAGCACTATATATGGCAAAAATCTATGGTCTTCCTCGGGGTTTAATTTACGTTCTTTAAACTTCGTGTTGTATTCTTTGATATTTCGTACATAAGCGTTCTTTAATAAATCATAGCGCTTGTCCATCTCTACACACAAAGAGTTTAGGGTTGTAATTACTTTGTTGGTGTCTGTGATAATAGCATCTTCATCTCCAGGTAATTTTGCCAAGTAATGACGCTCAATTTTATTAAATAAAGTAAGTTCTACTTTTTTGGGATCTACCAGTACAAATTTTACCTCTGCTGGATGTTTTTTGTACAAAAGTGAGGTAAGAATTGCATTGAGCCCTACAGACTTACCTTGCCCTGTGGCACCAGCCATAAGTAAGTGAGGCATTTTTGCTAAATCTACCACAAAGGTTTCATTGCTAATGGTTTTACCAAGGGCGAGGGGTAGCTCCATTTCTGCGTTTTGAAATTTTGGCGAAGCAATGGTAGCCCGCATAGATACTGTCTTTGGATTTTTGTTTGGCACCTCAATACCAATGGTTCCACGCCCGGGTATGGGCGCAATGATTCTTATCCCTAGTGCAGATAGTGAAAGGGCAATATCATCCTCTAAGTTTTTAATTTTTGATATGCGTATTCCAGCATCTGGAACAATCTCATATAAAGTAACGGTAGGACCTACTGTAGCTTTTATACTTGCAATTCCAATTTTATAGTTATTAAGTGTTTCAACAATGCGATTTTTATTTTCTTCAAGCTCTTCTTGATTGATAGTAATTCCTTGACCCGCTGTGTAGTCTTTGAGCAATTCTATGGTAGGAAATTTATAGTTGCTAAGCTCAAGGGTAGGGTCAAACTCTCCAAAATCTTTTACAAGCTTATCGCTAAGGTTTTCTACAACAACCTCCTCTTCTTTTGCTTGTTCTATTTCCATAGAAAGACCCTGTTCTGTATCTTGCCCCCCAGGGGCTTGTTGCACATTTTTTATGGGCGTTTCAAGGGTAGTCTGCGAGGTGTCTGTTGTGCTAGTAGGGCTTTGGCTAGTAGTTTGTAGCGGTATTTCTGTTTCGCTTGTAGGATTGTTATTTGTATCAACAACAGTAGTTTTGTTTGCTTGGTTTACCTCTGGAGTACTTGGAGGCTGGTTGAAATCTGCAGCAATGTCTTTTTTTGTTTTTCTTAAGGCGTTGATAACCTTATCTGGGGTTATGTTTAATCTTACAACTATATATACAATGGCAAAAAATGTCATACAGAGTACCGTACCAATAAGACCCATATAGTCTTGCATAAAGTCATTAAGCTCAAATCCTATAACTCCACTTAAAATAGAACTATTACTAGTAAAAAAAGCAAAAAATACAGAAAGCCAAATCATCACTAATACACCCCAAAACCAAAACTTTTTTAATTGTTTTTTTGTGAAATCAAAAAAGAGGTATATACCTGTAAGGGTTATAAGGGTCGCAAAAATATACCCTGCTACACCAAATCCTTGATAGATACACAAGTAGGCAATATTACTTCCAAAAGTGCTAAGCCAGTTTTCTGATTTTAAATTTCTGTCTGTAATACCAACAATACTTTGGTCTGCTTGCCAAGAAAAAAGAAAAGAAGTGAAAGAAAATAATAGTGCAATCCCAAGAAGCGCTAAAAAACTCCCCAGTAATACTTTTTGCTGCTTAGAGAGTGAAAACGAGATGGGTTTTCTTGGCTGTTTTTGTTTTTTTGTTTTAGTTGTTTTCTTTAAAGCCATGAAGTGTGAGGTGTCTCAAACAAAAATACAAATTGTTATGAGTTCTATTGTGTTTTTATTTTTAAATAATAATATTCAACTTTTAAGAACTAAATATAAACTAAAATACTTGTTTTTAAAAAGAGCGAGGACTTTGATTTTCTTTAATTTTCGCTTTGCTTTAAAATTTTGGAATATAAATAAAACACCCTATTACAACAGCAGTTATTGCTGCAAAAAATACCGCTCCTGCTGCTATGTCTTTTATAATGCCAATTTTTGGGTTCTGCGTAGGATGAATAAAATTTGCCATTTCTTCTATGGCGGTATTTAAACCCTCTGCAGTAATAACAAGGCCTATGGCAAAACATTGGAACATCCACTGAGTTGCAGAAATATCAAAAACAAACCCAGCTATAGTAACACCAATACTAATAATAGTTTGCAGTTGTATACTAGGTTCGTTTTTAATTAATGTAAGGGCACCTTTAATTGCATACTTAGATGCTAAAAGCCGGTTTTTTAAAAAAGTAATAAACATTACAATAAGGCATTCAAGGCAGCTTGGTAATTTGGCTCTTGACCAATCTCTGGAACTTGTTCACAGTACAAGACGGTATTTTGCTCGTCCAATACCATTACTACCCTAGAATGTAAATTAGCAAAAGGACCATCTGCTATGCTAAGACCATAGGTGTTCCCAAAACTTCCGTCTTTAAAGTCACTTAGCATTTCAACATTGTCTATGGCTTCTGCAGCACAAAAACGTGCTTGAGCAAATGGTAAGTCTCTAGAGATACAAAGTACTTGTGTGTTTTTAAGAGACGCCCCATGAGAATTAAATGTTCTAGCCGAGGTTGCACATACACCTGTATCTACACTAGGGAAGATGTTTAGTATTTTTCTTTTGCCAGAAAAATCGGAGATATTTTTTGATGATAAATCTGCTGCTGTAAGGGTGAAATCTGGAGCTGTTGTTCCAATTTCAGGGAGTGTTCCTACGGTGGTTGCTGGGTTTCCACCAAGAGTTATTTGAGCCATATTTTATTGTTTTTATTTAGAATTTATTTGTGTTTTACCGTATAGTAGTTAGGCTTATTTTGTTTGTGCTAACATTCTTATTTTTATCTTGAATGCTGCAAATAGAAGGGTCATAAATGGGCTCAGCCAGTTAAAAATAGCAAACATAAAATACTCACCAACGCCCACGCCAAGAACATCACTTTGGTAGGCGCCGCAGGTATTCCATGGTATTAAAACAGAGGTGACCGTACCCGAGTCTTCAAGGGTTCTAGAAAGGTTTTCTGGAGCAAGCTTTTTGTCTTGGTATGCCTTTTTAAACATTTTTCCAGGAATAACAAGGGCAAGGTATTGATCGCTTGCTATTACATTTAATCCAAAACAACTCACTACTGTGGTTGCAAACAAACCAAATACACTTGAGGCCATTTTAAGTAATGCTTTTGTAATTCTTGCCAATGCACCAATACCGTCCATAACTCCTCCAAATACCATGGCAGAAGCAATAAGTAAAATAGTCCACAACATACCAAGAAGCCCACCAGAGCTAAATAATTCATTTAAAGTTTCATTGGGTGTTTCTATAGCAGTGTCACTAAGGATAGCTTGAGCAAGTGCCCCTATTGTTGAGTCAGAAACCGTAGCTAAAATTTCAGGCTGAAAAATAACAGCAAAAATAGCAGCAGATACAACTCCTGTTGCCAGAGATATTAATGGATTTATTTTGAGTACAATAAGTACAATTACCAAAACAGGAACAAAAAACAGCCACCCTGTGGTATTAAAAGTTGCGTCAATGGTTTGTAGAAGATTACTTATATCTGCCTTACCAGAGGTTTCTATATTCATGCTTAGAATTGAAAATACAATAAGAGTGATTAATATAGTAGGTACCGTGGTATATGCCATGTATTTTATGTGGGTAAATAAATCTGTGCCAGCCATAGCGGGAGCAAGGTTTGTGGTGTCACTAAGAGGAGACATTTTATCTCCAAAATAAGCTCCAGAGATAACAGCTCCTGCAATCATTCCTGGGTTAATACCTAGTGCCGTACCAATACCAACAAGTGCTATACCAACGGTTGCTGAGGTAGTCCAAGAACTTCCTGTAGCAATAGATATAATGGCTGAGATAATCACAGATGCCGGTAAAAATATTTCTGGGCTCAATACCTGCAAGCCATAATATACCATGGCCGGGATAATACCGCTAACAAGCCAAGTTCCAGCCAAGGCTCCAACTAGCATTAATATGATAATGGGCTTGTATACGCTTTTAAGGTTTTCTATAACCTCCTTGATCATAACCCCAATGGATACTTTGTTAAAAAGACCAACTACCATAGCGACCCCACCACCAATGAGTAAGATATATTGGTTTGAGTAATCACCAAGCCAAGCACCCTCTTTTAAAAATATATTGTAGGCAAGTAAAGACATTAATATTGCAACTGGTATGAGTGCCTCCCAGATGTTTAGTTGTGCGTTGTCTTTAATTTTTTGCTCTTGAAATTTACTATCTGAGATATTCTCTTGTTGCATAGTGTGGCGTTTAATTTGTTTTGTAATGTTACGATTTTGTGAAGATGTATGCAAATCAAAAAGAGAGCTGTAATCTAATCTTACAGCTCTCTTTTGATTGTTGCTTAAAATCGTTTTATAAAACTCCTACCTCTTTCATGCACTGACGCATTATTTGGTAGGTGCGTTGTATATCATCATCAAGACCAATGGAGAAGCGGATAAGCCCATCTGTAAGACCCATTTGTGCTTGTTCTTCTTCTGGTATTTCTGAAGATGTTGAGGTGCCTGGCGCGCTAAACAATGTTTTGTAAAATCCTAGGCTTACTGCTAGATAACCTACATTTCTCTCTTGCATAAGCTCCATTAGTTTATTTGCTTTTTCTAGTCCTCCTGCATCAATGGTTAACATACCACCATAACCGTATGTTTCATTCATCATATCATTGTAAAGTTCGTGCCCTGGGTGAGATGGCAATCCCGGGTAGACTGTGCGTAGGCCATCTGCTTCAAATTTTTGTGCAAGATACAAGGCGTTTTTACTGTGTTTTTGCATGCGTATGTGCAAGGTTCTTAGGTTTTTTAATATGGAGGCTGCACGAAGACTATCCATAGATGCTCCCAATAGCATCATTGCACCATCGTTTACATCTCGCAGAGAATCTATAAGCTCTTGAGAACCACAAACAACACCTCCCATGGTGTCACTACTACCGTTTATGAATTTTGTTAAACTATGCATTACAACATCTGCTCCTAGTTTAATTGGTGAGAGACTAAGTGGTGAGAAGGTATTATCCACAAGTAGTTGCAAATTGTGTTTTTTTGCGATGGCAGCAAGCCCTTTGATGTCTGCTATTTCTAGTAGTGGATTACTAACACATTCACAGAATATAATTTTGGTCTCTGGGGTAATAGCTGCCTCTACAGCTTCAAGATCTGTAATGTCTACAAAGCTAGTTTCAATACTTAGTTTTGGTGTGAAATTCTTTAAAAAAGCATAGGTTCCTCCATAAATTGTTCTGCTAGAAACTATATGGTCTCCGGCTTTACAAAATTGTAATAGGGTAGGTGTGATAGCTCCCATACCGCTACCAGCAACATTTGCTGTTTGAGTTCCTTCCATAGCAGCAAGAGCTTCCCCTAAATACATATTTGACGGCGTGGTGTGTCTTGAGTACAAATAACAACCATCTGTATTACCTTCAAAGGTGTCAAGCATTGTTTTTGCTGATAAAAAGGTATAGGTTGATGAGTCTGAAATAGATGGATTAACACCCCCAGATTCACCAAAGAACTGTAGGTCTTGTATATTATTTGCTGGATTAAAGTCTTTTTTTGCCATGATTGAGTGATCTTATGTTTTAATATAACATCAAATATACGCTTATGATGAATAATAATTGTTATTAACAGTGCAATAAAGTAATATATACTTTAAATATTAAAAATACCTGTTTTTTATTCATGTAGTTGGTGTTGTCTTGTGTATTTTTATGAAAATCTTTCACAATGAAATTGGACGCAACAGATCTTTCTTTATTGCAGTATTTGCAAGAGGATAGCAAACAAACAAATAAAGAACTCTCTTCCAGACTTAATTTGTCTGTCACGGCGGTTTATGAGCGTATAAAAAAATTAGAGCGCACTGGTGTCATTAAAAAATATGTTGCACTGTTAGAAAAAAAGCATCTTAATTTTGGTTTTATGGTCTTTTGTCATGTAAAACTATCTCAACACAAAGAGACTAATATTTCAGATTTTGAAGCAGGAGTATCTCAGTTGGATGAGGTTTTAGAGTGTTATCATGTTAGTGGAGAATTTGATTACTTATTAAAAGTAATGGTAGAAGACATGGATGCCTTTAGGCTTTTTATGACAAGTAAATTAACATCTCTAAAGCATATTGGTAGTACACAGAGTTCTTTTACTATTAACGAGGTTAAAAACACAACGGCTTTTAAAGTTTCTAGAAATTTCAATTAACTACTTCTGTGTAAACTTCTGGGGGTATAAACTTTTAAACTTCTATGCATAAGTGTACCTTTGTATCTAGACTTGGTGTATATCTAATTACCCAAGCAAAATGTTAAATAAAAAAAATAGATTATGTCAAAGTATGATGTTGCAGTAATTGGTTCTGGTCCTGGAGGATATGTAGCGGCAATCCGTTGCGCACAATTGGGTATGAAAACCGCAATTATCGAAAAATATAACACCCTTGGGGGTACCTGTTTAAATGTAGGTTGTATTCCTAGTAAAGCTTTACTAGATTCCTCACACCATTATGAAGATGCTATGAAGCATTTTGAGGAGCATGGTATAGATATTCCCGGAGAAGTTAAAATTAATTTCAAAAAGATGATAGAAAGAAAAGCATCTGTGGTATCGCAAACTACCAAAGGAATTGATTTTTTAATGGACAAAAACAAAATTGATGTTTTTACAGGAGTAGGGTCTTTTAAAGACGCAACCCACATTGACATAAAAGGGGAGAACTCCCAAACCATAGAAGCCACTAATACCATTATTGCAACTGGTAGTAAACCAGCAACATTACCTTTTATTACACTAGATAAAGAGCGAGTAATCACCTCCACAGAGGCCCTTAGCCTTAAAGAAATTCCTAAACACATGATTGTTATAGGGGGAGGCGTCATAGGATTAGAGCTAGGTCAAGTATACAAAAGACTTGGCGCAGAGGTATCAGTAATAGAATACATGGACAGAATAATTCCTACCATGGACACTGCTCAAAGCAAGGAGCTTATGAAGGCTATGAAAAAACAAGGTGTCAAGTTTTTCTTGTCTCACAGAGTATCTGATGTCTCAAGACAGGCAGATAAAGTAACGGTCTTAGCTACAGATAAAAAAGATAAACAAGTAACCTTTACAGGTGATTATTGCCTTGTATCTGTGGGACGCAGAGCCTTCACAGATGGGCTAGCACTTCAAAACGCAGGTGTAAAGGCCAATGAGCGAGGCCAAGTTGATGTTAACGATCATCTGCAAACAAATATTTCAAACATATACGCTATTGGAGATGTAGTGCGCGGGGCAATGTTAGCTCACAAGGCAGAGGAAGAGGGTGTGATGGTGGCCGAAATATTAGCGGGGCAAAAACCACACATAGATTATAATTTAATTCCGGGTGTAGTGTATACCTGGCCCGAGGTAGCTAGTGTTGGAAAGACAGAAGCACAATTAAAAGAAGCTGGTACTGCCTATAAAGCAGGACAATTCCCTATGCGCGCCCTAGGAAGATCTAGAGCCAGCGGGGATACCGACGGATTTGTAAAAATACTAAGTGATGCAACCACAGATGAGATATTAGGAGCTCATATGGTTGGTGCTCGTTGTGCAGACCTTATTGCTGAAATGGTGGTAGCCATGGAGTTTCGTGCCAGCGCAGAGGATATTGCACGTATGAGTCATGCCCATCCAACCTACGCAGAAGCTATCAAAGAAGCTGCTCTTGCGGCAACTGCAGATAGAGCTTTACATATTTAAATCCATTAAATAAGTATCAAAAAGAATTCTAGGGCATACGATGACGGTATACTAAAATCATCATTGTTTCTAGGATTCTTTTTTGTTTGAAATGGTACTTCTTTTCAATATCTTTAAAAAATGAAAAAAATTATAGCCTTTGCAGGTAGCAATAATAGTACATCTATAAATCATGCATTGGTGAGCTATTTAGCCTCTACCATAGAAAATTGTGATGTCACCGTGCTTCGTCTTACAGACTACCCTTTGCCTATCTATGGACAGGATATTGAGGACAATGAAGGGTTTCCCTCTGCTTTACTAAGCCTGGTAGAACTTATCAAACAAGCAGATGGTGTTATGATTTCTGTAAATGAGCATAATGGAAGTATCTCTGCTTTTTTTAAAAATATTATTGATTGGTTGTCCAGAGTTGATGGTAGGTATTTAAGTAGCGCTAAGGTAATGCTACTTAGTACCTCTGAGGGAGCTCGAGGAGGCCAAACCGCCCTTGGATATCTTACAGATTTTTATACCAGAAAAAAAGTTGATATTATTTCAAGTATTCCATTCCCTTCTTTTAGTGAGAATTTTGACCTAAAGGACGGAAAAATCACCAATCAACAGCAAGCAAAAATTATGCAAGAAGCAGTTGCCTTATTGATAGCCTCTTTATAGTGAAACGACATTCAAAAACTTTTACAACCAAACTAACAGACACCCTAAAGCAACAATTGTTGCAATGGTCACAGCAGTTTGATGAGGTTGCTTGGCTGGATTCTAATGAGCACACGCAAGCCCATGCAAGCTACAGTGCAATACTAGCTGTTGATGCCTTTACAGCCCTTAAAACAGATTCCCAAAATGCTTTTGAAAAACTTGATGAATATCAAACAACCACAAAAGATTGGATGTTTGGCTCATTGAGTTATGATCTTAAAAACGATGTAGAAGATTTAAGCTCAAAAAATATAGATGGCCCCGAGTTTCCACAGATGTATTTCTTCCAGCCTAAGAAAGTGTTTCTTTTTACCCAGACACAGGTAACCTTGTCGTATCTCAATATGGTTGATGATGAGCTTCAGAGTGATTGGGATGCCATTTTGGCTACCCGCCTAACTCAAAAAACTGTTTCAAAAGACCCTATAGAATTGCAAGCAAGAACCTCAAAACAGCGGTATCTCCAAAAAGTAGATACCATGTTACAGCATATAAAAAAGGGTGATATTTATGAAGCTAATTTTTGTCAAGAATTTTTCTGTGAAAGGGTTAATCTAGATCCCACAGCTGCTTTTTGGGAATTAAATGAATTGTCTAAACCACCTTTTGCAACGTTCCTAAAATTAGAGCAGCAATATATATTATCTGCCTCTCCAGAGCGTTATTTAAAAAAAGAGGGCACACATATTGTTTCTCAGCCAATTAAAGGCACAGCCAAGCGGGCGCTTTGCAGTACTGAGGATGCAGCATTAATATTGCAATTACAGCAGGATCCAAAAGAGCGCAGTGAAAATATTATGATTACAGATTTGGTGCGTAATGATTTGTCTCGTATTGCCAAAAAAGGGTCTGTAGCAGTACAAGAGCTCTGTAAAATTTACACCTTTGAGCAGGTACACCAAATGATTTCTACCATAACCTGTGAGGTTAGTGAATCTGTACATCCAGTTGAAATCATTAAAAAAACCTACCCTATGGGAAGCATGACAGGTGCTCCCAAGGTAAGTGCAATGAAAATTATTGAAACTCTAGAAGATGCTTGTCGAGGGGTTTATAGTGGCAGTGTTGGGTATTTTACACCCAATGGAGATTTTGATTTTAATGTTGTTATTCGTAGTATTTTATACAATGCTGATTTACACTATGTGAGTTTTTCTGTGGGAGGGGCAATTACCGCAAAATCGATTCCTGAGTCAGAATACCAGGAATGTTTATTAAAAGCAAAAGCAATGCGGCAGGTATTAGCCCAATAATATTGTGTTACCCGCATTTTATGAGTACTTATGCATACACATTACAATAATTTAAGACTTGGTTACAGCATTTAAAAAGCACATTGAAGCCCATTTTCCAGCACTGGCAGCTCAAAAAATTTTGGTTGCCTGTAGTGGTGGTCTGGATAGTATTGTTTTATTGCATTTACTTCACAGACTTGGAATTACTCTGGGCGTTGCCCATTGTAATTTTAAATTAAGAGGTGCCCAAAGTGATGAAGATCAAAACTTTGTTGAAACCTTAGCCGCCAATTTAAAAATTCCCTTTTTTACAACTGTTTTTAATACTAAAAATTATGCTAAAACCCAGGGAGTGTCAACACAAGTTGCTGCCCGTGAGCTACGGTATGATTGGTTTTATGCTACCATAAAGGCCAAGGGCTATGATGTAATTGCCACTGGACATCATGCAGACGATGATTTGGAAACTTTTTTCATCAACCTTTCTCGCGTTACTGGTTTGAGAGGCTTGACAGGAATACCTCCTAATAACGAGCAGGTTATTAGGCCTTTATTGTCTTTTTCTAGAGCACAAATAGTACAATATGCCAAAAAACAAGAATTGTTTTGGAGAGAAGATTCAAGTAACAATAGCCGTGATTATCTGAGAAATAAACTTCGGTTGGATGTAATTCCATCCTTTAAAGAAGTACACAATACTGTTTTACAAAATTTCAAACACACCCAACACCATCTCAAACAAAGTCAAGCTTTACTCGAAGATTACATTACTTTGGTGACAAAATTGGTGGTTTTTCCTAGAGATACCAGTTTAGAAATTGATATCAAACAATTGCGTGCGCTGCCAAATACAAAAGCGCTATTGTTTGAATTGTTATATCCCTATGGCTTTACAGATTTTAAAGCAATTTCTTTACTATTGGAGGGTGAGGTTGGTAAAAAGGTACTCTCAAAACAATATATACTACTCAAAGACAGAAATCATCTTGTTTTAACTCAAAAAGACCAAAAATTTGACACCCGTGAATGTTTTATTGAAGCCAAACAACAAGCTTGTATCACTCCAATTAAATTAGATTTTACAAAGGTAACAGAGGTAGGATCTAGTGAGAAGCATACCATTTACGTAGATATTGATACATTAGTATACCCCTTAAGGGTTAGACCTTGGTCTTTGGATGACGTATTTTATCCCTTTGGTATGAAAGGAAAAAAGAAACTCAGTAAGTTTTTTAAAGATGAAAAGGTATCTTTGGTAACCAAAAATAGTGTTTGGGTTTTAGAGAGTGAAGGTGAGATTGTTTGGGTTATAGGTTTTAGACCTGACAATAGATATAAAGTGACAAGCACCACCAAAAAAGTATTAAAAATTCAATGGAAAACATAACTATGAAAAAAGTATTATTTTTTGTTTTAGTAATTACATCCTTTATTAATCAAACTGCTGCCCAAGGTTTTTTGGATCCTGTTTCATGGGAGGTGAGTTTAAAGCAAAACACCGATGATTTATATACCATCACCATGGAGGCTGTTTTGGAAGAGAAATGGCATTTGTATAGCCAAGTTGCACCACAAATGGGAGAAGATCAGATTGGTCCTATCTCCACAGAATTTAGTTACAATACTAGTGCTACTAGTTTTGTTTTAGAGGGAAAAACCATAGAGCCAGAAGTGTCTGCTGTGTATGATCCTATCTTTGAGATGGATATTATTTTCTTTGATAATTATGCTGTTTTTACACAACAAATTAGAGTCATAAACCCAGAAAATTTAGAAATTGAAGTAGCTATTTATTATTCTGTATGTGATGACAAGCAGTGTTTACCTCCAGAGAGTAAGGTTTTTAAAATTGGTTTAGAGGATAAGAAAGCCGCTGCCCAGGTAGCCAATATTACTCAAGAGGATCTTGATAAGTCTTCAAAGTTGTCTATTGCACTTAAGGGGATAGAAAAATATGAGGCACAAGATCAACAAGAAAAAACATTTTTAACCATATTCTTTTTAGGATTTATAGGCGGCTTAATAGCACTATTAACACCTTGCGTATTTCCAATGATCCCCTTAACTGTTTCATTTTTTACAAAAAGTGCCAAAAACAAAAAAATAGGGATGCGTAATGCTATTTTATATGGCTTTTTCATCTTTGGAATCTATGTGCTACTAAGTTTACCCTTTCATCTTTTAGACTCCTTAGACCCTGAAATATTAAATAACATTTCAACTAATGTTGCGCTCAATGTTATATTTTTTGTCATTTTTATTGCCTTTGCTTTCTCGTTTTTTGGATACTATGAAATTACATTGCCACAGTCTTGGAGTAATAAGATGGATGATAAAGCCAATAGTATTGGAGGTATCATTGGTATTTTCTTTATGGCCCTTACACTAGCCATTGTTTCTTTTTCATGTACAGGACCAATTTTAGGATCTCTGCTTGGCGGTTCTTTGTCTAGTGATGGAGGTGCTATGCAATTGTCTATGGGAATGGGAGGTTTTGGATTGGCCTTAGCATTGCCATTTGCTTTATTTGCTTTATTTCCAAACTGGTTAAACACGCTACCAAAGAGCGGTGGTTGGCTCAATACTGTAAAGGTTGTTTTAGGTTTTATTGAATTAGCCTTAGCCTTTAAATTTCTATCCAACGCAGATCTTGTTGAGCATTGGGGATTGTTAAAAAGAGAAATATTTATTGCTATTTGGGTACTTTGTGCACTTGGTCTTGCATTGTATTTATTTGGTTTTATTAGGTTTCCACATGATGGTCCTAAAAAGAAGAAACTTCCTGTAGGTAATATCATTGTTGGTATAGCAAGTATTTCTTTCTTTTTGTATTTATTACCTGGCCTTTCAAACACCAAATACTCAAACCTAAAGTTGTTGAGTGGTTTTCCTCCACCGATGTTCTATAGCCTTTATGATAGAGATTTAGGTATTACAGGATTTAAAGACTTTTACAAGGGTCTAGCAGAGGCAGAAAAAACAGGTAAACCTATCATGATAGACTTTACAGGGTGGGCTTGTGTAAACTGCCGTAAAATGGAAGAACAGGTATGGACTCGTGATGATATCTATTCTGTTATTACAGATGATTATATTTTGGTTTCGCTTTATGTTGATGATAGAAAAAACCTAGACCCAGAGGATACTTTTAATTTTTTAAAGCCCACGGGTGGTACTAAGGAGATAAAAACTGTGGGTGATAAATGGGCTACATTCCAGACGGTTAATTTTAAAAATAATTCTCAACCCTATTATATTTTAATGGATACCGATTTCAATCTATTGAATAAGCCTCTGGGATATACTCCAGATGCAGATGCTTATTTAGCTTGGTTACAACAGGGCCTTGACAACTTTTCTGGCAAAGTTGTAAACTAATCAAAAAAAGCATTTTTAATTTATTTTTTTAGGTTCTTATGTTGTAGTATTAATTTTGCTATTTTTATAAAATTAATACTACAACAAAATGCGTATCTATTTTATTCTTATTTTCCTTGGATTTTTTTGTACTACAACAATCACCTCACAAGAGTTACCACCAATAACAAATTATTCTACAGAGGTCTATAAGGCAGGTACACAAAATTGGGACATTACAGAATCTTCTGATAATTTTATATATGTAGCTAACAATGAAGGACTTCTAGAGTATAATGGTTCTTATTGGTCCTTGTATCCTAGCTCCAATAATACTATTGTTAGATCTGTCTGTGCTGTAGAGAATAAAATATACAGCGGTAGTTATATGGACTTTGGATATTGGCAAAAAGGCGCCAATGGTTTACAACAGTATACTTCATTATCTACAACATTAGGTGTTAATCTTATAGAAGATGAACAATTTTGGAGTATCACACCCTACAATAAATGGATTTTATTTCAGTCTTTAAAAAGAATCTATATTTACAACACGCAAGACAACACTACTAAAATTATTGAATCTGATGATACCATCCACAAGCTTTATAAACTAGGTCAAGAAATTTACTTTTATGTCATTGGTCAAGGTTTATTCACCATAGAAAATGGTGTCAAAAAAAAATTATTTAATGTTGATGATTTCAATAATGATATAATTGTAAACATTGTTTCAATAAACAACCAAACCATTGCAGTTACTCAAAATAGTGGTTTGTTTACTATCGGAACCTCAATTACACCCTGGTCTATATCTGTTTCTAATGATATCAGGCAGGCTAGTATTTACTCTGCACTTTCTCTTGATAATGGAAATCTATTACTAGGTACCATTGGAAGTGGAATTATACAACTTTCTAACCAAGGGGAGCAACTCTTTAACATTAACAGATTTAATGGCCTTGGGGATAACACTGTATTGTCTTTGTACCAAGATCAAAGTAGTAATCTGTGGGTAGGCCTTGATAATGGGTTAGATTGTATCAATTTAAAATCACCCTATTTAAAATATACAGATAGAATTGGTGCTCTTGGAACCACCTATGCTTCTATAGTTTTCAATAACACCTTGTATCTAGGAACCAACCAAGGTTTGTTTTATAAAGCTTTTAATACAAATGATGCCTTTAAATTAATTCGGGGCACTGAAGGGCAAGTTTGGTGTCTTGAGAATATTAATGATACACTTTTTTGCGGTCATAACAGTGGTACATTTCAAATAGAGGGCTCTTCTGCAACTCTTATTGCAAACCAGATGGGGACTTGGTCCATAAAATCAATACCTGGTGCTACTCAATCTATGTTAATGCAAGGGAATTATGATGGCTTACATGTGCTACACAAACCAGCTGGCAAATGGGAGTATCGTAACAAAATAAAAGGGTTTGATATTTCTACAAAATATTTTGAATTTTCATCCCCATCATCTATTGTAATAAGTCATGAATATAAAGGGGTGTATACTCTAAGGTTAGATCCTTCATACTCAAAGGTTGATGCTATTAAGACACATACATCCGTAAATAAGGGTTCTAACTCCAGTATTGCTACTTTTTATGACCGTATTTTGTATGCAAACGAGGAAGGTATTTTTGAATTAGACAAAACCTTAGATGAGTTTGTAAGAGAAGAGAGTTTGAGTAGTATTTTCTCTAAGGAATCATTTGTCTCTGGAAAATTAGAAACCAATGTGCCAGAAATGTTGTGGTTTTTCACCAAGGATGGAATTACCTATGTTACTAAAGAGCCCTTTACAGACTCCTACACCATACAAGCCATGCAAATACCAACATCGCTTAGAAATCAGAAGAAAGGGTATGAGAATATTACAAAAGTAGGAGCTCAAGAATATCTTTTTGGCACCTCAAATGGCTATATGCTTGTAAATACCAAAGATACTGAGAAGCCCACCTTTAAAGTTTCATTAAACACTATTTATGTTGGACAAAGCAAGCAAAATGCCAAAGTAATTGAGAAGGAAAACAATGTATTTACTCCAAAAGATAACTGTATTATTTTTCAGTATTCTGTAGCAGAATTTAATACCTATAAGATTACAGAATTTCAATACCAACTAGATGATGGTTCAGCATCTTCATGGAGTGAATGGACTACAGACACCTCTGTTTCTTTTGATAATTTGAGTTATGGTAACTATACTTTTAATCTTAGGGCACGAGTTAATAATACCCTGCAAGAGAGTGAGGATAGTTACTCTTTTACCATTGAAAGACCCTGGTATCTCTCTTATATTTTTATAACCTTGTATGTTGTGGGGTTTGTAATCTTTTTTATACTTGTAAATGCTTGGTATAAGAGAAGTTACATGTTAGAGCGAAAAAGATTATTAGAAAAAAGCAGCAAAGAGATAGCCTTAAAAGAGCTTGAAACTCAGAAACAAATCATACAATTAAAAAACGAAAAACTACAACAAGAAATCGAGGCTAGAAACAGAGAACTTGCTGTTTCTACCATGAGTATGATAAAGAAAAATAATGTGCTTAATGATTTTAAAGAAGAGCTCTTAAAATTCTCTGAAATAGAATCGATTGCGCCACTGGTTAAAAAAATCAATAAATCTCTCAATGATAAGGATGATTGGGAGTTTTTTGAAGAGGCGTTTAACCACGCAGATAAAGATTTTTTCAAGAAGGTTAAAGATCTTCATCCAAACCTCACTGCAAATGATTTAAGATTCTGTGTATATCTAAGATTAAATTTATCCTCTAAAGAAATTGCACCACTACTTAATATATCTCACAGAAGTGTTGAAATCAAAAGATATAGGTTGCGAAAAAAAATAAACTTGAATGCCAAAGTGAATCTCAACAACTATTTCATAGACTTAAAATAAGTACAACCGTCTTTTTTTAGGGTACAACATTACCACAACATACAACTTTATAGCAAGTATAAGTTTTTGTTTTTTGTTTTTTGTTTATTACAAACAATTACAATGTTTATTGGTTTTAATTACCAAATTCATATTTAAGGCCCAACTATTTTAGGATGTAGTTGTTTTGTATAGTTTTAATTAACAAAATCTTATTTTTTCTACCTTATATTGCAGTAAAATTATATTGAATGAAACAAATTAGTATTATAATCGCTGTTCTGTGCTTCAGTTTTGTAGCCACTGCTCAGAACTTTTCACTATCAGGAACGGTAGTAGACCAAAACCAAAACATCCCCTTGTTGGGAGCTACTGTTTTGGTTAAAGGAACCCAAAATGGTGTTACCACAGATTTTGATGGGAATTTTAAAATTGACGATGTATCAATAAATGACATACTTGTAGTGTCTTATGTTGGTTTTGTTAATTCAGAAACTCGCATTACATCTCAAAATAATGTAATTATCTCTTTATCTCCAGATGTTGACTCCTTGGAAGAAGTTCTCATTGTTGGATATGGTACACAACGTAAAAAAGAAATTACGGGTGCTGTATCTGTAATTTCTAGTGAGACCATTGAGGATTTAAAACCAACTAGAATTGAACAAGCGCTTCAAGGTCAAGTTGCTGGGGTACAAATAACTCCAAGCTCTGGTGCACCGGGTAGTGGTCTTGATATTAAAATTCGTGGTATTGCCACCAATGGAGACAGTAGGCCATTAATACTTTTGGATGGAAACGTTATAGAAGATTTGAGTGTTGTCAACCCTTCAGATATAGAATCCATAAATGTACTAAAAGATGCAACAGCTGGTATATATGGAGTAAGAGCTGCAAATGGTGTAATTTTAATAACAACAAAAAGTGGTAGTTATGATTCTGATATTAAATTTGAATTCAAATCCTACTATGGAATACAAGAAACCACCCGTAAAATTCCTGTTTTAAATGCAACAGAATATGCAGGTCTTGTAAATGAGGCTAGAATTAATAACGGTGAAGCACCACTGTTTACAAATGTTGGTTCTTTGGGCCAAGGTACAGATTGGCAAGATGAGGTGTTTGAAGCAGCTCCTATATATAATGCAGATATTACTGTTTCTGGTGGTACAGAAAATGGACGTACTTCTTTTAGCGCCTCTTACCTAACTCAAGATGGTATTGTTGGTGGAGATAAAGCAAACTTTAATCGTTTTACTTCAAGATTGAGTCATGACAGAAAAATTTTAAAGAAAATTGAATTTAATTCTACCTTGCTATTCTCTGGAATAGAGCGTAAGTCTCTGAGTGAAAATTCTTTGGGTTCTGTTCTATACAATGCTCTGAATAATGCCCCTACCTTTTCTGTAAGAGATGCAGCTGGAAATTATACCCTTGCAGAGGGACTCGGTAATGAGGTTATTAATCCTCTTGCGCAAATGGAGAACACTATCAACAATACAAGAGTCAGAAAACTTAGTGGAAGTTTTGGTGCCAACTATAAGTTTTTAGAAAATTTCAAAATTGAATCTAGAATTCAAGCCAACTATGCAGAAGTTTTTGGCTTTAGTTATTCACCGGTTGCTTTTTACGGTTCTGGTAAAGTCTTTAATATTTCTCCAGACAGAGATATTTTATCTGAATCTGCAAACATTTTTAGAGATTATACTTTTGATTCTTTTATCAACTACAATAATACTTTTAAAGATGCTCACAAACTTGATGTTACTCTTGGTACTTCTGTTTTTCAAACCACTGGGAGATTTACAGGATTTACTGGAATCAATTTACCAGGATCAGATCCATCAGTTGTGTCCATGGAAGATGCAGAGATTGTAACAGATAATTTTCAAAACGGTGGAAATACTTTTGATGCAAGACTTCTTTCTTATTTTGCTCGTGTACAATATGACTATAAAGGCAAATATTTATTCTCTGGTGTGATGCGTAGAGACGGTTCTACTAAGTTTGGACCAGAAAACAAGTTTGGTTATTTTCCATCAGCATCTGCCGGATGGATTGTCTCTGAAGAAGGGTTCTTAAATGACAGCAATACTTTTGATTTCTTGAAAATAAGAACATCCTACGGTATTTTAGGAAATGACAGGATTCGAGACTTTGGTTTTGAATCTTTATTAAATGGTGAAGGAGCATACGTATTTGATGAAGAATTACTTTTCGGAACAGCTATCGGAGGACTTTCTAATCCAGAGATACGTTGGGAAAAGCAATATACCTTTGATGTAGGTGTTGATGCCAAGTTTTTTGACAACAAACTAGATGTTTCTGTAGATTACTTCAACAGACGTACTGATGATTTACTAATCACCCCTCAAACATCTGGTATTTTAGGAGGGAGCGCTCCAGGATCTGGCGCCCCTACTGTAAATGCTGGTTCTGTTCAAAACACAGGATTAGAATTAAGCCTTTCTTATAGAAATACAATTTCTGAAGATTTTAAATACAATGTTAGTTTTAATGCCACGGCATTAGACAATGAAGTACTAGAAGTTAACGGAGATGCAAGTTTCTTGCAAGGTGGTTCTTTTGGTGTTGGTCAAGAGCCTCCAGCAAGAATGGAAGCAGGGTTACCAATTGGTTATTTTAGAGGATATCAAACAGATGGTGTTTTTCAAAACCAAGAAGAAGTTGATGCTCATGCAACCCAAAACAATGCCCAACCTGGAGATTTACGATTTAGAGATACCAATGGAGATGGTGTTATTACAACCGATGACAAAACTTACCTTGGAGATCCTATTGCCGATGCAACCTTTGGTTTAAATCTTGGGTTTACTTACAAGAATGTAGATTTCCTTGCCTATGTATTTTCTTCTGTAGGAAACGAGATTGTTCGTAACTATGAGCGTTTTCAACCTCTTACCAATAGAGCTACAATGTACCTAGACAGATGGACTGGGCCTGGAACTAGTAATGATACTCCAAGAGTAACTACGGGTGCTACACAAAACAATCAATTTTCTGACTTTTTTGTAGAAGACGGATCTTTTGTAAGGCTTCAAAATTTACAGGTAGGATATACTTTTTCAGATACTTTCTTAGAAGATTACAAGATTAATGAACTACGCCTCTATGTTTCTGCAAGTAACTTAGTAACACTTACAAAATATACAGGATATGATCCAACGGGATCTACTGGACAACCTATTGGTGGAGGGATTGATTATGGTTTCTACCCAACACCAAAAACATATTTATTTGGTTTACAACTAAAATTTTAATGCGATGAAAATGATGAGATATACATACAAAGCAATACTTTATTTTGGATTAGCATCTACATTACTACTTTCTTGCAGTGATGATTTTGTGAATGTTAATTCTGAAGACGAAAATTCTGAAAACTTTTTCAACACAGAAGAAGATTATCAAAACGCCCTTATAGGCGCCTATGACCTCTTACAATCAAGCTATCTTAACGTAATGCTTGGAGAAATTGCTTCAGACAACACCCTAGCTGGTGGAGAGAGTGCAACAGACGTTCCTGGTATTCAAGAAATTGATGACATGATTCATACTCCAATTAATGATCAATTACGTGATATTTGGAATTGGATGTATGGAGGTGTTAACAGAGCCAATTACATTTTAGAATTTAAAGACAAGATTGATTTTCCAAATAAACCTAACGTTTTGGGACAAGCTACTTTTTTAAGAGCGTACTATTACTTTGAGCTTGTTAAGTTCTTTGGAGATGTTCCACTAGCTGTAGACCAAAGATTATTATTTGGTGATCAAAACACTGTAGATAGAACCCCAGCGGCTCAGGTGTATGCTCAAATTGAGTTAGATCTTATATTTGCTGCAGATAATCTACCACTTACTCAAACGCAAACAGGTAGAGTTACAAAAGGTGCTGCTCAAGCTCTTCTTGGTAAAGTGTATTTATACCAAAATAAATTTTCTCAAGCCGCTCCAGTTTTGGATGACGTTATTAATAGTGGTGTGTATGATTTGGTTGCAGACTATAGTACATTGTTTGAAAATGATAACGAGAATAACGTAGAGTCTGTCTTTGAAATACAATACACAGATCTAGAGGGTGCTGGTTTTGGTTGCCTTCAATGTAGTGAAGGAAACGT
>CAJWXC010000010.1 GCA_913048215.1 uncultured Flavobacteriaceae bacterium | reverse complement strand
TTTTCGGCAGTTCTATCTCCAACATATAAATTGTGTTGGGTGCGCATGTAATACACAATATCATTGGTAAAAACATCTCCGGCAACCTTCACAGATTTATCACAAACAATACCTCCTAGGGCTATTACCGCAATTTCTGTGGTACCACCTCCAATATCTACCACCATATTTCCCTTTGGTTGCATAATGTCTACTCCAATACCAATAGCCGCAGCCATTGGTTCGTGAATTAGGTATACTTCTTTTCCGTTTACACGTTCTGCACTTTCTTTTACAGCACGCATCTCAACTTCTGTAATACCACTTGGTATGCATATTACCATTCTAAGTGATGGAGTAATCCATTTTTTCTTTAATGCTGGTATGTCTTTGATAAAAACGTTAATCATTTTCTCACTTGCATCAAAATCTGCAATTACACCATCCTTTAAAGGTCTAATGGTTTTAATATTTTCATGAGTTTTTCCTTGCATTAATGCAGCTTCTCTACCAACGGCTAAGATTTTGCCAGTTTCACGATCACGTGCAACGATAGACGGCGCATCTACCACTACTTTATCGTTATGAATAATAAGCGTGTTTGCCGTACCTAGGTCTATGGCAATTTCTTCAGTAAGGAAATCAAAAAATCCCATGGATGTTATTGTGGTGTTTTAATTATACGTTATTGTTTAGCCTCTTACACAAATGTACTAAAATTTAATGCTTAAAATGACGAGTTGCTGTAAATACCATTGAAACATTATTCGCGTCACAAAAATCAATACTTAACTGGTCTTTTATAGAGCCTCCTGGCTGTATCACAGCAGTTATTCCTGCGGTATGGGCAATTTCTACACAATCAGGAAAAGGAAAAAAGGCATCACTTGCCATTACAGCTCCTTGAAGATCAAAATTAAAGTTTTTTGCTTTTTCAACTGCTTGATTTAAGGCGTCTACACGAGAGGTTTGTCCTGTTCCACTGGCACATAATTGACCATTTTTTGCCAGTACAATTGTATTGGATTTGGTATGCTTGCAAATTTTGGATGCAAAAAGTAAATCTTTCATCTCTTGAGAGGTAGGTTTTTTACTTGTTGGGTAACTAACTCCTTCTTGGGTGTCTGTAATGGTATTCCTGTCTTGAACTAAGGTTCCATTGAGACATGTTCTAACTGTTGTTTTTGAAAGTGTAACTTGTTTTTGTATCAACAAAATTCTATTTTTCTTTCCTTTTAAAATTTCAATGGCATCATCCGCAAAAGAGGGTGCAATAACAACCTCACAAAACAATGTATGAATTTCATTTGCTGTAGCTGCATCAATTTGCGTGTTGGCTATTAAAACGCCTCCAAAGGCAGAAACAGGATCTGCTGCCAATGCGTCAATATAGGCCTTGTGAAGGGTGTCTCTTTGCGCAAAACCACAAGCATTATTGTGTTTTAAAATAGCAAATGTGGGTAGCTCCCCCCTAAATTCATTCATTAAATTTACGGCTGCATCAACATCCAAAAGATTGTTGTAGCTCAGTTCTTTTCCGTGGAGTTTATCAAACATTTGGTCAAAATCCCCAAAAAAGTATCCTTTTTGGTGCGGGTTTTCACCGTACCGTAGTTCATTGCCCTTAGTTTGTGAAATTTTAAGCGCCGAAATTTCTTGATCGGTATTAAAATAATTAAAAATTGCAGTGTCATAGTTAGAGGAAACATTAAAAGCTTTTGCAGCAAAATGTTTTCTGGCTGCCATGGAGATAGTGCCATGGTTTTGTGAAATGAGATCTAGAAATTCAGTGTAATCTTCCATGGAAGATACGCAAATGGTGTCTTTGAAATTTTTTGCAGCTGCACGAATTAGTGAGATGCCACCGATATCAATTTTCTCTATAATATCTTCTTGTGTAGCCCCACTGGATACTGTTTTCTCAAAAGGGTATAAATCTACAATAACAACGTCCAACTGAGGGATGTTGTATTGTTGCATTTGCTCCCTGTCTGAAGGGTTTTCTTGCCTGTTTAAAATACCTCCAAATACTTTAGGGTGTAGCGTTTTAACACGTCCACCCAATATGGACGGATAGTCTGTAACGCTCTCAACGGCAATCACATCAATACCTAAATCATTTATAAATTTTTGGGTACCTCCGGTTGAGTATATACTAACTCCAAGATCATTTAGTTTTTGCACAATAGGGGCTAATCCGTCTTTATGGAATACTGATATTAAAGCCGAAGATATTTTTTTGAGATCACTCATTATTAGGGTAGTTTTTATAAAGTGTAATTAAGCGTGTTTGATAAGCGTAAAAATACATAATAAGACCTATTATTTGTAACAAAATTAATCACTTTGCGACTTACTTTCTGGTTGAGATTAACTAATTTTTATACAAAAGAACCTGTTATGCCTTTGTTTAGTATGTTCATGATATTTTTGATTTGTTAATAGGCATTTCATAACTTTATAAAATTAAAAATTTATACGTTTTGACGAGAAATATTTTCATGGAAACAGCATAGATTTACAACTCATTTACCTAGTTTACACTACACTAAAAAAGCTACTATGTTAATTTATCTTAGGGTCCTTAAAGAAAGTTTATTTTTTGCTGTAGGTGCCCTTGTGAACAATAAATTGAGAACCTTTTTATCCTTGCTTGGAGTTACCATCGGGATCTTTTCAATTATTGCAGTGCTAGCTGCGGTCGATTCCTTAAAAAATGAAATTGAGGGAAGTATTAGCTCTTTAGATAACTCTACTATCTTCTTGGCAAGATTTTCTTTTGGCCCCACAGAGATACCTCGTTGGAAAAGAGAACAGTTTCCAGATGTAAGTTTTGAAGAATACAAACTTTTAATGGACGCCGTTCCAAATTTAAAGGCCGCCTCATTTACCCTAAATGTTGCCCCAACAACAGTTAAGTTTGAAGATAATACAGTGAGTAATGTTGAGGTTGGGGCAGTTACAGAAGGTTATTATGATATTGAATCTCTACAATTGGCTCAGGGAAGGTTTTTTAATGAAGCAGAGTCCAACAGCGGAACACCAGTAATAGTTCTGGGTGATGAGATTGCAGCATCGTTATTTGATAATAGTGCCTATGCTCTAGGAAAAAAAATACGCCTATACGGAATGAAATTTATTGTGATTGGTGTACTGGAAAAACAAGGTAGCCCTCTCTTTGGAAATTCTAAAGACACTTCTATATTCATACCCTCTAATGTAATTAGAAGAATTTATGGAGAAAACAACAGAAGGGTATTACCTTTTATTGTTATCAAACCAGAAAAGGGTATTGATAATGATGAGTTTATTGCACTATTAAAGCAGCGCCTGAGGATTAAAAGGGGTATAAGGCCAGATGAGGTAGACAATTTTTTCGTGAATCAATTACAAGGGTTTGCAGATGTAATAGATGATATCATAGGTACTTTAAACCTAGTTGGACTTTTTATAAGTTTCTTCTCTTTACTTGTTGGGGGCTTTGGAATTGCAAACATCATGTTTGTGAGTGTGAAGGAGCGTACCAATTTGATTGGAATTCAAAAATCTCTTGGTGCAAAAAATAAATTTATATTATTTCAATTTTTATTTGAAGCCGTAATTCTTGCTCTAATTGGTGGTGTTATAGGGCTAGTTTTGGTTTATTTTGTCTCTCTTATAGCTTCTTCAATTGCAGGAGATTTTGAGTTTGTCCTCTCGGTTAAAAACATGATTATTGGAACGGGTGTTTCTGCGGCAATAGGTTTAATTTCTGGTATACTACCTGCCATTTCTGCCTCTAAATTAGATCCTGTTGAGGCCATTAGAACTGGAATGTAAGGTTACAAAATAGTTGCTACCTTTTCATTGAGCCAGGTTAGAAATTTTTCATCTTCTTTTGTGAAGGGATCTGGAGTGTTTGAGTCTATGTCTATTTGACCAATATTAACACCATTTTTAAATAACGGTATTACAATTTCTGCTTTTACTGAAATGCTACACGCAATGTAATTGTCTTGCGCCTTTACATCTGGCACCACAAAGTTTTTATTGCTTATGGCAACCTGGCCACAGATACCTTTTCCAAACTCAATAACGGTATGCTCGGTGGGCGCCCCACTGTAGGCTTTTAAATGGAGTGTTTTTTTGGTATGATTTGCAAAATAAAAACCCACCCAATCATAATAAGATACCTCTTGGGTAAGCAGATTGCAAATATCTTGTAATCTTTGGTCAACCCCTTTGGAAGAATCCTCTATGATAACAGTAAGCTTGGGTTTTAAAATTTCTAAAATCATGGTGGTAATTTTTAAGCAAAAATATTTTAAAGTTGGTATACCCTCCAATTTCTTTTCTTGTTTTTTCTCACCTTGGTTTGCTTTTTTGTTTTTGTGTACATTTGTTGTCTAAATTACAAACATGAAACGCGCATTACATTGTTTATACATTGGGTTATCAATTTTTCTTTTCTCTTGTAAAAATGAAACAAAAACAGATCAACCAGCCCTAAAAATTACTCCAGTTGCATCTCAGCAGATAACAACAGGAGAGATTCAGGAAGTGACTTTTAAAACAAAACAAGCCACTAAGGTTTTTTATTACTACAATGAATTAAAAAATTCATTAGTAAATACAGATGCTGGTCTTAGCTCAAAGGCTTCTTTAATGCTAAAAGATGTTATTGATTCAATGGACGCCCAGAAAACTACAATTACTGCCTTAGAGCAGATGTCAACTTCAAGTGATATACACCTGCAACGTGAAAAATTTGTTGTAGTAACTGCCGGTGTAGAGAAATTACTGGAAGATAATGTGGCCACAGGTTCTTTTTTTAAACAGTATTGCCCCATGGCTTTTAACAATACAGGAGCCTATTGGCTCAGTAATTCTAAAGAAATCAGAAACCCGTATTTTGGAGATAAAATGCTTAAATGTGGTAGGATAGACAAAGAAATTAACTAGATTTTATAACCTCTGGTTTGCTAATTATGTAATTTTACAATTGTGAAACAACTTACATCTATACTGTTAACCCTTCTGTTACTTATTAGTAATACAGGAATAACCTACGCTCAGCATTTTTGTGGCGGCCACCAGATGATAGCAAAAGTTACCATAGGGCAAGAACGGTTATCTTGTGGTATGGCAGCAGTAAAAGATCTTTGTGATGAGTCTCACAAAAGTGACACTCACTCCTGTTGTAATAATCAGTACACTCAAGTTGAGTTTGACGATACTGTGGAGCAGCCACTTATTGAATTTCAAATTATACCCTTATTAGATGTTATAAACAAGGCCTTTATCCCTGATGGTTTTGAAATACGAAAACTCCAAAAACAGGTTGTATATACTGTTTATAGACCGCCACCCCTTGTAAAAGACATCCCAGTCTTTCTAGAGACCTTTTTAATTTAAGATACCACAAACTGCTATTTTACAGACAGCACTGTTTCTATATGCACACTTATTTTAGTGCGGCATTGGTAATCTTATATTAAATTCAAAATAATGACACAAACATACCATATTAAAGGAATGACTTGTAAGGGTTGTAAGGACTCTGTAATAAGAGCTTTTCAGTCCTTAGAAGGAGTTAACAGGGTGCGTATTGATCTTGAAAAAGGGACCGCCTTGGTAAGTATGGATACAGCTATACAAACTAGTTTTTTTAAAGAGGCACTTCCCTCCAAATTTTCATTAATTGAACCTGTAACACAAAACAATATACTGCATGGTGCAAAAAAAACAACAAAAAAGTCAAAGCTGCAGCAATTAAAACCTTTGTTTTTAATCTTTGGGTTTTTGTTACTTATTAGTGGCGCCTTAAATTTTAGAGACTTTACTCCATTAGCATTTATGCTAGATTTTATGGGTTTGTTTTTCTTACTATTTAGTCTTTTTAAGTTTTTTGATTTATCAGGATTTTCCATGTCATTTGCGATGTATGACCCGCTGGCAAAAAGGGTACCTTTATACGCAATGATATATCCTTTTTTAGAAATGATTCTTGGGTTTATGTTGTTGGCTCAAATACAGGTGCCAATAACATTGCTTGTCACTGTTATTGTCTTGGGTATCACGAGCGTTGGTGTTTCTATGGCCTTGGTCCAAAAAAAACAAATAACATGTGCCTGTCTTGGGACCGTTTTAAAACTCCCCATGACCCAAGCCACGTTTATTGAAAACAGCGTCATGATTTTCATGGCCACATTTATCTTATTGAAACATCATATATAATGAAACATATATTATTACTACTGTTAACTATACCGGCGCTTGTTTTTTCTCAACAAAAAGTCTCTGGTAGTATTCTAGAGTTACAAAACAATAAAGAAGTACCCTTGCCTTTTGCTAATGTTTTTTGGCTAGATTCTCAAGTTGGAACTGTCACAGATATCGACGGAAATTTCAGCATTGAATATTCATCTGAGCATACAAAATTAGTGATAAGCTACGTGGGTTATACCACAGATACTATTTCTGTTACCAACTCCAATACCTTTGTAAAACATGTGTTGAAACCCAAAGCAACTCTTGATGAAGTGATTTTAACTTCAAGAATTAAAGCAACCTCTAAATCTTATCTTAAGTCAGAAAATGTGATTAACATTTCTAGCGCAGAGCTCTTAAAGGCGGCGTGTTGTAATCTTTCAGAAAGTTTTGAAACCAATCCATCTATAGATGTAAATTTTGCAGATGCTATAACGGGTGTTCGGCAAATACGGATGTTAGGATTAACCACACCTTATACAGTAATTACCACAGAGAATATACCTTCTGTAAGAGGCGCTTCTCAGGCCTATGGGCTTAGCTTTATACCCGGAACATGGGTGGAGAGTATACAAATTACCAAAGGGGCGGGGAGTGTTGTAAATAGTTTTGAAAGTATTGCAGGACAGATTAATGCAGAGCTTGTAAAGCCAGCTACAGATAGTAAATTATTTGTAAATGCCTTTGGTGCTTTGGGAGGTAGACAAGAATTAAACTTGCACCTAAACACAAAAATTACAGACACTTGGAGCACTGGGGTGTACCTTCACGGAAATGCCAGAGATAAAAAAAATGACCGAAATAAAGATGGGTTTCTTGACAATCCGCTGGCTAAACAATTAAATTTTATGAACCGCTGGCAATATGCAAATCCAAAAACAGGTGTAGTAAGTTTTATATCACTTAATTATCTAAAAGATGATAAGCAAGTTGGTCAAACAGAGTTTGTTCCTCAGAGAGATGTTGGTACTACCAATTTTTGGGGAGGAGAGATCGATACCCAGCGTGCTGGTTTTACCGCCAAACTAGGGTATGTAACTCCAAGTGCACCTTATCAATCTATTGGTTTACAAGTAGCTGGGAATAGACATGAGCAGAATTCTTATTTTGGATTACGTGAGTACAACATACTGCATGATAGTGGGTATGTAAGCGGTGTTTTTAATTCTATCATTGGTGATTCTAGGCATACTTTTAAAACAGGTATTACGGCTACCTATGATGATTATAAAGAACTGGTAGAGACCACAAGCTATGACAGGACAGAGCAAAGCATTGGCGCTTTTTTTGAATACTCATTTGACGATTTAGAAAATTTTACCATGACATCTGGCCTTCGGGTAGATAGCCATAATTTATTAGGCACTTTTGTTACCCCTAGATTTCATGCGCGTTATACCCCTTGGAATAAAGCGGCACTAAGAGCTTCTTTTGGTAGAGGAAAGCGCAGCGCTACTATTTTTACAGAAAACCAGTCGCTTTTTGCAACCTCTAGAGCTATCTCTATCACAGATAATGGTGGGCCTATTTATGGACTGGATCCAGAGATTGCCTGGAATTACGGAGTGTCTTTTTTGCAAGGATTTACTGTGTTTGGTCGCAAGGCTGAGGTGAGTGTAGATTTTTACAGAACAGATTTCCAAAACCAGGTGGTTGTAGACTGGGAAGATCCTAATCAAATTCGTTTTTACAATGCACAAAACGCAACTACGGCCAGTAGTCTTCAAATAGACTTGAATTATGCTATTTTAGAGCGTTTAGATTTCAAAACAACCTATAAGTACTATGATGTACAAACACGCTACGCTACTGGAAAATTAACAAGGCCGCTGACTCCCGAGCATCGTTTTTTTGCAAATCTATCTTACCAGACACAGCCCTACAAACAACAGCAATGGAAATTTGACGCAACCTATAACTGGCTCAGCTCTCAGAGATTCTCTAATACTCAAAGCAATTCTGCTCCCTACAGACTTCCACAAAATAGTCCTTCATTAGGAACCTTAAATACCCAAGTCACTAGAGTTTTTAGTGCAAAGTTTGAAATATACCTGGGAGCAGAGAATATTACAGACCAAAGGCAAGACAATCCAATTTTGGATGCTCAAAATCCTTTTGGTTCAAATTTTGACACTACATTTGTATATGGCCCAATTTTTGGAAGTAATTATTACGCAGGATTAAGATATAACATAAACTAAAATTTAAATAGTATGAAAAAAGTAGTAGTAGTATTAGTGCTTCTCATGGGAGCCATTTCTTTTGGACAAAATAAAAACGCAAAAGCAGTTATTGCTGTAGATGGTGTGTGTGGTATGTGTAAAGAACGTATAGAGAAAGCAGCTATAAAGACCAAAGGGGTAAAATCTGCGGTTTGGAATCTAGACACAAAAGAATTACGTGTAATTTATAATGATCAAAAGGCTACTTTGGCTTCTATCAATGCATCTGTTGCTGCTGTTGGTCATGATACAGAACAAGTAAAAGCTACAGAAAAGGCCTATGCAAGTGTGCATCCTTGCTGTAAATACAGAGATCAGGATGTTCAAAAAAATCACAACAAAGACAATTAACCTGTACCTACATAAGTTAAACTAAAAAACCAATTTTTATAAAAGAGGTTCTGTACTATCTATGCTATGAAATTAACACCAAAAATTTTACTATACATCATAACCGTTTGCGTGGTAATTGCTGCTATTATTTGGGAGTATTACATGCAGCAGTGGCTGTCTTATCAAATAGAGGGTGGCCAAGATGTTCTTCGGGTTGACCTTTTTGTTATTTGGCCAGTGGTGCTTACTCTAATTGGGGTGTCTTTATTCAGGATACTTGAAAATAGAAAATAAAAAAAGGCTACACTACTGTAGCCTTTTTTTACAAGAAAGATAAAAAATTAATTTTCTTCTGTTAGCTTTTGTACTTCAAGAACTTCTACAACTGAGTCTGTCGCTACTTTTACTGTTTCGACCATTGAGTCTGTAGCTACTTTTACTGCCTCTGTTGCTTCTACTGCTTTTTCTTCAACTGTTTCTACTGCTTCTTTAGTTTTGTCTGTGGTTTCTCTACAAGAAGTTACAGAAACTATTAATGCTAGTGCAGCAAATGTTGTGATTACTTTTTTCATAATTTTTGTTTTTAGTTTAGCATCAAAAGTACTGTTAAATTTAATAATAAGAGTTTTTAGTCGCTTTATTTTCAATTAGTTGTGTGAAATTAATCTTTTCAACATAGACGTTATGGACATATTCCTTTTTTTGGAAGATTTCCTAATAAAATATTGGATATATTCCAAAAAAATGTATATTTGAATATGGACACAAAATTATCTATAGAAGCCAGACGGTTTAAAAAAGTAAGAGAAGAACTCAATCATACACAGCAATATTTTGCCGAAATACTTGGTATTGGTGCCACCACAGCAGATATAGAAAGGGGTAAAACAAAATTATCTGGAAAGGTGGTGATGGAACTTTTACGTCAATTTAATATTAATCCTTTGTGGTTGTTTGGAGAAAGTTACAACAAGATTGTCAATATCAATGGAGGCGATGTAAGTCCTAAGGTAATTACTCTTGATGTAGATCAAAATGACACCATCGCTCTAGTGAATCAAAAAGCAGCGGCAGGATATCCTCATAATGTTCAAGATGTAGAATGGTATGAAACATTACCAGCATTTAATATACCCCTTCCTCAATACAGAAATGCAACCTATAGAGGTTTTCAAGTAGAGGGAGATAGTATGTTGCCAAACATTAGACCTAATGAATGGGTTCTTGGTAAAGCGGTTCCTAGCATTACAGAGGCAAGTGACAGTAAAATTTATATTGTTGTGCTTCATGACTCTGTTTTAGTGAAAAAGCTGCAAAAAGTACCAAGTGCTCCAGATCGGGTTCGGTTAATATCATTAAATCCAGAATACATCCCTATAGAGGTCGCAGTTAAAAATATACAAGAGCTTTGGCTTGTCAACAGCAAACTTACCTTTGGTATTGATGAGCCAAATGAGAGTTCTTTGCTACGGGAGTTACAACAATCTATGGAAGATTTGAAGGGGCAAATTAACAGTTTAAATGCCTAAGATTTCTTGCCATGAGTTTTGAGCACATGTACGAGTTTCTTGCTGCCCTTGGGCAAAACAACTCCAAAGATTGGATGGACACCAATCGAAAGCAATACCATAGGGTTCGAGATTTTTATATAGCTTGGCTAGATACCATGAATCAAGAGTTAGCAGCAATTGATATAGACTATTTTGATACACCCGGTAAAAAAGCCATAAACCGTATTAACAACAATTTGATGTTTCAGCCCCTGAAGCCGGTGTATAAAAATCATTTTGGTGCTGGTTTAGATCAAATCACTAAACAAGGAGATTTTTATATACAAATTGGTATCGAAGAGAATTTTATTGGTGGAGGATATTGGCACCCTAGTTCAAAAGTGTTAAAAAGTATAAGAGAGGCTATTGATTATAACGGCCAGGAGCTAACAGCCATTTTAAACAAAAAGTCTTTTAAAAAAACTTTTGGAGATTTAGTGCCAGGGGAGTGTTTAAAAAATGCTCCAAAGGGCTTCCACAAAAATCATCAGTACATTAAACTTTTAAAAAGAAAGTCATTTGCCGCAGGAAAGACATTTACAAAACAAGAGGTTTTGGCGCCAGATTTTAATCAAAGAGTGATTGCACTTTATATGGAGTTACTGCCTTTTAGAAGGTATTTAAACAATGCTGTAACCGTATAGCGACTACCCTAGTTTATGAATTTCTAGATACTTTGCTATGGTGTTAGTTGCCCCCGTATTACTGTCAACAAAATGTCCGCATATCATTCCTGTTTTATTTCTAAAATTTGAATCTTCTACTAATTTGCTGAGTATGGTTTTGCACTGGGTACTATTTTCAACAGAAAACAATCCAGCTAGTGATCTTAGTTTTACAGCTTCTGGGAAATTGTTGTAATTTTTGCCAATTACAATAGGAACTCCAAAAGTTGCAGGCTCTAATATGTTGTGTAATCCTTTTGTTCCAGCACCGCCTCCAACATACACAATATCAGCATAGTGGTATATTTTGGCTAGTAAACCAATAGTATCAATAATAAATACCTGCGCCGTATCAATGTTTTTAGTGTTTCCCTTTGCGATGGTTTGAGAGTACAAAATGGTTTGCGTATTAATTTTGTTTTTCAATACCGAAACTTTACCTGCATCTATGGCGTGAGGGGCAATGATAAACTTCACGTTTTTTGGTGCTTGGTTTATGTACTCAAGGAGCACGTCTTGGTCTTCTTCCCAAGTACTCCCGCAAACAATGCACAGATCATCTTTTTTAAACCGTGCTATAAAATCTAAGGTGTTATCCATCTCAATTTGACGGGATACTCTGTCAAATCTAGTATCACCACTAACTATTGTATTGGTGAAACCTATGGATTCTAGTAATTCTTTTGAAGTGTTGTCTTGTAAAAAAAAGTGATCAAAGCTAGCCAGTGCCTTGCGCATAAAGCCTGCGTAGGGCTTAAAAAATAGTTGCTCTTTCCTGAAAACACCAGAAATTAAAAGTGTCTTTATATTTTGCTGCTTTAACTCTGTTAAGAAATTAGGCCAAAATTCATATTTCACAAAAAATACTAGGGAAGGACGTATCATTTGTATGAACTTTTTTGCGTTTCTTTTGGTGTCCATAGGTAAGTACACTACTACATCTGCCAGCGATGTGTTTTTTTTGTTTTCATAGCCCGAGGGAGAGAAAAAACTCACAACAATTTTGTGATTTGGGTGTGATGTTTTTAGTGATTCGATGACAGGAACTCCTTGTTCAAATTCACCCAAGGAAGCGCAATGAAACCAAATCGTTTTGTCTTGTGGGGAAATACCCCGCGCTATTATCTGGAAGGTTTGTTTTCTGCCTGCCATAAATAGTTTAATTTTTTTACTCAAATGCTGCACAATAGATAAGATACCTATTGAGATATAAAGCAGTATGTTGTAAAATAAACTCATGTGTGTAAAAGTACAAAATTGAAGTTTTACAATATACCTGGGTTATGGATATTACAAATCTTTACTTCATTTACTCAAGTAGGAGTGTTGTATTGGCTTTAATACCATGTAATTTTGTACTTTTACAGTATCAATATCTAGTGCATCAAGCTATTCTAGTTTGCGGTTTCTGGCAAGAAATTAATTAACTCCAAAATAAGAAACATTGTATATGAAAAAAATACAAATGGTAGATCTAAAAGGTCAATATGCCGCTATAAAAGAAAGGGTAAACACATCTATAGAGGAGGTTATAAATACTACAGCATTTATCAATGGACCAGAGGTACATGCATTTCAAAAAGAACTAGAAACCTATCTTGGAGTAAAACACGTAATACCTTGCGGCAATGGTACAGATGCGCTGCAAGTAGCTATGATGGGCTTAAATTTGCAGCCCGGCGATGAAATTATTACTGCAGATTTTACATTTGCAGCCACTGTTGAGGTTATTGCTTTATTGAAGCTTACTCCTGTTTTGGTGGATGTAGATCCTATTAATTTTAATATTGATATCGCTGCTATTGAAAAAGCAATCACTCCTAAAACCAAAGCAATAATTCCAGTACATCTATTTGGTTTGGCTGCTAATATGGATCAGGTTATGGCCCTGGCAACAAAACACAACCTTTATGTAATCGAGGATAATGCACAAGGTATTGGAGCTACCTATACCTCAAAAACAGGTCAGAAAAAAATGACCGGTGGCATTGGTCATGTTGGTTCTACTTCTTTTTTCCCTTCAAAGAACCTGGGTTGCTACGGAGATGGTGGAGCAATTTTCACCAATGATGATGATTTAGCACATGTAATTAGAGGGATTGTTAACCATGGTATGTACAAAAGATATCATCATGATGTTGTTGGTGTTAATTCAAGACTAGACTCTATACAAGCCGCGGTCCTTAGAGCAAAATTACCAAAGCTTGACCTTTACAATACAACGAGAAGAAATACAGCTAGAAAATACACAAAGGCCTTTGCGGGAATTCAAAATATAATAACGCCAACAGGATTTTGTGATACTTCTTCCTCTATTTGCGACACCTGTGATTGTCATGTATTTCACCAATACACATTACAGGTTAAAAATATAGACAGAGATGCATTAGTAGCTCATTTAAATGCCAATGATATCCCTTGTGGGGTATACTATCCAATTCCGTTGCATCTCCAAAAAGCATACGCAGACACCAGATATAAAGAGACAGACTTTACTGTAACAAACACTCTGGTAAAAGAGGTAATATCCTTGCCCATGCACACAGAACTAGACGATGAGCAAATTGCTTTTATCACCAAAACCGTAATTGATTTTATTTCTCAGTAGTTTTGTACAAGCAAACAAAAAAGAGACTGCCCACAAGCAGTCTCTTTTTATATATAATTGTAAAGATTAAATTTCTCCTTTTGATGTCTCTACACCTCTATCTATTTTGCGCATCAAACCTTGTAAAACATTACCTGGTCCTATTTCTGTAAAATGAGTGGCCCCATCTGCGATCATATTCTGCATACTTTGTGTCCATTTAACAGGAGCTGTTAATTGTGCAATCAAGTTTTTTTGAATCTCTGAGGCATCTGTAACCCCTGTTGTACTTACGTTTTGGTAAATGGGGCAGCTTGGGTTTGCAAAATGGGTAGCTTCTATGGCAGCGGCTAATTCTTCTCTTGCAGGCTCCATAAGTGGGCTATGAAATGCACCACCAACAGGTAGTAATAAGGCGCGTCTTGCTCCTGCTTGTTTTAAAGCTTCACAAGCATTATTAACCGCCTCTATCTCTCCACTAATAACCAATTGTCCTGGGCAGTTGTAGTTAGCAGCAACAACAATTCCAGATTGCATACCACAAATATCTTCTACAACAGTATTTTCCAGACCAAGAACAGCCGCCATTGTTGAAGGTGCTGCTTCACATGCTTTTTGCATTGCCAGTGCTCTTTTGTATACCAATAATAATCCATCAGTAAAGGCTAGTGTTTTGTTTGCAACAAGTGCAGATATTTCACCCAAAGAATGGCCAGCTACCATATCTGGAGCAAAATCAGCTCCCATAACCTCTGCAGTGATAGTAGAGTGTAAGAAAATCGCTGGTTGGGTTACTTTTGTTTGTTTGAGCTGCTCTGAGGTTCCCTCAAACATAACTTTAGTGATTTCAAAACCAAGGGTTTGGTTTGCTTTTTCAAAAAGCGCTTTTGCACTTGCAGAGTTTTGGTACAATTCAAGACCCATTCCTGAATATTGAGCACCCTGTCCTGGAAATATATATGCTTTCATAGTCTGTTTTTTTTATTTGCTTTAAAAATAAGATTATTATTTATGATAATTTGCCACGAGTTTTTAAATGCGATCCCAAGTCTGGTAGGTAAACTTATGTAGATGTCTTTCATCTATATCATGATGTATTTCTGAGGTTTTTTGCCAACGGCTTGTGTCAATTTCTGGAAAAAAAGTATCTGCTTCAAATCTATCATGAACTCTAGTGAGTTCTATCCTGTCTGCAACCTCCATAGATAAATTATAAATCTCTCCACCACCAATAATAAACACCGTTTGTTGCCCAGTAGTTTTTAACAAAGCTTGGTCTAAAGAATGAACTACAATAATGTTTTGTTCTTGATCTGGCGAAATTTTTGGACAGTAGGTAGTATCTCTTGTGATAATTATATGTGTTCTGTTGGGCAAGGGCTTAGGAAAAGATTCAAAAGTTTTACGCCCCATGATAATGTAGTGTCCTGTTGTTAGGGCCTTAAAGCGTTTAAAATCGTCGGGTAAATGCCAAATTAAATCATTGTCTTTACCAAGTTCATTGTTTTGGCCAGCCGCCGCTATTATTGTGATCATATATTTTATTCAGGGAGTGATGGTGATTATATTCTATTTTAATTTTATCAAAAATAAAGCTTTATTAATGTGATATGTAAGGGTAAAAATACCTAATTTAAAATACCTATCCTATCTCTTTTTTACAAGATTTAAACTTTCTTAGGGTATCGTTTTATTTCAAATTCACTAGCCGTGATTTAAGTTTTGATGTATAAATATCAATATATTTGTATTAAATTAAAACACACACTTCATAAATGAAAATTCTCGTTACAGGCGGTTTAGGTTTTATTGGCTCTCATGTAGTTGTGAGATTACAGGAAGAAGGTTTTGATGTTGTTATTATAGACAATTTATCAAACTCAGACATTAAAGTGTTGGATGGTATTGTTGCTATTACCGGTATTACCCCAGCATTTGAACAGTTAGATTTAAGAGAAAAATCTGCGGTATCTAATTTTTTCAATACGTATGATGATATTGGGGGAGTAATCCATTTTGCTGCATCTAAGGCTGTTGGAGAGAGTGTAGAGAATCCCTTATTGTATTATGAAAACAATATTGGCACCCTTGTATATCTATTACAAGAGTTACAGAAAAAAGAGCAGGCTTCTTTTATTTTCAGTTCCTCTTGTACTGTGTATGGGCAAGCAGATCAAATGCCAATTACCGAGATGGCCGCTATAAAAAAAGCAGAATCTCCCTACGGAAACACCAAACAAATTGGAGAGGAAATTATACAAGATACCTGCAGAGTGAGCCCAAATATTAACGCTACAGCACTGCGTTACTTCAATCCCATTGGAGCGCATCAAAGTGCCCTTATTGGAGAGTTGCCTATCGGGGTGCCTCAAAATTTGGTGCCTTACATAACACAAACAGCAACAGGTCAACGGGAGCAGTTATCTGTTTTTGGTGATAATTATCCAACTCCAGATGGTACTGCCATTAGAGATTATATTCATGTGGTAGATTTAGCACAAGCACATGTTACTGCCCTAAAAAAATTACTAAAAAACGAACAAGCAACTAACTTTGATTTTTATAATGTTGGGACAGGAAAGGGATCTTCTGTCTTGGAGGTTATTACCGCTTTTGAAACTGTCACAGGAAAAAAATTAAACTATAAAATTGTAGATAAGCGAGAGGGAGATGTCACACAGGCTTTTGCAGATACCACCAAGGCAAATAATGTGCTAGGTTGGAAGGCCGAGCACACACTAGAGCAGGCCTTATTGTCTGCCTGGAATTGGGAACAAAAGCAATAATCATATGGCAGTATATTTTGGACCCCTTGGTTGAAATATTTATCTACACCCAAGAGGGAGGTCTGAGTTTTTTGTAGCTATCTTTGCTACATGGAAAATACACCACATAAAGCAGGTTTTGTAAATATCATTGGTAATCCCAATGTGGGTAAGAGTACCCTTATGAATGCTTTTGTTGGAGAACGCCTCTCTATTATTACCTCTAAGGCACAAACCACGCGCCACAGAATTTTAGGAATTGTAAATGGAGATGATTTCCAGATGTTACTCAGTGATACACCGGGTATTATAAAGCCCGCATACCAACTCCAAGAGAGTATGATGGACTTTGTAAAATCTGCTTTTGATGATGCAGATGTCTTATTGTACATCGTAGAACTGGGTGAAAAAGAATTAAAAGATGAAGCTTTCTTTAGTAAAATCACAAATAGTAAAATCCCTGTTTTACTACTTATAAATAAGATAGATAAAGGGGATGAGACTTTGCTTAAAGAGGCTATGAACCTTTGGCAAGAAAAAGTGCCCAACGCAGAAATATTTGCAATATCTGCCCTAGAAAACTTTGGAGTTTCAGAAGTTTTTAAACGCATTATAGATTTACTGCCCCAATCACCAGCATTTTACCCCAAAGACCAATTAACAGACAAGCCAGAGCGGTTTTTTGTAAACGAGACCATCAGAGAAAAAATACTGATGCACTACAAAAAAGAAATTCCATACAGCGTCGAGATAGAGACTGAAGAGTTTTTTGAAGACCAAGATATTATCAGAATACGGGCTGTAATAATGGTAGAGCGTGATTCTCAAAAAGGAATTATCATTGGCCATAAAGGTGAGGCTATAAAGCGTATTGGTGTTGAGTCTAGAAAAGATTTAGAAAAGTTTTTTGGAAAACAAATACATCTAGAAACTTATGTGAAAGTAAATAAAAACTGGCGTAATAATGACAGGCAGTTACGCAGGTTTGGTTATAACGGCTAGGAATTCTCAAACCACAAAATACCGAGAAAATAAAGACTCTGTACTTCCTGCCTAATATCAAATCTAAAAGAGTATTTTTGCAGACTAGAAAATTTCAGAAACTATGAGTATTGTTGCTATTGTAGGTCGTCCAAACGTAGGGAAGTCTACATTTTTTAATAGGTTAATACAACGTCGTGAGGCTATTGTAGATGCAGTGAGTGGTGTTACTAGAGATCGCCATTACGGAAAGAGTGACTGGAACGGTAAAGAGTTTTCCCTCATCGACACGGGTGGATATGTTGTTGGTAGTGATGATATTTTTGAGACCGAGATTGATAAGCAAGTGGAGCTGGCCATTGATGAGGCAGATGCTATTATTTTTATGGTGGAGGTAGAGAGTGGTGTAACAGGCATGGATGAAGATGTAGCGCAACTTCTAAGAAAAAGTAAAAAACCTGTTTTTCTTGCCATAAACAAAGTAGATAATTCAAAAAGAGCCCAAGATGCCGTAGAGTTTTATTCTCTTGGTTTTGAGCGTTTTTATACCATCTCAAGTATCAATGGAGGTGGCACTGGAGATTTACTTGATGATTTAGTTAAGGCACTTCCACAGGCCCTTGAAGAAACCGAAGAAACCCTTCCAAGATTTGCGGTAGTAGGACGTCCAAATGCTGGAAAATCTTCTTTTATCAATGCATTAATTGGAGAAGACAGATACATCGTAACAGACATTGCCGGTACAACACGTGATAGTATTGATACCAGGTACAAGCGTTTTGGTTTTGAGTTTAATTTGGTGGATACCGCTGGTATCCGTAAAAAGAGTAAAGTAAAAGAAGATCTAGAGTTTTACTCTGTAATGAGAAGCGTTAGAGCCATAGAGCATTGTGATGTTATTATCTTAGTGTTTGATGCCTCTCGTGGTTTTGATGGACAGGTACAAAACATATTTTGGCTTGCCCATAGAAACAACAAAGGAGTTGTTATTTTGGCCAATAAGTGGGATTTAATTGAGAAAGACAATCAAAGCGCTAAGGATTTTGAGAAGTATATAAAAAAACAATGTGAGCCCTACACTGATGTGCCCATTGTCTTTATGTCTGTGCTCAACAAGCAGCGCATTTACAAGGCCATTGAAACAGCTGTTGAGGTGTATGAAAACCGCACAAAAAAAATCAAAACAAGTACTCTTAATGATACCATGTTGCCTATCATACAACATACATCTCCGCCACAATACAAAGGGAAATACATTAAAATAAAGTATGTGACACAGTTGCCAACACCATGGCCAAGCTTTGCTTTTTTTGCTAACTTACCTCAGTATGTAAAAGAACCATACAAACGCTTTTTAGAAAACCAACTACGTAAAGAGTTTGATTTTCATGGTGTACCAGTAACTGTTTTTATAAGAAAGAAATAACGCAATTGCATTAAGCTATACAATAACAAAACCCTAACTTACTGGTTAGGGTTTTTTGTTATTTAGAATCAATAAGCTAGTCTTTTAATAAGCTTCTTGATATAACAATTTTTTGAATTTCACTGGTACCTTCATATATCTGAGTGATTTTGGCGTCACGCATCATTCTCTCTACATGATATTCTTTAACAAAACCATTACCACCATGAATTTGAACAGCCTCTACTGTAACCTCCATGGCAACCTTACTTGCTTTTAGTTTTGCCATAGCGCTTGACATGTCGTAGTTTTTTGAATTGTCTTTGTCCCAGGCAGATTTATACACCAAATAGCGTGCTGCTTCAATTTCAAGGTGCATGTCTGCAAGTTTAAATGCAATGGCTTGGTGGTTGCAAATTTCTGTACCAAATGATTTTCTAATTTTAGAGTAATCACGAGCCATTTCAAATGCTCCTGCTGCAATACCAAGAGCCTGTGCGGCAATACCAATGCGCCCTCCAGAGAGTGTTTTCATGGCAAACTTAAAGCCAAAGCCGTCTTCACCAATTCTATTTTCTTTAGGCACCTTTACATCATTAAAGTTTAATGTGTGAGTATCACTACCCCTGATACCGAGTTTATCTTCCTTTGGGCCTATTTCAAAACCATCCCATGATTTTTCAACAATAAAAGCGTTGATGCCACGGTGTCCTTTTTCTTTGTCTGTTTGGGCAATTACTAAATAGTAATCTGCACTACCACCATTTGTAATCCAGTTTTTTGTGCCGTTTAAAACATAATGATCACCTTTGTCTATGGCTGTTGTTTTTTGTGATGTTGCGTCACTACCCGCCTCTGGCTCACTTAAACAAAAAGCTCCTAATGCCTCTCCAGTAGCTAGTTTTGTTAAATATTTTTCCTTTTGTTGCTCGGTTCCGTATTGTTCTATACCATAGCACACCAATGAGTTATTTACAGAAACTATCACAGAACAGGAGGCATCTACCTTACTTAACTCTTCTACTACTATTGCATAGCTAAGAGTATCCATACCGCCACCGCCGTATTTTGGATCTACCATCATGCCCATAAAGCCAAGTTCCCCCATCTTTCTTACCTGCTCTTTTGGGAATTCTTGCTTGTTGTCACGTTCAACAACACCTGGAAGTAATTCTTGTTTTGCAAAATCACGAGCTGCCTCGCGTATCATTAAGTGTTCTTCTGATAGATTAAAATCCATATATTTTGTTTAAAATTCAATAAAATGATGTGTTTGTAAAGATAGTGCTAAAAACATAATTCTCAAAAGAGTAATTATTGCCAAATATGTAATTATTGTGTTTTTGCATTGCTAGTATAAAACTATGTTATTTTTGTTTTATTGCTGTAATTAGGATCACCTTTATGGCCATAAATAAATTGTTGTCACCTTGGTTATCTATTGTCTTTTTTTTGTGATATTTAAGGTATGAAAAAACAAAGTTATAAAGTGTTGGGTGTGATGAGTGGGACCTCACTTGATGGGGTAGATTTGGCACTTTGTTATTTTGATATGCAAGAAAGTATAACCTTTAAGATGCCCCTTGCAAAAACCATTGCATACTCAAACCATTGGAAGAGTAAATTACAAAGTGCAGTAGATTTCTCCTCTAAGGAGTTAACTCAACTTGATTTGGAGTATACCGAGTATTTGGGAGCTATTATTAAAACATTTATTACAGATAACAACATCAAAGATTTGGACGCTGTATGTAGTCACGGTCATACCGTTCTACATCAGCCAAATCAGGGAGTCACATTACAAATTGGAAATTTAGAACAGATATCAAAACAAATACAACAAACAGTTGTTTGTGATTTTAGAGTTCAGGATTTGCTTTTTGGGGGTCAAGGAGCTCCCCTTGTTCCAATTGGTGACAGACTTCTTTTTTCACAATACGACTATTGCCTGAACCTTGGAGGATTTGCTAATATCTCTAAAGTAAATGATGGGGTCTGTATTGCCTATGATATTTGTCCTGTTAATGTGGTGATGAATCACTATGCTCAAAAATTAGCAATGCCCTATGACTCTGGAGGTGAACTTGCGAGATCTGGTCAAATTTTACCTACCATACTTGAAAAATTACAGGTCTTACCTTTTTATAAACAGGCTTTTCCAAAGTCCTTGGGTGTAGAATGGGTGCATAGAGAAATAATGCCCATATTAGAAGCCTCTAAAGCAAAAGAAGAAGATATATTAAGAACCTGTGTTGCGCATTTTGCAAGCCAAATAGCACAGGAATTAGATGTTGGGAGTAGGGTGCTAGTTACAGGTGGAGGTGCATACAATCGTTTTTTATTGGAGCAAATAAAAGCACTTATTGATGTTTCTTTGGTAGTGCCCAATGAAACACTCACAGAATTTAAGGAGGCTCTAATTTTTGGTCTTTTAGGAGTTTTAAAATTAAGAGATGAGGTAAATTGTTTGGCCAGTGTAACTGGGGCAAGTAAAGATCACAGCAGTGGGGTTGTTTTTGTACCTTGAATTTTAAAAAATAGGTAATCTTCTGTTATTTCTTAAAGTTTTCAAAATCTTAATTCAGTTCTCCCTCTTCAAAGTATCTTTGAAAAAAATCTACCTATAGCGCATGCCCGCATCCAAAGAAAAAAAACCAGACCAAGTGGTCTTTGATCAAACAACACAAAAGTATAGTGCTGCTATAACGCCCTATGCAACAAACTTGGGTGCCCCTGCTATTATTCCAGAAGATATCACTTCTTGGAAAAATGCTAATATCCACAAAGTAAACCATCAATTCAAATCTCAGTTTGATGACCTAAAGGCCTCTTATGATTTAATGATGGAGCAATTTGAATACAACAACCTTATATACAGCGCCAGTTTTAGCTTTGAGCCTATTCTGGGTCAAGTATATTTTTTGTACAGAAAAGACAACAATGATGTTTGGCTCTCTTTAATTGCCCCCAATGAGTGTAATTGGGATTATGTAGGTACCTTTAGGCTCAATAGCGATAAGATGTGGGAACAAATTGAGCAAGAAAATAAAAATGTCTAAAAACACACACCTCTAGGGATTTCCTGTAGGTAATTTTTAAATTTCATTACCAAAGAGATGTAAATTTTAAAGAAAATGAACTTATGGCACACCTCATTTTTTTATCTTTGTATAAGTATCAGAATGTGTTAGTATTGAGCAAATAAATTTAAATACATTGTCAATACATTTGTTGCTTTTAAATAGTACTAAACTATTTTATCTAATCTATAAATATTTCTTCATGACACAGCTTTAGCTATGCTTTATTTTTTTCAAAGACCTTGCAGATTGCTCTTGTAAATCAAGAGATGTATCTTAAAAATAAAAAACAAGTTAAAAGCATAAACTATTATGAAAGAATTACTAAAAAAATACGAAGAAAAGCATCCTGAAATTGTTTTTCACTGGAGAGATTCACAAACAGAGGCAGAAGGCTGGACTGTCATTAATTCACTTCGCGGTGGCGCTGCTGGTGGAGGAACAAGAATGCGTATAGGTTTAAATGAAAATGAAGTGTTGTCATTGGCCAAAACCATGGAAGTTAAATTTACAGTGAGTGGTCCTGCCATTGGAGGTGCCAAATCTGGTATTAATTTTGACCCACAAGATCCTCGCAAAACAGGGGTTTTAGAACGCTGGTACAAAGCGGTATCACCGCTATTAAAATCATACTACGGCACTGGTGGAGATTTAAATGTAGATGAGATTCATGAGGTTATTCCAATTACAGAGCAAAGTGGTGTTTGGCATCCTCAGGAGGGAGTCTTTAACGGCCATTTTAACCCCTCACAAGCAGATAAAATAAATAGAATTGGGCAGTTGCGTCAGGGTGTTATTAAGGTAATTGAAAACACAAATTTTTCTCCAGATGTTTCAAAAAAATACACCATAGCAGACATGATTACAGGTTTTGGTGTTGCACAAGCAGTACGTCACTACTACGATATATACGGGGGAGATGTAAAGGGTAAAAAAGCAATAATTCAAGGATTCGGAAATGTAGGGGCTGCGGCCGCCTTTTACTTAGCCCAAATGGGAGCCAAAATTGTTGGTATTATAGACAGAGTAGGTGGAGTTATAAACCCAGATGGTTTTTCTTTTGAGCAAATTACCGAACTCTATCATAAAAAAGATGGAAATACTCTAGTGGCAGATAATATGCTGTCTTTTGAGCAAATGAATGAACAAATTTGGGCATTAGAGTGTGATGTTTTTGCTCCTTGCGCTGCTTCAAGATTGATTACTAAGGATCAAATTACTAGCTTAATTGAAAACGGGCTTGAGGTAATATCTTGTGGAGCAAATGTTCCTTTTGCAGATAAAGAAATTTTCTTTGGAAGTATCATGGAGTATACAGACCATCGTGTTTCTCTAATTCCTGATTTTATCAGTAATTGCGGAATGGCAAGAGTATTTGCCTACTTTATGGAAGGCAAAGTGCTGATGACCGACCAGGCAATTTTCAATGATACATCAAATGTTATTAAAAAAGCCATTGAAGATACATACACCGCTAATAATAGCAAAACGAACATTAGTAACACTGCTTTTGAAATTGCCTTAAAACAATTAGTTTAAAGTTTATATAGTTATTTATTTATGGAATCAATCATCATAGTACTATTTGTAATTGGTTATTTGTCAATTACCTTAGAGCATCCTCTACGATTAGATAAAACAGTTCCGGCTCTTCTAATGGCAGCACTTATTTGGGGTGTTTTGGCTGTAGGTTTTTATGCGGGTTGGTTTGATGTAATAGACACCTATGAAACTACCTTTAGTTTTGCCTCTGGAGGTGAACAAGCTGAGCATGGTTTTGAAAATACTCTGTTACATCATCTTGGGAAAACCGCAGAAATTCTAATTTTCTTAATAGGTGCTATGACCATTGTTGAGATTATTGACTTGCATCGCGGTTTTGAAGTCTTAAAAGCTGCAGTACAAACAAAAAGTAAAAAAAGGTTGTTATGGATTATTGGAATTTTAGCTTTTATTTTATCTGCTATCATTGATAACCTAACGGCCACAATTGTACTGGTTACTTTACTACGTAAATTAATTATACAGCGTGAGGAGCGGTTGTGGTTTGCGGCTATGGTTGTGATAGCGGCAAATGCAGGGGGTGCATGGTCTCCCATTGGAGATGTGACCACTACCATGTTATGGATTGCAAAAAATGTAACTGCTTTGGGGCTTATAGAGTATGTAGTGATACCTTCTGTAATATGTTTTATTGTTCCCTTTTTTATCGCGTCTTTTTTACCTGCCTTTAGGGGTGAAATCCAAGTTGCCCCCGATAAAGGAATACCTAATGAAAGACTCCTAAGTAGCAAGAAGATGCTCTTTCTTGGTCTTGGTATGATTGTATCTGTACCTATTTTTAAAACGCTCACTCATTTGCCTCCATATATTGGCATGATGTTGGCCCTGGGTGTTGTTTGGCTAGTTTCAGAATACATCCATCCAGAAGAAGACTTTAGTAAAGAAAGACGTCATCTATATTCTGCCCACAAAGCATTATCTCGTATCGAAATTTCAAGTATATTATTTTTCTTAGGAATTTTGATGGCTGTGGCAGGTCTGGAAAGTTTGGTGTATGGTGTTGCAGAAAATGGAGATCCGGTAGGAACACTCCGGTATGTAGCCGAAATTTTAAATAGTGCCATTCCCTCACAGGATATTGTAGTGATGCTGTTGGGCGTTTTATCTGCTATTATAGACAATGTTCCACTTGTAGCAGCCTCCATGGGTATGTATACAGCAGAGACAGATAGTTTGCTTTGGCATTTTATAGCATTTTCTGCTGGTACAGGCGGAAGTATGCTTATCATCGGTTCTGCAGCAGGAGTAGCCGCTATGGGCATGGAGCGCATCGATTTTATTTGGTATCTTAAAAAAATATCTTGGCTGGCCTTAATAGGTTTTGCTGCGGGTTCTATCACTTTTATTCTTATCACCGGTGGCACCTGATCACTATAAAGCTCATTAGTTTTTTACCTTTAAAATACAAAAAAAGAGCATTTTAATAAATGCTCTTTTTTAGATTTGATGAAAACAAAAAATTCTAATTGGCTATATCTTTTTTATCGTGTTTCTTTTTAGGGGAGATATTGTTTCAAATCTCTTACTTTATGTTTCACTATTTTTAAAGATGTTCGCTACTGTCTTAGCAGTATATATTATCATTTGGTTGTTTTTGGGACTTAAATATACACAAAAACAACATAAAAAATCGCCATAAAGCATATTTATTCGATGAAATGCACTAAATTTTAACATTTACCTATATTTTTTCTATGTATTAACTTAGTGAATTTTCCAGTTCCGTTTTGTATTTTTTATAATAATTTAATATTTGCGTTTTCTTTTCTCTTAGGAAAGTAGAGACTTTTAGGTATCTTTAACCTTAAAATTTATTCTATTGAAAAAGTTACTTTTAGGTGCTATTGCACTATCGTTTTTTGCTTGCACAAACCAACCCAACACCAATGCTGTTGCCTTAGATACAAGTTCTCCACATGATTTTATGTTTATGAGTCGTGCCTATCCTAGCGGAGAAATAAATACAAGTGCTTTTGCCCAGGCAGTGCAATGGAAAAAGAAAAATAGCTCTCAGAATAAGGCATCTACAGAACTTTGGCAATTTGTTGGCCCCTTAAACACTGGGGGTAGAATAACAGATGTAGAGATTCCTTTAAATGATGCCAATACTTATTATGTGGGTACTGCCTCTGGGGGTATTTTCAAAACCATAGACGGCGGTAGTACCTTCAATCCTATTTTTGATGATCAAGAAATACTCTCTATTGGAGATATGCAGCTTTCAAAAAACAATCCAAGTACTATTTGGGTGGGTACCGGAGAGGTAAATGCTGGAGGAGGCTCATTGGCCTATGACGGTGATGGTGTGTACCGCTCAACAGATGGTGGCTTGTCATGGGAATCTCGAGGATTACCAGGGGTTGGCAGCATAGGAAAAGTACTTATAGCCCCTAATGATGACAATACCATATTTGTTGGAGCTATGGGTCCTTTGTTCAAAAATGACCCCAACAGAGGTGTTTATAAAACAACAGATGGCGGCGATTCCTGGGAGCAAGTTTTATTTATAAGTGACAAAACAGGTATTATAGATATGGCCATACATCCTACCAATGCAGCAATTGTTTATGCGGCAGCCTGGCAAAGAGAACGAACTCCAAGTAACAGAACCTATGGCGGTGAGGAGTCTGGTCTTTATAAATCTATAGATGGCGGCTTAACTTGGTCACAAATGACTAGTGGTCTGCCTACCCAAGGTGCTCAAAAGGGACGTATTTCTATTTCTATTTCTGAATCTAATCCCTTAGTTTTATACGCAAGATATGCTGATGCAATAGGTAATATCCAAGGTGTTTACCGCTCTGCAGATGGAGGAGAATCATGGGAAACACGTAATTCAGCTCAACTTACAGATGTTGGGTTTCATTGGTGGTTTAGAGGTATTTATATAGATCCAACCAATGAAGATATCATATATAATGTAGATTTCAGGGTGCAAAAATCTACAGACGGAGGGCAGAGCTGGAGTAACTCCTTTTCTAATGTACATGTAGATCAGCATGCTATGGCATTCTCGCCAAAGAATCCACAAAATATATTATTGGGTAACGATGGAGGTTTGTATGAAACCCAAAATGGAGGAAATACCTCTTTAAAATACAACACTCTTCCCATTACACAACTGTATAGATTTCATGTTGATGCCCAAGACCAGAATAAAATATATGCTGGTTCTCAAGACAATAATACCATACGGACCACCACTGCAGATACAGATAATTGGAATGCTATATTTGGTGGTGACGGTTTTCAGCCTCTTGTAGACCCAGAAAATACCAACGTTATTTATGCCTTATCACAACGTGGTAATTTGGGTAAGTCTATAAATGACGGCGCTTCTTTTTTTAGTGCCATGAGTGGTATTTCAAATAGTGATAGAAAAAACTGGGATACCCCCATAGCCTTTGATCCTGCAGATTCTCAAACCCTATATTATGGTGCAAACCGTTTGTACAAGACAACAAATGCTGCTGGAAATTGGTCTGCGATAAGTCCAGATCTGACACAGGGCCCCTACCAGGGCAACTTGACCTTTGGTACTATTATCAGTATTAGTGTTTCCCCCTTAGATAGTGATGTTATATTCGTGGGTACAGATGATGGAAATCTCTGGACTACCGATGATGGGGGCGCTATTTGGTCTAATATTTCTGCGGCCCTGCCCAATAGATGGGTAACTAGTGTCCTTGCAGATCCAGATGATGTAAACACCGTGTATGCTACTTTTTCTGGTTATCGCTTTGGAGAAAACCTTGGGCACGTTTTTAAAAGTGAAAACAACGGAGTTACCTGGCAAGATATAACGGGTAATATTCCAGATATTCCTGTCAATGATATAGTAAAGGACAGTTATGGTAATTTATTTGTAGCTACAGATGTTGGTGTTGTTGCTTCTTTAGACCAAGGAAACTCATGGAATGTGTTGGCTGTAAACCTACCATCGGTCCCTGTTACAGATCTGCACATTCATCAAGGAAGTGAATATCTTTATGCTGCAACATATGGAAGATCAAGCTATAAAATAAACATTGCAGAAAACATTTTAGCCTCTCCCAATCAAGATCCTACAACTACAATAACAGTATCTCCTAATCCAGCAGAGGATATAGTTGTCATTTCTTTTACTCATCAAGCACAAGAGATAGCTGTAACCATATATGATGCACTAGGTAGAAAAATGCTGTCCAGATCACTTGCAGCCACATTACATAAAGCTACCTTAGAGGTATCTGAACTTCCTAGAGGACTTTATTATTTGAGGCTTGATATAGCTGGTGTTCGCACAACAAAAAAACTCATAAAGAAATAAATTATTACCTACTCACAGGCAACACACTGGCTTTTTAAACAGCTACCCATGTATCAAAATGTGGGCATGTCTGCCTATAAGATAGATTTAGAAAACACTTTATTATTAGCAAATTATCTTGACAATCCTCATCATAGATTTAAATCTATTCATGTCGCTGGAACAAATGGTAAGGGATCTACCAGCCACATGATGGCCTCTGTATTACAAGAAGCAGGTTATAAAGTAGGCTTGTATACCTCTCCACATCTTAAAGATTTTAGAGAGCGTATAAAAATTGATGGGGCTATGATTTCAAAAAGAAAAGTGTCCTCTTTTGTGGAAAAACATCACACCTTTTTTAAAAAAAACAAGTTATCCTTTTTTGAGATGAGCGTTGGGTTGGCCTTTGATTACTTTGCCCAAAGTAAGGTGGATATTGCAATTATTGAAGTGGGTCTAGGGGGTAGGCTAGACAGCACTAATATACTAAGCCCAGAACTTAGTATTATTACCAATATAGGGCTAGATCATACTCAGTTTCTGGGAACTACTCTACCGGCTATCGCAAAAGAAAAAGCAGGAATTATTAAACCTAAAACTCCCGTTGTAATCGGGGAGTTGCATCCAGATACAAGTAAGGTCTTTCTTAAGGTAGCTTCACAAAAAAGTGCTCCAATTATATTTGCTCAAGAGCAAGAGATTTCTTTATTGGAGAGTGATTTAAAAGGAAATTATCAATTACAAAATCAACGAACCGCTCTGGCCGCTATGAAGGTTTTAACTACAAAGGGATATAAGGTTACACAAACTCATATTAAAAGGGGTATTGGAGCTGTAGTTTCAAACACAGGGCTATTAGGGAGATGGCAGGTGTTGCAAACTCAACCTACTTTGGTGTGTGACACAGCTCATAACAAAGAAGGTTTGCTTTTTACTATCAAACAAATGCTAGATACAGCGCAAGGAGAATTACATATTGTTTTTGGAGTTGTGAGCGATAAAGATTTAGAAGCTATATTGCCTTTATTGCCAATTAGTGCCAAGTATTATTTTTGCGCACCAAATATAACACGAGCCTTAAATGTTGCCGCTTTAAAACAAAAAGCGGAAGACTTTAACCTTACAGGTTTATCCTACAAGTCTGTAAAAAAAGCTGTAAAGGCTGCTTTAAAGGCTGCTAAAACCGATGATTTAATCTATGTTGGAGGGAGTACTTTTGTTGTGGCTGAGGTTTTATAGTAGATAAAATCTTAACCAATAAAAAAATCTCCCAACATTTGTGTCTGTTGAGAGATTTGTTTGTAATACCTGTTGTTTAATTTCTATCGTTTATGTATTGCTCTAGTTCTTCTGTGCTACTACTGAAAGAAAAAACGTCAAATACTTTATAATAATTTTCTATATCATAAATGTAATCGTAAGCAAATTTTGCGGTTTCTAATTTTCCATCGTCAAAACTAAATTCATTTAACAAATCCACAAGTTGGTCAACAGTCATACAGTTACTCTTTACAATCTGTTTAGTTACTCTTTGTTTATCATCGCTGAAAGATTGGTTTTTTACAGAATTAATCATTTGACTAAATCTTTGCTCACTTACTGGAGGTGTACAGCCAACGCGGCCATTGTATCCAGAAACATAGACAACTGTTGCAACAGGAGGGTTGTTGTTAATGATGGTTGTTTGGGTAGTTGTGGTTTGCTGTTGGTTGTTACCCATATTCATATTTATGCTTGTGCCTTCACCCATATTCATGTTAATATTCATACCATTGTTGGCAGGGGTATTAGTGGTGGTAGTTTGGGTCATTATTGTTTGTGCAGACACGCTCACTGTTAGCGCAAAAAGTAGTGTTAAGAGTGTAATTTTCATATTATTTTATATTGTTAATTTGATGTAAATATATACTTATTTATAAACAAAAAAAAGCCTACTCTGTAGAGTAGGCTTTGTCTTGGTGGGCGCAGAGGGATTCGAACCCCCGACCCCTTGGGTGTAAACCAAGTGCTCTGAACCAACTGAGCTATGCGCCCTAACATTGTTAGCGAGTGCAAATATAAGTTAGATTTTAAAACCCACAAACAAATAGCTCAAAATAAGTTAAAATTATTCAGTGAAAATAGCTAATTGACTGTTTAAAAGCAGTTTGAGTTTTATTAAAAACGGTGTCATTTTTTTTACTTTACCCAGCTGTTTTTAAAACCAATAGTTATACCTGTATTTTTTGATTTTATAAGAGAGAGACTACACGTTCTAGCGCCATCGCCCTAGAGCCTTTAATAAGGATAGTTGTGTCTTTAGGTATGGTATTTTTAAAATCACTTTTTAGGGCTTCAAAAGTTTTGTATTGATGACAGTTTTTTGCCTGTGTTTTTGTGTTATTAAAAAGGGTGCCAATAAGATAAATTTGATCAATATTGATAGTAGAGAGGTGGTTAACAATTTCCTGGTGTTCTTGTTGAGCGGTTTCTCCAAGCTCAAACATGTCTCCTAAAAATATCACTTTTGAGGCCGCCTTTATTGTACTGAAATGTTGCAGGGCAGCAAGCATACTGGTAGGATTCGCATTGTAGGCATCTAAAATGATTTGTCTGCTCTCTTTGGTGATTAACTGTGACCTATTGTTGGTGGGTTTGTACTGCTCAATTGCTTGTTTGATGTCTTTTAAAGGGATATCAAAGAAATTGCCAATAAGTGCTCCTGCACAAATATTAGTGAAATTGTAGGCCCCGATAAGGTTTGATGTAATTTTTGTTTGAGCTACTTGCAATGCCACATATGGGTTTGCATCAATTTGTTTTAGGGTATAAAAGTCTTCTTTGGTTTTACTGTACCCAACCTTTGACCGATAGGTGCCCAGTAATTTAGTTTGTACAGGGTCATCGGCATTAAAAAATAGCATTCCCTTTTTTTTGGTAATGTATTTATATAATTCACTCTTTCCTTGAATGACCCCTTGAATACTGCCAAAACCCTCAATATGTGCTTTACCGAAATTGGTAATATATCCAAAATTAGGTTGTGCTATTTCACATAGAGCCTCAATTTCTTTTGTATGATTTGCCCCCATCTCTACAATGCCAATTTCCGTGTCCTTTGTCATTGATAGTAGCGTGAGCGGAACACCTATATGGTTGTTGAGATTTCCAAGTGTTGCGGTGGTTTTAAATTTCTTTGATAAAACCGTATTGATGATTTCTTTAGTAGTGGTTTTTCCATTACTTCCTGTTAAGGCAATAATTGGAATATTTAACTGTTGTCTGTGGTATGTTGCTAGTTTTTGGAGTAGCAGTAGGGTGTTGTTACAAATAATAGTTTCTCCTGTGTTTTTATGTTGAGAGATATCATCTATAATAACTTTAAAGGCTCCTTTATCTAATGCTTGTTGGGTAAAGGTATTGCCATTAAAAGTATCACCTCTTAATGCCACAAATAAGCATCCTTTCTCTATCTTTCTTGTATCTGTACAAATACCAGAACTCTCTAAAAAATAGGAATATATAGTTTCTAGTTTCATGAAAAGTAAATATATAAAAAAACCCTCTTAAGTGTAATACCAAAGAGGGTTTTGTGTAGTGTTTAAAGCTGTTAGTGTCTGGCTCTTTTTGGCTTTGTGGTTTTCGATCCCACGCGTGACATAGCACACCTAAAACCAATGTAATCTGTAGCCATGTCTTGAGGGAAATAACGTCTTTGAGCTGGATCTAACCAGTAATCTCTATCTTTCCAAGAACCACCCTTGTAAACACGTACTTCGTTGTTTATCATGGAGGTTCTGCTAGAAGATTTATCAAATTCACGATCTATGCCACCACCTTCATTTTCATCAAAAGTACCAACTCTATGGTTTGGAGAGTTATACATTCTCTTGTTTGGATCTATAACAACCTCGTCTTCTTGCTCTCCAAAAGATTGATAAAAACGAGTAGATGCTTTGTCTCCATCTCTATAATCACGGTTGTCACTAGTAGAGAATTGTGTTCTTAGATAGGTTTCATTTTCATCTACCGGCACTTGAAGGATTTCTCCAGGTAAGTTTCTTGCAATTACTTTACCAGTACTTAAAGTGTCATACACAATAGAGTCTGCAGTTACTATTTTTACTTTTCCGTTTTCATCTATAGCGTTTTTTGTGTAAACGTTTCCTCTATAGTAATTAAAGTCGTTAAAACCATCATCTACAATTGGTCTGTAAACATCTGCAACCCATTCTGCAACATTACCAGACATATCGTATAGACCAAAGTCATTTGGTTGGTATGATTTGATTTCTGCGGTAATATCTGCACCATCATCACTCCATCCAGCAATTCCTCCGTAGTCACCATCACCTTGTTTGAAATTTGCTAATTGATCCCCTTGCGTTTTTCTTTTACCAGAGCGAGTGTACTGCCCATCCCAAGGATATTTTTTTCTACCTCTATAATTATTAAAAGAACGTACACTTACCAGACCAATAGCTGCATACTCCCATTCTGCTTCTGTGGGAAGTCTATAAGCAGGCATCAATAAGCCATCTTTTCTTTGTATGTACAGATTGGTGCTGTCTTTACTTCTTTTGGCGATAGATTTAGATCTATTACCACCTCTGGTTAAAGAATCGTTACCACCATATGTTTGTGTTGGGGCATTGAGGTACGTAGAGGTGCTGAAAGTTTCACCATTCTCAAGGCCATAACGCGCATTTCTGGCAGTTATACCCTCTTTCTCTAAAATTAGCTCGTTTACTCTATCTGTTCTCCAATTACTAAACTCTACTGCTTGAATCCAACTTACCCCTACAACAGGATATTCTGCATAGGCAGGATGTCTTAGGTAGTTGTTTGTCATTACTTCATTGTACCCAAGGCGGTTTCTCCACACCAATGTATCTGGCAGGGCTCCTTCATATATTTTACGGTAATTTTCATTCTCTGGTGGAAATACTTCCTTTATCCACTGAAGATATTGCAAGTACATGTAGTTGGTTACCTCAGTCTCATCCATATAAAAGGATTGAACATGCTGCTGGTTGGGAGTATTGTTCCAATCA
>CAJWXC010000009.1 GCA_913048215.1 uncultured Flavobacteriaceae bacterium | reverse complement strand
GTGTTTTACCTTGTTGTAATAAAACCTTAGATTCTTCAAGTGCTGCTATTTCGTTACTAGTTAAGATAGTAGCATCTACTCTATTTTGCCATAAATAACTTTCTTTGTTTTTTTGATAGAAAGCCTGCAAGGCTAGGGTATCTTTTTTTGCAGCATTCCAGATATTTTTTTCCATCACATCAAAAATAAGAAGGCCATCTCTATACTCACTAATCACTGCTGCATAATCAAGATTTTCGTCCTCAAGCTTATCTCTAAAGTAATCTTGGAGTACAACTGTTTCAAAATCATCATACATATACCGTACACAACTCTCAATAGTTTTAACAGAGGTTGGCACTGGTCTTTTTTGTCTAACTGCCAGATGTGCTGCAAAATCTTTATAGTACAAATTTGTTTCCCCAATAGTAAAAATAATCTTTTCAAGTGCAGGGTCTAAGGTATCATAACTCCATCTTCTACTGAAAATTTCTTTGTCTACAAAGCTGTTGAAAAAAGTAGCAAAATTGGCATCATTAGTATAACCATATTTATCTTTTATTTTACTCCTTATCTCTGAGGTGACTGCCATCAATCTTTCTCCTCTATTTCCTTGAGCTAGGAGCCTATCTCGCTGCTGTTCATAACTTTTTGGCGCGCTTATACCCTCCAAACGTATGATGTGCCAACCAAAAGAAGAAGCAACTGGTTTAGAAACCTCTCCAGGTGTGTCTAATTTAAAAGCGGCCGCCTCAAAGGCAGGAGATCTTAACTTTCCTCTTGTGAATGGTTTTAATTTTCCGCCAGAGACCCCAGAGTTTTTATCTTCAGAGAATTGCTTTGCTAGATCTTCAAATTTTTGTCCTTGGTTTAATAATTGATATAATTCGTTTATTCTCACCTGAGGGTCAAAATTAGGATCTTCTTTTTTATTGGAAACCATGATGTGAGATACGGTAATTTCATTTCCAGTAGGCCTTCTATCCAATACCTTAATAACATGATAACCGTAAGAGGTCCTAGTAATATCAGAAATATCACCTACCTTGGTGTTGTAGGCGGCATTCTCAAATGGGTACAACATAGAAAAAGCAGAGAAATAACCTAGATTCCCTTTTTGCTGTTGGGTGTTTGGCTCTTCAGAGTATTGAAGGACTAAATCAGTGAAGTCTGCACCATTTTTAGCCTTTTGCATAACCTCTCTTGCTTTATTGAAGGCCTGCAAGGTATCTTGGGGCAAGGCATCATAACCAACCATAATTAAAACGTGTTGTGCATTAATTTGCTCCTTAGAACGCTCAAAGGCCTCAAGGGCCATGTCTTCTTCTATTTTCTGCTCAAACAAATAATTTCTAGATAATTGAGCACGGTATTTTTCAAACTCTTTTTTATATGCTTTTCCTTGATTGAGTTTTTGAGTATAGGCCTCTTTCACTTTTAGTTTATAATCTACAAACAAATCTAAATAGCCATCTACAGATTTTTGAGACGTATCCTTTACCAAATCTAGGTTTTTTTTATACACCCTTAAAAACTCTTGTTTGTAGACAGGAGTATTGTCAATGGTAAGAATAACATCCTTTTTAGATTGAGAATGTGCTGTAAACACAAAGAATAATGTTGCGCATATAAGAATGATTTTTTTCATAAAAAGAGGATGTTTTAAGGTATGTTTCTCTAAAAGTTTGAACAGTTAACTAAGCAAACAAAAATAACAATTTGCCACTTGTAAACAAATCAAATTAATAACGCAATAGGATACAAAAAAGTACATGCCTGAGGGTTTAAAAAAAGAAGTATTTTTGTGAAGCACATAGTAAGATAAAAACACCTTACAGGTAATTAAAATAACAATAGATGAGCCAACGCATAAAATTAATTTGGGACTTTAAAGGCCCTAACGCCTCTCAAACTGCGGCACACCATATCATACATTTGGAAGAGTTTTCACGTTCAGAAAAACTGCAGAACACACTTTGTGGTCAAGAGAATGTCCATGATATGCACCATATTGCTTATTTGGTGGTAGAGAAAAAACACATGGATGATTTAAGAGAGCGTCTTAAACCACACAGAGGGCAATTATACCAAGAAAAATAGCTTACGGAATATTTAAATACTTGTGAGTTTGCAAAGATACCATCCACTTGGGGTTTGCCATAACATAGTCTACAATTTGAGGAATCATAGTTTCCCTTTTACTCCACTCTGGCTGCAGGTATAAAATACAATCACTCCCCACCTTTGCAGCTTGCTCTTCTGCGAATTTAAAATCGTTTTTATTGTATATAATCACCTTTAATTCATGAGCTGCTTTGTATACCTGTTTGGTAGGTAGTTTCATTTTTTTTGGAGACAAACAAATCCAATCCCAAGAGCCAGATAAAGGGTAAGCCCCAGAAGTTTCTATATGAGTATTCATACCCATATTTTTTAACAAAGATGTTAGTGGCCCCATATCCCAGGTAAGTGGCTCTCCACCAGTGATAACAATAGTTTTGGAGTAGTTATTCGCATTTTCTGCGATAGCCTCAATGGCCGTTGGGGGATGACTCTTTGGATTCCAGCTTTCTTTAACATCACACCAATGACAGCCTACATCACAGCCTCCAACTCTAATAAAATAAGCTGCAGTACCTTTGTGATATCCCTCCCCTTGAATGGTGTAAAACTCTTCCATAAGTGGAAGCATTACACCTTTGTTTACTTGCTCTTGAATCTCTTTTTGCATAGGTGAGCAAAGATAGTATAATTATCTACGATGGGTGCAAATTTGTATAAAGACAAAAGAAGAAAAGTACCATTACAATTTCTGAAATAAAACAGCCTAAAATACCTTTCCATAAAACTAAAGACTATAATATTTTACAAGACAGGATACAATTGTTATTTTTATAAAAATTAAAAACATGCTCCTCCAACAAGAGACAGTATAACTCCCAAAAACCAAAACAAAATAATGAAAAACGCTCTTATTATAACAGCTTTAACTACGCTACTCTCTATACAATGCACAAGCAAAAAAGACGCATTTACCATAGCAAATGGTGAAATAGGCAGCCTTACAAGCCAAACTACCGTAAACCAACTAAGAACTGTTTTTGCTAATGATAGCATTGTATCTCTTTCAAAGATAAACCCAAGTGATGCCCTTCAAGGAGACGTAGAAATATTTTCAAAAGATGGTAATAAACTACTGGGGCTATCTCCAAATAACCAAAATAATCCAGACGCTACCATTAATACCATACGGGTATATGACTCTAGATATAAAACCAGCAAAGGGCTCTCCATGAAAAGCACCTTTAAAGATATCAAAGACAATTATGAAATTTCTGGCATACAAACTAGTATTGACGCTGTTGTTATTTTCTTAAAAGACAGTGATGTGTTTGTCACTATAAATAAAAAGGAGTTGCCAGAAAACCTAAGGTACAACCCAAACCTAACCATAGACCCGTCTCAAATACCACAAGGAGCTACCTTTAAGTACCTTATGATTTCTTGGGAGGATTAATACTAATTAAAACAATACACCTTAATGCCTACACTTTCGCCTTTCCATCTAGCCATACCCGTTGATGACTTAGCAAGTTGCAGAACATTTTATAGAGATACACTTGGTTGCCAAGAAGGGAGAAGTAGTGATCATTGGGTAGATTTTAATTTCTTTGGACACCAACTTGTCATACACCTAAAGGAAGAACCCTTAGATAAGGCTCCAACAAATCAAGTAGACGGCAAACAGGTGCCAATCCCGCATTTTGGTGTGGTGCTTGATATGGATACCTTTCAAAAGTTAGCAAAACAACTTCAAGAAAAGAACATCGAGTTTATCATCGAACCTTACATACGCTTTAAAGGACTAGTAGGAGAACAGGCAACCATGTTCTTTAAAGACCCTAGCTCAAATGCCTTAGAGTTTAAAGCATTTGCAGATGCAAATCAACTATTTGCAAAATAAACCAAAAGAAAAAAATCTGACCAATGGTATTAGCTGTTTGTAGTAGCACGCTGCTCTCTGGCAAGAAGGGTGTTTTTAAGTAGCATGGCAATAGTCATAGGTCCTACTCCACCAGGAACAGGAGTTATAAAACTTGCCTTTTTGCTCACCCCGTCAAAATCTACATCACCAACAATTCTGTAGCCTTTTGGTCTTGAAGTATCCTCTACTCTTGTGATTCCAACATCAATTACCACAGCATCGTCTTTGACCATTTCTGCTTTCAAAAAATTAGGCACTCCAAGGGCAGAAATCACAATGTCTGCTTGAGAAATTATTTGTGTTATGTTTTTTGTGTTACTGTGGGTTAGGGTTACCGTAGAGTTTCCTGGCCAACCCTTGCGGCTCATTAGTATACTCATGGGCCTACCAACAATGTGGCTTCTACCAATAACAACAGTATGCTTCCCCTTCGTATCTACATTATAACGCTCTAATAATTCTAAAATTCCAAAAGGGGTGGCAGGTATAAAAGTTGACATATCAAGGGCCATTCTCCCAAAGTTTTCTGGATGAAATCCATCTACGTCTTTACTAGGATCTACCGCCATTAAAACGCGCTGAGTATTTATTTGTGGAGGTAGTGGTAACTGTATGATAAAACCATCAATGTCATCATTGTGGTTTAATTCTTTAATTTTATCTAAAAGTTCTACCTCACTTGTGGTGTGAGACATGCGTACCATTGTAGACTCAAAACCAACCCTCTCACAGGAGCGGACTTTACTTCCAACATAGGTTAGGGATGCGCCATCATCTCCTACAATTACAGCAGCTAGATGAGGTACCTTTTCTCCGGCATCTTTCATCTTTTTAACCTCTACCGCAATTTCATTTTTTATATCGTTTGATACTTTTTTTCCGTCTAAAATTGTCATAGCCTGTGTTTTATAATTCTTGCCTACAATGATGTAATGGTACTTAACGCATATTTCCCATCATCTGCATCATCTTTTTACCGCCTCCACCTTGCATCATTTTCATCATTTTACTCATCTGCTGAAACTGCTTGAGTAGTTGATTAATTTGCTGTACTGAGGTACCACTACCTTTTGCAATTCGTTTTTTACGACTAGTATCAATTTTTGTAGGTACACTTCTCTCAAGTGGCGTCATAGAATGAATGATAGCCTCTATATGCTTAAAAGCATCATCATCTATATCAACATCCTTCATAGCCTTTCCAGCACCCGGTATCATTCCTACTAGATCCTTCATGCTTCCCATTTTCTTGACCTGATTGATTTGCTTTAAAAAATCATCAAAACCAAATTGATTTTTGGCTATTTTCTTTTGTAATTTTCTTGCCTCATCTTCATCAAACTGCTCTTGGGCTCTCTCTACCAGAGATATAACATCTCCCATACCCAAGATTCTATCTGCCATACGATCTGGATAGAACACATCAATTGCATCCATTTTCTCACCAGTACCAATAAATTTAATAGGCTTGTTTACAACACTTTTTATAGACAGTGCAGCACCACCCCTTGTATCACCATCAAGTTTGGTAAGGATGACCCCGTCAAAGTTAAGTCTATCATTAAAAGTCTTGGCAGTATTAACAGCATCTTGACCCGTCATAGCATCTACAACAAACAATGTCTCGCTTGGAGAAATTGCTTTGTGTACATTTTCTATTTCTTGCATCATTGGCTCATCAACCGCCAAACGACCGGCAGTATCTATAATAACAACGTTATGACCCTTTGCCTTTGCATGGGCAACAGCCTTTGTTGCAATAGCAACAGGATCCATATTACCTTGGTCACTAAATACCTCAACCCCTATTTGATCTCCAACAACATGAAGTTGATTGATCGCTGCAGGACGGTACACATCACAGGCCACCAATAAAGGATTTTTACTTTTTTTGGTTTTTAAATAATTGGCCAGTTTACCAGAGAAGGTTGTTTTACCACTACCCTGTAAACCAGACATTAAAATCACACTTGGTGAGCCTTTCAAGTTAATCCCAGCAGCATCTCCACCCATAAGGGCTGTGAGTTCATCCTTTACAATCTTGACCATTAATTGGCTAGGTTGCAGAGATGTCAATACATTTTGACCCAGCGCTTTTTGCTTTACGGTTTTAGTAAAATCTTTGGCTATTTTAAAATTAACATCGGCATCCAAAAGGGCACGACGCACCTCTTTTAGGGTTTCTGCAACGTTAACCTCTGTAATACTTCCGTGCCCTTTGAGCACATGAAGGGCCTTATCTAACTTATCACTTAAATTATCAAACATAGAAAATACAATTTTAAAAAATCACAAAAGATTTAACCGCAAATATACTAATTGATTGGGGAGTTTCAAAGTTGAGTAGATATTTAAAATACTGAATTTTTTTGTATAATTTTACAGCAACAAAGCATGAAAAAACACTCAAATATTTGCCAAGAAGCGGTCTTTAACAAGATCTACAAAGAGCAGGTACAATCATTACGAAACTTTATGTTCTTTAAAACAAAGAGCACGGATGCTTCTTATGATTTGGCCCAAGAAGCTTTCTTGAAATTATGGCAAAATTGCGGAAAAGTTGCTCCCAACAAAGCCAAAAGCTACCTCTTTACAACTGCAAACAACCTTTTTTTAAATACCGTAGCACATAAAAAGGTGCAATTTAAATTCACCCAAGGCGTGAAAAAATCACAGGACAACAACTCTCCTGAGTTTCTATTGGAAGAAAAAGAATTTGGCCAGAAATTACAAAAGGCTCTAGATAGTCTCACCCAATTACAACGCACTGCATTTTTACTAAGCCGCGTAGAGGGTAAAAAATATAGAGAAATTGCTGCTATATATAATATTTCAGAGAAAGCTGCTGGAAAGCGAGTATTAGATGCTTTAGAAAAACTACGAGAAACAATAGAGAATTTATAAACCCCTTAAGGTGGTAAAATAACAAGTAACCTGTTATACAATAACAAGCAAGTAGATGGAAACAAAACAAGCATTAGAAAAATGGCTTAACAATGAGGCTTCTCCCGCAGACATGCAGGTGCTTAATCAATGGCCAGGTTTTGATATCTATAAAAAAATAGATACTCACACTAAAGCTATGGTATTGCCTGAGCATGATGCAATTTCTGGACTAAAAGCCTTGAAAGACACTTTTTTATTAACCTCACCACAACAAAAAACGCCTAAAGTAATTACAATGCCAAGGCTGTTAAAAATTGCGGCACTATTGATACTATTGGTGCTATCAAGTGTGTTTGTAACTTCACTACCTACAAACATACAGGCTCCAATTGCCACTACACAAACCATAGAATTACCAGATAGCTCAAAAATAACATTAAAGGAAAATGGGCGTATTAGCTACAAAAAATATGGCTGGCCCTTTACAAGAGAGGTAACCCTTGAGGGGGAGGCTTATTTTGAGGTGGCAAAAGGCAAAACATTTACCGTGGTTACCCCAACGGCAAATGTAAGTGTGCTTGGTACCTGCTTTAATGTAAAAACAGAGAATGATCTTTTAATTGTTTCTTGTTTTGAAGGGCTAGTCTCTGTACAAGCTAATGGAATAAATACCTTAGTGTCTGCTGGCGACTCTTTTAGCTTTTCTCCCATGATAGTTAACAACAAGATATACACCTCCAAACCCACTTGGATTTTTAACGAAAGTAGTTTTGTAGACATGCCCCTTGAGACCGTATTAATGGAAATTGAAAAACATTACAAAGTTACCATCACAACTAAAAATATTGATGTAACTTTACGTTACACAGGTAGCTTTACCCACACAAACCTGGACCAAGCGCTGCAAACTGTTACACAGCCCCTTAACCTATCTTTTAGTAAAGATTCAAAAAATGAAGTACAAATTTATAACCTTAAAAAACAATAAGTATTCTTTTATATACTTGTGTTTTTTATTGTTTTTTTGGACTCATTGCTGTCTTGCCCAAAATACTGAAAACACCATACCTTTTGTAGATGCTATCTCTGAAATTGAAACTGTATTTGATGTAAAATTCTCTTACAACAGTGACACAGCAAAAAGATGTAGGGTCTTTAAACCTAACACAAACCAAACACTTAAACAGACATTAAAGATGTTCTTTGAAAAAGAGAACATTAACTTCACCTTTGTTAGTAGCCGTTATATAACAGTGACCTTTCCAAAAAAAATGGTCTCTTTTTGTGCCACATTTATTGACATCCAAACAGCAAAACCTCTTGCGATTACCGCTATTTCAGAAAACAAAACATACACTGCTAACAGTGGAGGAATCTTAAACATAAATAGCATTGCAGATACCCAAGAGTTAGAACTATACTTTGAGGGACAATTTATAAAACCACTAGTTATTTATAAAGCAATTGCCAGTACAAAGGGCAATTGCCCTTTGATTTTTATAAACCTTGGATATATCAATACATTACCCACCATCACACTCTCTAGCTACATAGCAAAAGGAATTGAAAAAACAAAAAAAGGGGCAATTGTAATTACAAACAATGACTTTGAAATTTTACCCTCACTCACAGAGCCAGATGTTTTACAAATTGCGCAGGTACTCCCTGGTATTCAAAGTTATGATGAAACAGCTTCAAACATTAACATAAGAGCCGGTGGTAGTGATGAAGTAACTATTTTGTGGAACGATATTAGAATGTACCAAACAGGTCATTTTTTTGGACTTATATCTGCCCTAAATCCAAACCTTATAGACAACGTAATTATTTATAAAAACGGAACACATCCAAGATACAGCGAAGGAGTATCTGGAGTAGTACACATCTATCCAACAAATACCATTGATCCAGAGATAGAAGGAGGTGTTGGCATAAATTTAGCCAGCACCAATGCCTTTATAAAAATACCGGTAACAAATTCATTTGCAATTGTTGGATCTGGAAGAACCTCAATTAACAACGGTTTGGGTAACCCTATTTACAAATCATTTTTTAAAAGAACCTTTCAAAATACAGAAGTAACAAACCTCAACAACACCCAAGAAGAAACCCTAAGAACAACAGATGAAGATTTTAATTTCTTTGACATTAGTCTATCTGCACTTTGGGACATTTCGCCAAAAGACAAATTAAATTACCACTTTATGACCATTAGCAATGGGCTTGAATTTAACGAGCGTTTGTTTACCGATGATATATCAACAGCAAGTTTTAATGAATTAGAGCAAAACACCCTATTAAGCGGCTTTAATTACCTGAGAAATTGGAACCAGAAACTCACCACAGGGATTCACTACAGCAATAGCACTTATAAAGCCAATTCGCAAAATACACAGGTAGAACAAGCAAGTCAAAAATTACAAAAAAACCAAGTAAAAGAACAAAGCCTAAAGTTTGACACAAGCTATGTGATAAACGATGACTTTTCTATTGAAGCTGGCTATCAGCACACAAGCACTCTTATAGAAAACCTAGAAACTCCACAGAACACTACCCCAATTCCAAACAGCGCAACAAAAGGAATTACCAATGGGGTTTACGTGCAAACCACGGCCCAACTATTTGATGACAACACTACAGTGACACTAGGGGTAAGAGCAACAAATCTATCCAACTTTGATATGCAAATAGAACCAAGAATTACTCTTTCACAACGCATAAAAAAACATTGGAATGTATTTATATCTGGCGAGAAAAAACATCAAAACGTATTGCAATTTACAGCCAATGAAAATCAATTGTTAGGCATACAAAATAAACAATGGATCTTGGCAGATGGGATTCAAAACCCTTTGCTAAAAAGTACTCAAGCATCTTTTGGGACAGATTATACTCAAAAAAATTGGACCCTCAACGCAGAGGTTTTTTATAAAAAAGTAGCTGGTATAAATACCCGTAATCTAGGTTTTAGAAACCAATTTCAAGACACTCAGGCTATTGGTAATTATTCAAGTCAAGGGCTTGAGGTAGCCATTGGTAAAAAACAAAAAAACTTCACTACTTGGTTAAGTTATACCTACATCAATAGCAATTATGAGTTTAAAACCCTCTCCCCTAGGAGATTTCCAAACAACTTTAATGTTACTCATTGTGTAAATGCGATAGCTACCTATACCTTTAAAGAGGTTACTATCTCTGCAGGGGCCAATTATCACTCTGGACTACCCTTCACCACAGCAAGTAACCAAAATGCAATTATAAATACCATTAACGGGCCCCAGATACAGTACAACAGCCCTAACAATCAAACATTAAAAGAATATTTTAGGACTAATATCTCTGCAGTTTACAAGACCCCTTTAGATGATACATTTGATGCAGTTGTAAATCTCTCATTACTAAATTTATTTGACACAAAGAATGAGTTAGGAAGATACTACCAAATACAAACAAGCCCCCAAGGAGAAAATTATATTAACACAGTTACTCAATATTCTTTAGGCTTTACACCCAACATATCATTGCAGCTATTATTTTAGAAATTACATTCTATTAGGTACTTGGATCCCTAGCAATGAAAATGCTGTTTTTATCACTGCCCCAACTGCGCCGCAAAGGGCAACTCTAAATTCTTTTTCTGTGTTGTTTTGTGCCGCAAATATGGGAACATTTTGATAAAAAGAATTAAACTCCTTCACCAAATCATAGGTATAGTTGGCTATCAGTGCTGGGCTATAATGTGAGGCTGCCTGTTGAATTGTCTCAGGAAATAACTGAAGTGTTTTTAACACTTGTTTTTCTTTGGGATCAAGGGAAACAATACCCTCCAAAGATTGGTGGTTAGCCTGTGATGCCTTTCTTAATATGGATGCAATACGCGCGTAGGTGTATTGGATAAACGGTCCAGTATTGCCTTGAAAATCTACACTCTCCTCTGGATTAAATAAGATTCGTTTTTTAGGATCTACCTTTAGTATGTAGTATTTTAAAGCCCCAAGGCCTATGGTAGCATACAGCGTTTGTTTTTCTTGGGTAGTAAAATCATCAATCTTACCCAGAGACTCAGAAATACTGCAAGCTGTTGCTGTCATATCTTTTATTAAATCATCTGCATCTACCACGGTACCCTCTCTAGATTTCATTTTACCACTTGGCAAATCAACCATTCCATAACTTAGGTGAAATAAGTTTTTAGCCCATCCAAACCCTAGTTTCTGGAGTATTAGAAATAACACTTTGAAATGATAATCTTGCTCGTTTCCAACGGTGTAAATCATACCGTTTATATCTGGATAATCTTTAACGCGCTGTATGGCAGTTCCAATATCTTGAGTCATGTAAACAGCCGTTCCGTCTGCGCGTAACACGATTTTTCTGTCTAGGCCCTTGTCGGTGAGATCACACCAAACAGAGCCGTCAGGGTCTTTGGTAAATACACCACTTGAGAGCCCCTCTTGGATAAATTCTTTACCAAGCAAATAGGTGTTACTCTCATAGTAATTTTTATCAAAATCTACACCTATATCTGCATAGGTTTGATCAAAACCGTCATACACCCAACCGTTCATGGTTTGCCATAGTGAGACAATCTCTTTGTCTGCAGCTTCCCACTGCAAGAGCATTTGCTGGGCCTGCAAAATAATAGGAGCTTGCTTTTTTGCATCTTCTTCTGAAATTCCTTGCGCTATTAAACCAGCAATTTCTTTTTTATACTCTTTATCAAAACGTACGTAGTAGTCTCCTACTAATTTGTCTCCCTTTTTCCCTGATGATTGAGGAGTTTCTCCTTTCCCATATCGTTGCCAAGCTAGCATGCTTTTACAAATATGAATACCACGATCGTTTATAATTTGTGTTTTGTATACTTTTTTACCACTGGCTTTCACTATTTGAGCCACACTGTATCCTAGCAACACGTTACGTACATGTCCTAAGTGGAGTGGTTTGTTTGTATTTGGAGAGGCAAACTCTACCATAACGGCATCATTACCTGGAGCTACTACACCAAAGGTATCCCAAGTGGGTGTGTTTTTAAAAAAATCTAAATAATACCCATCACTAATAACAAGGTTTAAAAAACCCTTTACCACATTAAAACCAGTAACATAAGCTACATGCTCTTGTAAATAGGCGCCAATAGCCTGGCCAATGGCCACAGGGTTGCCCTTAACAACACGCAGCATAGGAAACACCACTACAGTAATATCTCCCTCAAACTCTTTACGAGTGGCTTGAAACTCCACGGTTTCTAGGCTGTTATCATAAAGATTTTTGACAGCATCTTTAACTTTCTTACTAAGGATATCTTGCAGGGTCATGAATTTATTTTAAAGGTGTAAAGATAGTTTTTTTAAGGCTTTTTTGGTACAGTTATTTGTTTCTTTAAAATGAAAATAGTCATAACTGCAGAAATAAAAATAGAAGGGTGCAATCACACAAGAAAAGTTGTCTAACAACATTGAAGCTCCTAAAGTCTTTTTTAAAGCACTTTGGTTTGTTATTTTTGTAGTAGAAATCTAATATAAAAATATATGCTGGTAAACGTCTCGTACAACAACAAACAAATAGACCAAAAAATTACCCAGCAGGTAGGGAAACCCTATTCTTTAATAGAGCGTTTTAAGTTAAAAGGTATTGGATCTCCTAAGCTAATTATTACTCAAACAAGCATACAAATTCACAACCTACTTATTCTAGACAATAACAGAAATCAGTGCAATATAGAAATGCGCCCCAATGGTATCATTGTTGGTTTCAGATCACTGCTTGAAAGTTATGCACTTGTTATTCCTTATTATAAATTGGTTCTCTACAAAGGCAAAGCAGAGGAGTATTCTATCTACAAAGACGATTATTTTATTAAAATACAAGCGCGGACCAAAGACAAAGAAATACATCGCTTTGTTCAAAAAATACTTACTGCAAAAACCCTCTCAAGCGGCCACAGAATAGAAGATGTATAACAACTAGGACTTATTTTTTATGGCAAGACTAGCCAAAACTCCTACAACAGACAAACCCATCATACCAATTAGTTGACTTACAGGAGTTTTTTGAGACTGGAAGATAGAATATATTCCCCAGCAAAAAATAACAATACCCCCAAGAAGTAGCACCCACTTTAAAACCCTCATATTCTGCAATTTAAAAAACATGAATATAGTGTTTTTAAAAAACAATCAAGACAGGGGTTGTAAGTCAACAAAGTGAAAATAAAACTTAAAGTCACGTTAATACCTTTATAAGGTTTTATCTTTCAGCAAGTCCTGCGTATCTTTAAAAAAACAGCTGATTTGAAAATATTACTTACAGGAGCAAATGGATATATAGGCATGCGCCTACTTCCACTTTTATTAGATCAAGGGCATCAGGTAGTTTGTTCTGTAAGAGATGCCAATAGGTTATCTATTTCTGAGGATTTAAAAAAACAAATTGAAATAGTTGTTATAGATTTTCTTAATCCCGTAACACCAAATGCACTCCCAAAAGATATAGAAGCCGCCTATTATTTAATTCATTCCATGAGCTCCTCTACAAGTGATTTTGATGAAAAAGAAGAACGTGCAGTAAAAAACTTTAACACCTACCTGGAGCCAACAAATTGCAAACAGGTAATCTATGTTGGAGGCATTGCCAATGAGAAAAGTTTATCCAAACATCTTTGGTCTCGTAAAAATGTAGAAAATATTTTATACCAAGGAAGCGCTGCAGTAACAGTTTTAAGAGCAGCAATTATTGTGGGAAGTGGTAGCGCCTCTTTTGAAATCATTAGAGATTTATGTGAAAAACTTCCAATAATGGTTACCCCAAGATGGGTTAAAACAAAGTGTCAACCCATAGCCATAAGAGATGTACTTAATTATCTTACAGGGGTCCTTGGTAACAAAGAGTGTTACAATGAGAGTTTTGATATTGGCGGCCCTGATGTGCTTAGTTACAGAGAAATGATGGAGGGATATGCCCGTTTTAGAAAGTTAAACTTATCCATCGTTACCCTGCCCTTTTTATCTCCCAAACTATCAAGTTACTGGCTTTACTTTGTGACATCAACCTCCTACAAACTGGCACTTAATTTAGTAGATAGTATGCGCATTGAGGTAATAACAAGTGATACTAGACTTAAAGATATTTTAAAAATTGAATCGATATCATACCAAAAAGCCATAGAGTTAGCTTTTAAAAAAATAAAACAAAACCAAGTGGTCTCCAGTTGGAAAGACTCTATGATTAGTGGCCGTTTTAGAAATGATCTTAAAAAATATGTGGAAGTCCCCGTCAATGGTTGCGTGAAAGACAAACAAAGCATCATACTTGAAAATCCACAGAAGGCCCTTGACAATATTTGGTCCATAGGAGGACAACGTGGTTGGTATTACGCAAACTGGCTGTGGCGCTTGAGAGGAGGGGTAGATAAACTATTTGGTGGTGTTGGGCTGCGCAGAGGACGCACCAATACAAACACCATTAATGAAGGAGATTCCTTAGATTTTTGGCGTGTAATCTTGGCAGATAAAAATCAAAAAAGGTTATTACTTTTTGCCGAGATGAGAGTACCGGGAGAGGCCTGGCTAGAATTTAAAATAGACAAATACAATGTGCTACATCAAACAGCAACCTTTAGACCAAAGGGCCTACTTGGTAGAGCGTATTGGTATATCATGTTGCCATTTCATTATTTTATTTTTGATGGAATGATTAAACGTATTGCACAAAAATAATAGCCCTATGCTTTTGTCAAGGTTTTGGGTAAAAACACCTCAGCCATCATACACCTGGCGCTTCCTCCCCCACAGGTTTCAATAGTTGTTAAATCGCTACTTAAAATCTTACAGTGTTTTTGGATTGCCTTTACTTGATCACTTCTCAAACTAGAACGAGCAGCCTCACTCATTACCATATATTTTTGATTGTTTGCACCCAAAACCTGTAGCATATTTCCTGCAAATTGATGCATTTGAGCCTCAGTGATTGTTATGACCTCCTTTTTGGTCTCTTTGAGATGTTTAAGCACTTGTTTCTTTTCATGCTTATCATCAATGGTATCAAGACAAATAACCACAAAATTCTCAGCCAAAGCCATCATAACGTTGGTATGGTAGATTGCCTTACGCTGGTCATAGACTGTTTGGTTGGCGGCAAATATAACAGGGTCCATCTCAAAATCTTCACAAAACTCTACGATAAGCTCCTCATCTGCTCTTTGAGAGATGGCACAATACGCCTTGCCATTTTCACGGTCTAACAACAAACTACCAGTACCCTCTAAAAAATACCCTTGCTCCTCTGCCTGGGTATAATCCATGAAACCCTCAACAACAAATCCTTCTTTTTCTAGTCTAGTGATAATCTCCTCACGTCTTTCTCTACGTCTGTTTTGAGCAAACATAGGATACAAAGCAACAGTACCATTTTGATGAAAACTAACCCAGTTGTTAGGGAAAATAGAATCTGGAGTGTCAAGCCCCATGATATCATCTTCAACGATAACATCAACACCCACACCACGAAGTTTTGTCACAAATGTGTCAAACTCTTGCTGGGCCTTAGCATTAATTTCTGTGTATTTTAAATCAAGATCTTCTTGAAAATAATTATTCACCTTGGTTTGTTCATTCATTCTAAATGCAACGGGGCGAATCATTAATATGGTGTTGGTAATTTGTTTCATGTGTCTACACAGATTTAAAATATTAAATACAAAGGTACTCTTTTAGTTAAACCAAAAAGGAAAAAACAGAATCGCAGCAAGAAAATAAAAAAGCAGCATTTGACCACATAACCAGACTCCTTAGTCTCGAAATAATGGCATAGTAGAGCAGCGCAACAAACCTTCTTGCTTTGCAATCTCTGCATAGGCAACTTGTTCTACTGTATAGCCTTTCTCTATAAGCCAAGCGTTGAGGCGGGTAAAGTTTTTTTCTGAAATAATCACATCTTCACTAATACTAAAGATATTGCTATTCATGTGATACATCTCTTGTTTGTCTATATGAAAACAATTCTCTGGGCCAAAAAAATCCACGAGCCACTGATACTCTTCTTCTAACAAGAAACCATCTTTATGGATAATGCACCTACCATGACCAAGTGGTTGAAAACAACAATCTAAATGAAGGGCATTGTCTTGAGGTACTGTGTTTGACTTTTTTAAATTAAAAGGTTTTACTGTTTTTTTTGGAAACAACTCCTGCAATGCCCTTACTGCTGCCATGTTGGTACGGGCAGTGATATAACTTGAGTAGTCATCACCGTAATAAGTGCCAACAAATAGGTAATCTCCGTATGGCATCACATCACCTCCTTCTATGTGAACCTGCTCAGGAAAGGTGACCACCTTTTGTGGGTGTATTTGATCTATTACATATTGCAAAGCCTGTATCTCACGAGCTCTATTTGATAATATATTAGCTTTAATAAAGATGTTGTCTATCACAAAGGCAATATCCCTGGAAAATATTTGATTGTAATTTTCAATCTCGCTAGGACGATACACAGTTACACCATAACGTTCCAATACCTTAGCAACGCCCTCCATTTCCAAAATCATATCCTGGTTTGTAGGGTAGGTACCTGCTTTTATATGCGCCGCAGATTTAGGGTCATAGGCCTGCTCTAGGGTGGGAGTTGGACCATTGCTATTTGCAGTCCCTAAAACAACAGCTCGAAGCCTTGAAAATTCATTTGTGACATTTAATTGTAACATAATAACAAATATAATTTTAATTATGAATGTGAGAATATGAAAGGCTATTTTTTAAAACAAAAAAGCTCAAAAACCAGTACTAAGGTTTTGAGCTTTTAGATATCTTTTTGAAAACTTATCGCTTCGAGATTTCTTTAAATACTCTATGATTTTCTCCAATATACATTTGTCTTGGACGTCCAATTGGTTCTTTACGTTGACGCATTTCTTTCCACTGTGCAATCCAACCTGGCAATCTACCAAGTGCAAACATTACGGTGAACATATCTACAGGGATACCCATTGCTCTGTAAATAATACCAGAGTAAAAATCTACATTAGGATATAATTTGCGGTCCACAAAGTAAGGGTCACTCAAGGCCTCAGCAGATAAACCTTTGGCAATGTCTAAAACTGGATCTTCTATTCCTAAGTCTGCAAGTACCTCGTCTGCGGCTACTTTGATAATTTTTGCACGAGGGTCAAAGTTTTTATATACTCTGTGTCCAAAGCCCATTAGTCTAAAAGAGTCTGTCTTATCTTTTGCTTTTGCCATGTACTTTTTAGTATCTCCATCGTCTTCTTTAATAGCCTCAAGCATCTCTAATACTGCTTGGTTTGCACCTCCATGAAGTGGCCCCCATAGTGCAGATATTCCAGCAGAAAGTGAAGCGTATAAACCAGCATGAGAGGAACCAACCATTCTCACTGTAGAAGTGGAGCAATTTTGCTCATGGTCTGCATGTAATATAAGTAGCTTATCTAATGCATTTAATAAAATATCATTTTGATTGTATTCTTCATTTGGTTTTTCGTACATCATTTTCATGATGTTTTCTACATACCCTAGGCTTGTATCCCCATAGTTTAATGGCAATCCTTTCTTCTTACGCATAGTCCAGGCTACAAGCACAGGAAATTTTCCTAGTATTTTTACAATGGCATTATACATTTCTTCCTCACTGTCCACATTTACTGTTGAAGGATTAAAGGCAGTAAGTGCACTTGTTAAACAGGATAAAACACCCATAGGATGGGCGGACTTTGGAAAAGCATCTAATATTTTTTTAATATCATCATCAACAAAACTTTGCTCTTTGATATCTGCATGAAACTTCTCTAATTGATCTGTAGTTGGTAGTTCTCCAAAAATTAACAAGTAAGCAACCTCCAAGAAATTTGCTTTATCAGCCAAATCTTCAATAGCATACCCACGGTATCTTAAAATACCCTCTTCTCCATTTAAAAACGTAATGGCACTCTGGCAAGCTCCTGTGTTTTTGTATCCAGGATCTATAGTGGTTACACCACCCGTGGCGGCCCTTAGTGTTTTAACGTCTATTGCAACTTCATTTTCTGTACCGGTAATTAACGGGAATTCATAGGTGCTTCCGTTAATTTCTAGTGTAGCATTATTTGACATATATTGTAAATTTTTGAAATTATTCTTTTAAAAAGGAATGCAAAAATACGAAATTTTGAGCAATTTTTTTAAGATTTTCTGTCGCTCTTTTGATAAAAAAAGCCAATAAATCTAGTGATTCATTGGCTTTGTATAAAAAGTAAATGTAAAGGCTTAAATTTTAAAGGCTTTTTTACCAGGAAAATATGCAACTGCCTCTAATTGCTCTTCTATGCGTAATAATTGATTGTATTTTGCCATACGGTCACTTCGAGAAGCAGAACCTGTTTTGATTTGACCACAATTTAAAGCCACTGCAAGATCTGCAATAGTATAATCTTCTGTTTCTCCACTTCTGTGAGACATCACAGAGGTGTACCCTGCATTGTGCGCCATATTTACTGCTGCAATAGTTTCTGTTAGAGTCCCTATCTGGTTTACTTTAATTAGAATTGAGTTGGCAGTGTCTTGCTCAATACCACGAGAGAGTCTTTCCACATTTGTTACAAACAAATCATCTCCAACAAGCTGGACTTTATGCCCAATTTTTTGGGTAAGGTATTTCCAACCCTCCCAATCATTCTCATCCATACCATCTTCAATAGAGATAATAGGATAATTTTCAGCAAGATGGGCAAGGTAATCTGCTTGCTCTTTACTAGTACGTATTACTCCCGTATCACCCTCAAATTTCTTGTAGTCATACTTTCCATCCACAAAAAATTCTGCAGCGGCGCAATCTAAGGCTACCATAATTTGATCTCCAAAGCTATATCCTGCGTTTTCTACCGCTTTTTTAATGGTATCTAATGCATCTTCTGTACCATCAAGTGTTGGTGCAAAACCACCCTCGTCTCCAACTGCTGTACTAAGGCCTCTATCATGTAACACCTTTTTTAGATTGTGGAAAATTTCAGAACCCATACGCATTGCCTGTGAGAAAGAAGTTGCCTTCACTGGCATGACCATAAATTCTTGAAAAGCAATAGGGGCATCACTATGTGAGCCTCCATTTATAATATTCATCATAGGAACCGGTAGGGTATTTGCACTAACTCCACCTATATAACGGTACAAAGGCAATCCTAGCTCATTGGCAGCAGCCTTAGCAGCAGCAAGTGAAACACCTAAAATAGCATTTGCCCCTAGCTTAGATTTGTTTGGGGTTCCATCCAAATCAATCATTATTTGGTCTATCTGATTTTGTTCAAAAACAGATACTCCTAAAAGAGTTTGAGAGATAATACCATTTACATTTGCAATAGCTTTTGAAACTCCTTTGCCCATATAAGCTGGACCTCCATCACGAAGCTCTACTGCCTCATGTTCTCCAGTGGATGCTCCTGAAGGGACCGCTGCGCGGCCTACAAAGCCGTTCTCGGTTACTACGTCAACCTCCACAGTTGGGTTCCCTCTAGAATCAAATATTTGTCTTGCATGAATATCTATGATTATGCTCATAATTGTATTTTTTTTGCTTTTTGTATTATTATTTCAACAGCCGGGTTTAAAAAGAGGCTATTGATTTTTTATGTTTTCTATAAATTGGTCAAACAAGTACCTCGCATCATGGGGTCCAGGGCTTGCCTCTGGATGATACTGAACAGAAAAAACAGGCTTGTTTTTAATTCTAATACCAGCCACTGTGTTATCGTTAAGATGTACATGGGTTATCTCTACATCTGGATGCTGTTGGGTTTCTTGTCTGTCTACCGCAAAACCATGATTTTGAGATGTTATTTCTCCTTTACCAGTTAACAGGTTTTTTATAGGGTGGTTTATACCTCTATGCCCATTGTGCATTTTAAAGGTAGAGATGCCGTTTGCAAGGGCCAAAACTTGGTGCCCTAAACAAATACCAAATAATGGCTTATTTGAGGCTAATATATCTTTTGCTGTCGCAATTGCTTGGGTTAGTGGCTCTGGATCTCCAGGACCATTACTTAAAAAATAACCATCTGGATTAAAAGAAGATAATTCAGAGAAAGAAGAATTGTAAGGGAATACCTTGATGTAACAATCTCTTTGAGCCAAATTTCTAAGGATGTTCTTTTTAATACCGATATCGAGGGCAGAGATTTTATAGCTCGCGTCCTTATCTCCAAAATAATAAGGTTCTTTGGTAGATACTTTGCTGGCAAGTTCTAATCCCTTCATATCTGGAACTTCTGCCAGTTGTTTTTTTAGTGATTCTATATTTTCAACCTCTGTTGATATTACTGCGTTTTGAGATCCATTATCACGAATGTATCCAACCAAGGCTCGGGTATCTACATCACTAATGGCAAGTAAATTATTTTGATCTAGAAAATTCTCTAAAGAATCATCTGCAAGGTCTCTTGAATAATTATAACTAAAATTTCTACAAATCAAACCCGCTATTTTTACATCCTCAGATTCCATCTCTTGACTATTGACACCATAATTACCTATATGGGCATTGGTTGTAACCATCAGTTGTCCAAAATAGGAAGGATCTGTAAATATTTCTTGATATCCAGTCATGCCGGTATTGAAACATACTTCGCCAAAAGCAGTTCCTTGTTTACCTCCTACTGCCTTCCCGTGGAATATGGTACCATCTGCAAGGAGAATGAGTGCCTTTTTTCTTGTTTGGTATTTCATCATAATTTAAATAGTTACACAAAAATACAATTCTAGTTGTTTTTTTTAATCATCGACTTATAATAATTTTTAAACATTGTTCAAAAAAAAAGGGATAAACACCTAATGTTTATCCCTTTATATCTAGTGAAGAAAATTCATTTATTCTTCCTCTTTTGTTTGTGTTGCCTCTACTACTGGAGTAGCAACCTTAGGAGCACCACCTCCACGACGGCTACGACGTGTTGATTTGGTTTTCTTGGCCTTTCCTGGGTTGTATACCTCGTTGTAATCAACAAGTTCTATCATTGCCATGTCTGCATTATCTCCAAGACGATTACCTAGTTTGATAATACGGGTGTAACCACCTGGACGATCACCAATTTTTACAGCAACATCTCTAAATAATTGTGTTACTACATCTTTTTGGCGTAATCTAGCCATTACAATTCTACGGTTGTGCGTAGTATCATCTTTAGACTTTGTGATTAACGGCTCTACAAAACCTTTTAAAGCTTTTGCTTTGGCTACTGTAGTATTAATTCTTTTGTGCTCAATTAGGGAACAAGCCATGTTGGCTAACATAGATTTTCTATGCGCAGTTTTTCTTCCTAAATGATTTACTTTTTTTCCGTGTCTCATGACATTTTTTTTAAACAATCATCTTGCTACAACTCTTTTTGAGGAGCAAATTATGCTTGCATTTATAATTAATCTTTATCTAATTTGTATTTTGATAAATCCATTCCAAAGTTAAGGCCTTTGATATTTACAAGCTCTTCCAATTCTGTAAGAGATTTTTTACCAAAGTTTCTAAACTTCATTAGATCATTTTTATTGAATGACACTAAGTCTCCTAGTGTATCAACCTCTGCAGCTTTTAAACAATTAAGAGCACGAACACTTAAGTCCATATCTACTAGTTTTGTTTTTAACAACTGTCGCATGTGCAATGATTCTTCATCGTATGTTTCAGTTTGAGCAATTTCATCAGCCTCAAGGGTGATACGCTCATCACTAAATAACATAAAGTGGTGAATCAATGTTTTAGCAGCTTCGGTTAAAGCGTCTTTTGGATGGATAGAACCATCTGTTTGGATTTCGAAAACTAATTTTTCATAATCCGTTTTTTGCTCTACACGAAAGTTTTCAATACTGTACTTTACGTTTTTGATAGGCGTGTAAATAGAATCTGTAAAGATGGTACCTAAAGGCGCATTGGCTTTTTTGTTCTCCTCTGCAGGAACATACCCTCTCCCTTTTTCTATAGTGACCTCAAAATTAAGCTTCACTTTTGCATCCATGTTACAAATAACCATATCTGGGTTTAAAACTTGAAAACCAGAAATATGTTTTTGCAAATCTCCAGCGGTTAATTGCTCACCACTGTTAATAGATATTGTTACCGTTTCGTTGTCAACCTCGTCAATCTGTCTTTTGAAACGAACTTGCTTCAAGTTTAGGATGATTTCAGTAACATCTTCTACAACACCAGAGATGGTAGAAAATTCGTGATCAACTCCTTCAATACGTAATGAAGTGATTGCAAAACCTTCCAGTGAAGAAAGTAATACTCGTCTTAGTGCGTTACCGATGGTTAGACCATATCCAGGCTCTAAAGGACGAAATTCAAATTTCCCTTCAAAATCTGTTGAATTGATCATGATAACTTTATCAGGCTTCTGAAAATTAAATACTGCCATAGTGTGACTGTGTGTTATTTATTATTTAGAATATAATTCAACGATAAACTGTGTGTTAATGTTTTCTGGAATCTGAATTAATTGAGGAACAGAAACAAAAGTTCCTTCTTTCTTATCAGAATTCCAAGTAAGCCACTCATACACATTGTTAGCGTTTGATAATGAAGCGTCGATAGCTTCTAGAGATTTTGACTTCTCTCTAACAGCTACAACATCACCTGCCTTTAATTGGTAAGAAGGGATATTTACTTTTTCACCATTCACAGTAATATGACGATGAGAAACAAGCTGTCTTGCCGCAGGACGACTTGAAGCAATACCCATACGGTATACTACATTATCAAGACGAGACTCTGCTAATTGAAGCAATACCTCTCCTGTAATTCCAGGAAGTGCAGTTGCTCTTTTAAACATATTTCTAAATTGCTTCTCTAAAATACCGTAGGTATATTTAGCCTTTTGCTTTTCAGCAAGTTGTATTGCATATTCAGATTTTTTTCCACGACGACGGTTATTACCGTGTTGCCCTGGAGGGTAATTTCTTTTTTCGAAGTTTTTGTCATCTCCGTAAATCGCTTCACCAAACTTACGAGCGATTTTAGTTTTTGGACCAGTATATCTTGCCATTTTAAGTAAAATTTTGAAGAGAAAACTAAATTAAGGTCTTACGTTAATCCTTTAGTTTCTGTTATCTTCAGATTGATATTTATTATTTACAACATAAGATGCCCCAGGGCATCTTGAATTATTGTTCTTATTACAGCCGGCAAAGGTAGTAATAAAAATGTAAAGAGTTGCTTTCAAACAACACCTCTTTACGTGTGTGAGTTATACACGACGTCTTTTTGCAGGACGGCAACCGTTGTGCGGCATTGGTGTTACATCGATAATCTCTGTAACCTCGATACCTGAATTGTGAATACTACGAATTGCAGATTCTCTTCCATTACCTGGTCCTTTAACGTATACTTTACACTTTCTCATTCCAGCTTCGTGTGCTACTTTTGCACAGTCTTCTGCAGCTAGTTGTGCCGCGTAAGGAGTGTTTTTCTTTGATCCTCTAAAGCCCATTTTACCGGCAGAAGACCAAGATATTACATCTCCGCCTTTGTTTGTTAACGAAATAATGATATTGTTAAAAGATGCTGTAACGTGAGCTTCACCTACAGACTCTATAATCACTTTACGTTTTTTTGTGCTTTTCGCTTTTGGATTTGTCTTTGCCATAACGCTATCTATTATTTAGTTGCTTTTTTCTTGTTTGCAACAGTTTTACGTTTACCTTTTCTTGTTCTTGAGTTATTCTTAGTACGTTGTCCTCTTAAAGGAAGACCCGTTCTGTGACGAATACCTCTGTAACAACCAATATCCATTAAACGTTTGATGTTTAATTGAACTTCCGAACGTAATTCACCTTCAATCTTGAAAGACCCAACAGCTTCACGAATATTCCCGATTTGATCATCGTTCCATTCACTCACTTTTATGTCTTCGCTGACTCCAGCTTTCTCTAATATAGCTTGGGCACGGCTTCTACCAATACCAAAGATATATGTTAACGCGATTACACCCCTTTTTTGCTTTGGGATATCTACACCTGCGATTCTTGCCATAACTTATCCTTGTCTTTGTTTGAACCTAGGGTTCTTTTTGTTAATTACATATAATCTACCTTTTCTACGTACAATTACGCAGTCGGCACTTCTTTTCTTAACTGATGCTCTAACTTTCATTTTAGTATCTGTATGTTATACGAGCCTTAGTTAAATCATAAGGACTCATTTCTAATTTTACTTTATCTCCAGGTAATAATTTTATGTAGTGCATGCGCATCTTACCTGAAATGTGCGCCGTTACTATATGTCCGTTTTCTAGTTCTACACGAAACATAGCATTACTTAATGCCTCTACTATGCTTCCGTCTTGTTCTATTGCGGGTTGTTTTGCCATAATTATATTACTGCTTTTCTGTTTTTACCAGTTTTCATTAAACCATCATAATGACGATTCAATAAAAATGAATTGATTTGCTGCATTGTATCTATTGCTACACCTACCATAATTAGTAGAGATGTACCTCCAAAAAACAATGCCCATCCTTGTTGCACTCCTAAGAACTTAACTACAATAGCAGGAAAAATTGCTATAAGTGCTAAAAACACTGAGCCTGGTAAAGTAATTTGTGACATAATTCTATCTAAAAATTCTGCCGTCTCACCTCCGGGTTTGATACCAGGAATAAAACCACCGCTTCTCTTAAGATCATCGGCCATTTTATTTGTAGGAACTGTAATTGCCGTGTAAAAATATGTAAACACGATAATTAGAAGCGCAAAAGTTATATTATACCATAGTCCAAATATGTCACTAAAACTTGTTTGCATCCACTGTCCTACAGAAGATTCTTTCATAAAACTTACTCCACCTAGAAAACTAGGAACAAACATAATTGCTTGTGCAAAGATAATAGGCATAACTCCAGAGGCATTTAGCTTTAATGGAATAAATTGTCTAGCTCCAAAAATATTCTTTTCATACTCACCAGAGGCAGTTCTACGTGCATATTGTACCGGGATCTTTCTCACAGCCATCACTAAAAGTACACTCAGTAATATGATAACAAACCAAATCACAAGTTCAATAAGTACTAACATCAATGAAGATGAAGCCAATTCTTGAGCAAATGATAAAGGTAATGTAGCAATAATACCAACCATAATTAATATAGATATACCGTTACCAATTCCTTTATCTGTTATTTTCTCTCCAAGCCACATTGCAAACACACATCCTGTGACTAGTATTATAGTTGAAGAAACAAAGAACATTGGTGTTTTACCTAATATAAAAGCTGCAGAAGGAACTCCTAAGGCCTCTAAACCAAAAAGGTAACTTGGTGCTTGTATCAAACAAATACCAATGGTTAACCATCGTGTAATTTGATTGATTTTCTTTCTACCACTCTCCCCTTCTTTTTGTAATTTTTGCAAGTAAGGAACAGCAATTTGCATTAATTGAACCACAATGGAAGCAGAAATATATGGCATAATACCCAATGCAAAAACAGAGGCATTTGCAAATGCACCTCCTGTAAAAGCATTTAACAACCCACCAATTCCACCAGCATCAAATTTACCAGAGAATTCAGCAAGTCTTGAGGCGTCAATACCAGGTAATACTACTTGTGCTCCAAAACGGTACACAAGCAATAGACCCAACGTTACCATTATACGGTTACGTAGCTCCTCTATTTTCCAAACATTTTTTAAGGTTTCAATAAATTTCATCCTTAGTTTTTATTATAATGTTACAACTTCACCACCAGCAGTTTCAATAGCTTTCTGGGCAGTTCCCGTAAATTTGTGTGCAGTTACTGATAATTTAGCTTTCAACTCTCCTCTTCCAAGAATTTTAACTAATTCATGTTTACGAGCAAGACCAAGAGTTACCATTGTATCAAAATCAATAGCACCTTTAATTTTCTTGTCGTCAACCAACTGTTGCAAGGTATCTAAATTGATCCCTTGGTATTCTATACGGTTTATGTTAGTAAAACCAAACTTAGGTACACGACGCTGAAGAGGCATTTGACCACCTTCAAATCCTAATTTCTTAGAATACCCTGAACGTGACTTTGCTCCGTTGTGACCACGTGTTGCAGTGCCACCTTTTCCAGAACCTTGTCCACGACCAACGCGCTTTCCTTGTCTTTTAACCGAACCTTTTGCAGGTTTTAAGTTATTTAATTCCATGTGTTTATATCTTATAGGGTTTCCATAGAAACCAAATGTTTAACTTTATTTACCATACCAAGAATATTTGGCGTGTCATCATGCTCAACTGTTTGACCTATTTTTTTAAGTCCTAAAGCTTCAAGCGTTCTCTTCTGGGTTTGGGTACGATTGATCGCACTTCTTACCTTTGTTACTTTTATCTTTGCCATCTTAGTGTTGTTTATCCTTTAAACAATTTTTCTAATGAAATACCACGCTGTTTTGCAACAGTTTGTGCACTTCTCATTTGTAGTAAAGCATCAAAAGTTGCTTTCACTACGTTGTGTGGATTAGAAGATCCTTGAGATTTTGATAGTACATCATGTACCCCAACTGCTTCTAGTACGGCACGAACAGCACCACCAGCAATAACTCCTGTACCAGGAGCTGCAGGTAATAAATTTACTCTTGCACCACCATACTTTCCTTTTTGCTCGTGTGGCAATGAAGCCTTGTTTAAAGGAATACGTACTAAGTTTTTCTTTGCATCTTCAATTGCCTTAGCAATTGCGCTTGCAACATCCTTAGATTTACCTAATCCTTGTCCTACAACACCATTCTCATCTCCAACTACAACAATTGCTGAGAAACCAAAAGCTCTACCACCTTTTGTAACCTTAGTTACACGTTGTACTCCTACCAAACGATCTTTTAAATCAAGACCACTAGGTTTTACTAATTCTACGTTTTTATAATTCTGATACATACTACTTAGAATTTTAAGCCACCTTCTCGGGCACCTTCTGCTAATGATTTAACTCTTCCATGGTACAGATAACCTCCTCTATCAAAAGAAATGGTGTCAACACCAGCTTTTACAGCTTTCTCTGCGATTGCTTTACCTACCAACTTTGCTGCCTCCACTTTATTTGCTTTAGAGGCATCTATATCTTTGTCTCTTGAAGATGCTGCAGTGATAGTTTTACCACTTACATCATCAATCAATTGAGCATAAATTTCTTTATTACTTCGGAAAACTGCCAAGCGCGGACGTTGAACAGTTCCTGTTACAGTTTTACGTATTCTGAAACGTAAACGCTGTCTTCTGTCTTGTTTTGATAATTTCATAACGTTCTCTATTGCTTATGCAGATTTACCTGCTTTTCTTCTTATTTGTTCTCCTACAAATCTCACACCTTTTCCTTTGTATGGCTCTGGCTTACGGAAACCTCGAATCTTCGCTGCAACCTGTCCTACCAATTGTTTATCGTGTGATGATAATTTTACGATTGGATTTTTTCCTTTTTCTGAAACTGTCTCAACCTTTACCTCTGGAGCAATATTCAATACAATGTTATGAGAAAATCCTAAAGCCAAGTCTAATTTTTGTCCTTGATTGCTGGCTCTATAACCAACACCAACCAATTCTAATTCTTTAGACCAGCCTTTTGATACACCTTCAATCATGTTAAAGATTAAAGCTCTATACAAACCATGTTTTGCTCTATGATCTTTATGATCTGTAGAACGCGTAACGATAACTTGCTCACCGTCCACATTGATTGTAACATCAGAGTACTCTTGCGATAACTCTCCTAATTTTCCTTTTACAGTCACTATGTTTTCATTAACATCAACTGTAACACCTGCTGGAATTGCTACCGGGTTTTTACCTATTCTTGACATCTGTTCTTGTCTTTAATGATTAATATACGTAACACAATACTTCACCACCTACATTTTGAGCTTGAGCTTGTTTGCCTGTCATTACTCCCGCAGAAGTAGAAACAATAGCAATTCCCAAACCATTTAAAATACGTGGCATTTCCTTAGAATTTGCGTACTTACGTAAACCTGGTTTACTAATTCTTTGAATCTTTTTGATCACTGGATCTTTAGAGAGCTTGTCATACTTTAAAGCGATTTTAATAGTCCCCTGAGGTCCTTTATCGTCTTCAAACTTGTAGCTCAACACAAATCCTTGATCGAAAAGAATTTTTGTGATTTCTTTTTTTAGATTAGACGCCGGTATTTCAACAACACGGTGTCCTGCATTTACTGCATTTCTAACTCTCGTTAGGTAATCTGCGATTACATCTGTATTCATTTATATTAAGTTGCGGTAATGGTTTTCTGGGATACTATTATCTCAAAACCTTTCACCAATTTATAATCTTGTTTGTGTACTAAAACTTAGATTTACCAAGATGCTTTTCTTACACCTGGGATAAGTCCTTGATTGGCCATTTCACGGAATGTTACACGTGAGATTCCAAATGTTCTCATATACCCTTTTGGTCTTCCAGTTAGTTTACACCTGTTGTGCATACGAATTGGAGAAGCGTTTTTTGGTAATTTCTGTAATGCTTCATAATCTCCAGCTTCTTTCAAAGCTTTACGTTTTTCAGCATATTTAGCTACCGTTTTTGCTCTTTTAACCTCACGGGCTTTCATTGATTCTTTAGCCATCTTAGTTCTTTTTAAAAGGTAAACCTAGTTCTGTTAATAATGATTTCGCTTCTTTATCTGTACCAGCAGAGGTTACAAAGGTGATATTTAAACCCTCTATCTTTTTAACCTTATCGATATCGATCTCTGGAAATATAATTTGCTCAATTACACCCAGTGAGTAGTTTCCTCTTCCGTCAAAACCAGTGGCCTTGATACCGTTGAAGTCACGTACTCTTGGTAGTGATGAAGTTACTAATCTGTCAAGAAACTCGTACATACGCTCACCTCTTAGAGTAACCATAGCGCCAATTGGCATCCCTTTTCTAAGTTTGAATGTAGCAACATCCTTTTTAGAAATAGTAGCAACAGCTCTTTGGCCAGTGATGTTTGTCAACTCTTCTACAGAATAGTCAATCAGTTTTTTATCAGCTACAGCAGCTCCAACACCACGAGACACAACTATGCGCTCTAGTTTTGGTACCTGCATTACATTTGTGTAACCAAATTCTTCTTTAAGAGCACCAATTATTCTGCTCTTATATTCTTCCTTAAGTCTTGGTAAATATCCCATAACTATAATACTTGATTCGATTTTTTAGAAAATCGTACTTTGTTACCATTTTCCATTTTATATCCTACACGTGTACCTGTTCCTGTTTTAGGATCAACAAGTGAAAGATTTGAAATATGTATAAGAGCTTCTTTTTCAGTAATTCCACCTTGAGGATTCGCCGCACTTGGCTTCTCATGTTTCTTTACCATATTAACTCCCTCTACGATTGCTTTGTTTTTTTCAAGAAATACACGTAATATTTTACCCTCAGATCCCTTATGGTCTCCAGCAGTAACTACTACATTGTCTCCAGATTTTAATTTAAGCTTTGCCATTTTTATTTTCGTATTAAAGCACCTCTGGTGCCAATGATACTATTTTCATGAATTGTCTATCACGAAGTTCTCTTGCAACTGGTCCAAATACACGTGTACCTCTCATCTCACCTTGTGGGTTCAATAATACACAAGCATTGTCATCAAAGCGGATATATGATCCATCTGCTCTTCTAACCTCTTTTTTGGTACGCACCACAACAGCTGTTGAAACTGTTCCTTTTTTTACGCTACCATTTGGAGTTGCATCTTTTACAGTTACTACTATCTTGTCACCAATAGAAGCATATCTTCTTTTAGTTCCACCCAGTACTCTAATGGTTAATACCTCTTTAGCACCAGTGTTGTCTGCGACCTTAAGTCTTGATTCTTGTTGTAACATATCTTACTTCGCTCTTTCAATGATTTCTACTAATCTCCAACATTTGGTTTTACTCATAGGTCTTGTTTCCATGATCTTTACAGTATCACCTTCGTTGCAGTTATTTGTCTCGTCATGTGCTACGTATTTTTTCGTTTTTAAAACGAATTTTCCGTACATAGGGTGCTTTACTTTTTTTACTTCAGCAACAACAATAGACTTATCCATCTTGTTACTAGTAACTACACCAACACGTTCTTTTCTTAAATTTCTTTTTAATTCTTCCATCTTTCAGCTTGGTACTTATTGTACTTCTCTTTTAGTTAGTTCTGTCGAAATTCTAGCTACTGTTCTCCTGTGAGTACGTAGTAAAACAGGATTCTCTAACGGTGAAATGGTGTGAGCCATTTTAAAATCTGAATACACTTTTTTAGCTTCTGCAAGTTGTGCTTGCAAATCTGCTGTTGATGCTTCGTTTATCTGTGATTGTTTCATAATACAGTTTCAAAAATTATGCTTGAAAATCTCTAGATACAACAAACTTTGTTTTCACTGGAAGCTTTTGAGCCGCAAGGCGCAATGCTTCTTTTGCTGTTTCCATTGGTACTCCAGATACTTCAAATAAAACCCTACCTGGCTTAACAACTGCTGCCCAATATTCTACTCCACCTTTTCCCTTACCCATACGAACCTCTAAAGGCTTTTTGGTAATTGGTTTGTCTGGAAAGATCATGATCCACATGGATCCCTCTCTTTTCATATAACGTGTTGCTGCAATACGAGCTGCTTCTATTTGTCGAGCCGTTAGGAAATTTGAATCTAAAGATTTTATTCCAAACGTTCCATAAGAAAGTTGATTTCCGCGTCCAGCATTACCCTTCATACGTCCTTTCTGTTGTTTACGGAACTTGGTTCTTTTAGGTTGTAACATTTTTTCTTTTACTTTAAAAAATTACTTTCTACGACGTGGCTTACTACCACCTCGTCCTTGATTTCCACCTTTTCCGCCTTTTTGGTTACCCGTAGATAATCCAACTAGAGGAGAAAGCTCTCTTTTACCATATACTTCGCCTTTCATGATCCATACTTTAACACCCAATCTACCATAAGTAGTGTGCGCCTCAACTAAAGCATAATCTATGTCGGCTCTAAATGTTGATAAAGGAATACGACCGTCTTTGTAAGACTCGCTTCGTGCCATTTCAGCACCATTTAAACGTCCAGAAATTTGGATCTTGATTCCTTCTGCATTTAAGCGCATTGCTGCTGCAATTGCCATTTTAATAGCACGACGGTAAGAGATTCTATTCTCAATTTGTCTTGCTACACTGGCACCTACCAAAAATGCATCCAGCTCAGGTCTTTTGATTTCGTGGATGTTGATCTGTACTTCTTTACCTGTAATTTTTTTAAGCTCTTCTTTTAACTTGTCTACCTCTTGACCACCTTTCCCGATAATAATACCAGGTCTTGCAGTAGTGATAGTAACGGTTACAAGTTTAAGCGTACGCTCAATAATTACTCTAGACACACTTGCTTTACTTAAACGAGCGTGAATATACTTTCTAATCTTGTCGTCTTCGGCTAATCTATCACCGTAGTCGTTTCCACCGTACCAGTTAGATTCCCATCCTCTGATTATTCCTAAGCGGTTTCCGATTGGATTTGTCTTCTGTCCCATTTATAATTTAGCTTTGTGTGTTATCGTTAGCCCCTAATACCAATGTAACATGGTTTGAGCGTTTTCTAATTCTGTGAGCACGACCCTGCGGTGCAGGACGTAATCTCTTTAGCATAGTTCCTCCGTCTACACGAATTTCCTTTACAAAAAGATCTGCATCTTCTATAGAGGCATCCTCGTTTTTAGCTTGCCAGTTTGCAATTGCAGACAACAACAATTTCTCTAAACGTCTAGATGCTTCTTTTGAACTAAATTTTAATAAATTTAGTGCTTTATCAATCTTTTCACCTCTTACTAAATCCGCCATTAAACGCATTTTTCTTGGTGATGTAGGACAGTTATTAAGCTTAGCAAAGTACTGTGTCTTTTTAGCTTCTTTAATCTGTTCTGCTCTTTCTCTTTTACGAACTCCCATGGCCTATTATTTTTTACCTTTATTTTTTGCACCTGCGTGACCACGGAATGATCTTGTTGGTGAAAATTCTCCTAGTTTATGTCCTACCATATTCTCAGTAACATATACTGGCACGAATTGACGGCCATTATGAACTGCAATAGTTTGTCCTACAAAATCTGGAGTAATCATAGAAGCTCTTGACCAAGTTTTGATCACTGTCTTTTTGTTTGACTCCACATTGTTTTGTACTTTCTTATCTAACTTGTAGTGAACGTACGGTCCTTTTTTTAACGATCTTGCCATAACTTATTTCTTTCTACGTTCAATTATGTATTTATTACTCTGCTTTGTCTTAGAACGGGTTCTAAATCCTTTTGCAGGAATACCGTTTCTAGAACGTGGGTGTCCACCAGAAGACTTCCCTTCACCACCACCCATTGGGTGATCGACAGGATTCATTACCACTGGTCTTGTACGTGGTCTTCTACCTTGCCATCTAGAACGTCCTGCCTTACCAGATACTGTTAACTGGTGGTCACTGTTTGATATAGCACCAATGGTAGCCATACATGTAACTAAGATTAAACGTGTTTCACCAGAAGGTAATTTAACGGTAGCAAATTTACCATCACGAGCCATTAACTGTGCAAAAGCACCAGCACTACGAGCCAAAACAGCTCCTTGTCCTGGACGCAACTCTATACAAGAGATAATGGTACCTAATGGAATTGATGAAAGGGCCATAGCATTTCCAATTTCTGGAGCAACTGCATCGCCAGAGACGATGTTTTGACCTACTTGAAGACCGTTTTGAGCAATTACATAACGCTTCTCACCATCTTGATAGTTCAATAAAGCGATAAATGCTGTACGGTTTGGATCATATTCGATAGAAGCTACAGTAGCAGGAACTCCTGCTTTCTCACGCTTGAAATCGATTATTCTGTATTTCTTTTTGTGACCACCACCAATATAGCGCATGGTCATCTTTCCTTGACTGTTTCTACCACCAGATCTTTTGTTCGGAGCTAATAAACTTTTCTCCGGCTTATCAGTTGTAATGGCGTCAAATCCATTTACAACT
>CAJWXC010000008.1 GCA_913048215.1 uncultured Flavobacteriaceae bacterium | reverse complement strand
AAATCTGAGTTACTAAAAATTAAAGATCAATTATAGCGGCATATATCTAGCGACAGCTTACTTCTTCTATTGCTTATACTGTTGTGTTACACACCTAAATACGTTTAAAGACACCCTAAAAATAAAAACCACCCTATCAAAAATAAAGATAGGATGGCTTTTGCTATATGGATTTATGTATGTTATAGCTGTGGTAACAACACTGTATCTATTGCGTGTATCACCCCGTTTGCAGCTTGTACATTTGTTACAATAACTTGGCTTGTTCTACCATTTGGATCTGTAATGATTGCCGTTGTTGCGTCAATTTCTAGAGCATCACCAAGAGTAGCTACTTCTCCAGTTACTAGGTCTTCTGCACGAACATTTGCTCCCGCCACTACGTGTGTGTTGAGAGTTGCTGTTAATACAGCTCCATCTACATCATCAATACCTGCAACACCAAGCTCTGCGTATAAATTAGCAAAAGCTTGATTGGTTGGAGCAAAAACTGTAAAAGGTGCTGGATCAGTTCCGTTGGCAGTAGTTAATACACTTACGTAATCTGGTTGGTCTGCTCTTGTAAGAGCCCCTACTAACTCAGAGAATGTAGCTGCGTCTGCTGCTGCAAAAGTTACAACACTTGGGAGAGTGATTACAGCATCTACAATGTGTATCACACCATTATCTGCAGAAACATCAGCAGTAGTTACGCTAGATATTCCGTTTAACATTACACCATCTGCGGTGTTCACATACATACTAAGTGGCGCGTCAGCTTCACCGTTAAAAGTGGCTGAGGTATTGATATACCCAGTAGAAAGGTCTGCTGCATTATTTACTCCTCCAACTACGTGGTTTAATAAGGTGCTTGCAAGGGCATCAACAGGAACATCTTCAAGAGTTGCAAAACCATTGGCAGTTAAAAAATCTGCGAATGCATCATTGGTGGGAGCAAATACTGTAAATGGTCCGTCAGAGGCTAATACTGACGTTAAGTTTGTAATGGCAAGAGCACTTCCTAAGGTGCTAAAATCTGGATTACCAGCAACAATATCTACAATAGTATTTGTTTCTACTGGAGTTGTTTGGTTGTCATCATCATCACTACAAGAGGTGAAGACAATTGCTAGGGCTAAAAGACTAATTCTAAATAAATTTTTCATGGTTTAATGTTTTGATTAGACTTGCAATATATAAACTGTCTTTGGTTTGAGTTGAACTTTAGAATCCATTTGGCTGTAATTTAACTAAGGATGTTAAAGTTTTACTAAGCAAGTAGGGTTTCGAAAAAAACACATTTTAAGTATACTTAAAAATCTCTGATGGCAAACATGAAGAAGGACTGAGTAGTTTTATTAGGATTGTTTTTTATTCGAGGCATTTTAAATAATGGTATCTTTATATCACAAAAACACACCCATGTTAGCACTAAAAATACACCCAAATCTTTTAGAGTGTGGTACAGACGAGGCAGGTCGCGGATGTCTTGCCGGTCCTGTTACAGCGGCTGCAGTAATTCTACCCGATGATTTCACTCATCCGTTTCTTACAGACTCAAAACAACTCAGCAAGAAAAAGAGAATGGAGCTTAAACCTATTATTGAGGCTGCCGCAATAAGTTATGGAGTAAGTCATGTAATGATGGAAGAAATTGATCAAATAAATATCTTAAATGCATCTATTTTGGGCATGCACCAATCTATAGACAAGTTAACTATTCGCCCAGAATTTATTGCCATAGACGGCAACCGTTTTAAGCCCTATCATAAAGTAAGGTATGAATGTGTCGTAAAAGGAGATGCAAAATATTTACATATTGCTGCTGCCTCTATTTTGGCCAAAACAGCAAGAGATACATATATGGAGAAACTCCATGAGCAATACCCTATGTATAACTGGAAGAAAAACAAAGGATATCCAACCAAAGAACATAGAGCTGCAATTTTCAAATATGGACCTTCTCCCTTCCATCGTAAGAGTTTTAAATTACTACCAGATCAATTACGTCTAGATTTTTAAAGGTGTTGAAAACCCCTCAATAAACAAAAACAACAATGTCCATATTTTTGGCAATACTTTATACTTTTGTATTTATGACATCTTTAAAAAGAATCACCTTACTCTTTATAATTTCTCTTTTGATGAGCAGCTGTGACTCTTCCAAGTCATCGCACACCTCCATACTTGATTTTATAGATCCTAGTTGGTCATTAATTTATACCATTGATGAGATCTCACAGGTAGAAAAGGACCTTCAGGACAATGTGCTTATAGATCAAATGAGCACCACAAGGTTACAACAAGTGCTAAAAAAATATCCTTTTATTGGCAAACTTCCCTACACCTCAGAAATAGCAATAGCGCTGCCCGGGGGCAAGGATACTACAAATAATGTTCTTGTTATTGCCAAATTTCAAAAAGCAAGAGCCCTAGATAGTTTGCAAAAAACAAACACTCCAACAAAAGAAATTGTACTATCTCAAGTTGCTCAAGATTCTATTTATCAAGTACAACTTGGAGATTATATTTTGTATTCTGGGGTAAAAAAATGGCTTAAAAAGGCCAAAAGTCAAGAAAAAAATCAGGATCAAGACCTAGCCAAACTTATGGGTTCTAATACGTTTAAAGGGATTAGTGTTTATTCCAAAAATAATGCCTTTTTAAGCACTAAGGAGGTATTGAGCTCCTGGAACGGGCTTGATTTAACCTTAGTTTCTAAAGGAGTACAAGGATCTGGAATTGCCATGATACAAGATAGTTTACATGTACTCTCTGTGTTTAAAGGGCAGAAAGCACATGAGTTTTCTATGGCTAGCATGATACCAAATACAGCCCTAAGGGGAAGGGCTATAGGGTACTCAAATGCTGGGCTTTTACAGCAAAACATCACTATTTACAAAAAAGACAGCACACAAATAGCCCCTACAGAGGTCTTTGAAACATTAAAGAGTATTGGGCAAATCGTTTTAAATAATGGTGAGATTACCCTCATGGAGAGTCTAGACAGCCAATTAACTTTAGAGAGTTTGGCAAAGTACATCTCTCGAGCACAACCCTATAGAGATGTAGTACTTTATACCTGTAACGCCCCAAGTTTGGTTACCAACACATTTAGCCCTTTACTAGAAGGACATCAAATGAATGTGCTTTTTAGTATAAAAAATTATATTGTAGGGGCCAGTACTATGGAGGTTGCACAACAATACATAAACGCCATAGAAACTGGCAACACACTCGCTGAAACTTCATATTTTAAAAATGTTAGTGAGCAGTTACCAACCACTTGCTCGTTATTTGTTTTTGAACAGCAGCATACAGCGGGGTTTTCTAAACAAGCAATGGGAGATAAAGCCACCAAGCAAATAGCCAATGATTTTCCAATCGCTATTTTTCAATACAAGTATGATACCTCTTTCGCCCATATTAATTTTATAAACCATAAAGCTGGTAAAGAAATTAAAAAAGCAAAAGGTGTTACTCAATTAGTAAGTATTGATGTTGGAAAAACCATGCTTAGTGACCCTCAATTTTTTACAAATCATAAAACAAATGAAAAAGAAATTGTAGTCCAAGACACAGATAACAAACTTCATTTATTTGCCTTAAGTGGCAACAAACTTTGGAGCAAAGCTTTAGAAAACCCAATACTGGGAAGTATTGTTGAGATAGACCTGCTTGCTAATGGTAAGAAACAACTTGCGTTTGCCACCAAAAACAAGTTACATGTCTTGGATAGAAACGGCAAGCAAGTAGCTCCTTTTCCAATTACCTTTAGGGATCAAATCACGCAACCTCTGGCTGTTTTTGATTATGATAATACTAAAAAATATAGGTTTGTTATCATTCAAGACAATGAGGTAGTGATGCTCGATAAAAAGGGGAAGACAGTCAAGGGGTTTACCTTTAAAAAAGCAAAAAGCAACATTATTGGTATGGCGCAGCACATACGGCTTCAGAACAAAGATTATTTACTATTTCAGCAAGAAAACGGAACACTTTCTATACTTTCTAGAACAGGAAAAGATCGTGTTACTGTTTCAGAAAAACTTAATCTTACAGGAGCACCTGTTTTAAAGACCAGAACAAATTTTATTTTAGTAACAAAAGACAATCAGCAAAAAACCATAACTCAAAAAGGAAAAATAACAAGTAAAAAAATAAACACTCCCAATGAATTCGCTCTAAGTATTGTGAGAGACAATATCATTTCACTGTCAGACAACCATCTACGGGTAAACTCAAAACACATAGAGCTTCCCTTTGGTATTTACACAACACCAAGTGTATACTACGCAAATAAAAAAGGGTATATAACCATCACAGAAACCCAAGAAAAAAAGACCTACTTGTACAACTTTGAAGGTGAGTTACTAAAAGGATTTCCGGTATATGGTGCTAGTAGCGCAGAGGTTATTGCGTCAAACAAAAGCGTGTTTATAGTAACAAAAGAGGATGACACAAAGTGTATTGTATACCAAGTTAAATAAACTATAGGTGGGCGTTAAAAAGTACTAAAAAATGTTTTAGTAATGATGCCTTAACATCTTCCATAGACACCTGTTGCACGCCCAATTCTACATTGAGGGACGTAACGGCTTTATCTTTAATCCCGCAAGGTATCATGTGGTCAAAATAGCCTAGATCTGCATTTACATTTAATGCAAAACCGTGCATGGTCACCCAGCGACTGGCACGAACACCCATGGCGCAAATTTTTCTGGCAAAAGGAGTGCCTGGATCAAGCCAAACACCTGTTTCGCCCTCTGATCGTTCTGCTTTTATGCCATATTGAGCGAGAGTTAATATCACCATTTCTTCCAGTAGGCGTAGATATTTGTGGATATCTGTAAAGAAATTTTCTAAATCCATGATGGGATATCCCACAACTTGTCCCGGACCATGGTAGGTAATATCCCCTCCTCTGTTTATTTTATAAAAAGTAGCACCAATAGCTTTCAATGTATCTTTAGGTATCAAAAGATTCTCTAGATCACCACTCTTCCCTAGGGTATATACATGGGGGTGCTCTACAAACAAAAAATGGTTTGGAGTTTGAAGTCCGGCAGCTTCTCTTCTGTTTTTGATTTTTATATCAATTATAGCAGCAAAAAGAGTTTCTTGGTACGCCCAAGTTTCTTTGTAATCTTTTAGACCAAGGTCTTGTAATTGTAGTTGTTTGTTCAATATAGTTGGTTTCTAAGACACCTTTGATGGTGTGCTGTATGTTTTGGTAACACCTTAATTAATACCTAAGATGTTTTTATTACTGGCATTAAATTAATTATCTGGGTTATTTAAAATTATAAGGGCAGCAATTACACCAGGAATCCAACCCAAACAGGTTAAAATTAAAACAATTAATACAGAGCCACATCCTTTGTCAATTACGGCAAGGGGTGGAAATAAAATCGAAAGCACTACTCTCCAAAAACTCATAGGTTATATTATGTTACAAAATTACAATTATTTATAATATAGGTCTGCTGCTTTTTGTTTTGTTACAAGAGTAAGGAAACTCATTTGGATGAATTAGCTACATGTTTGACAAAATTACAACCAACATTCATTCTCTTTTAGTACCTGTTGAGTAGGGAAACAAAATTTTGTAAAAATTTTAAGATTAAAATAGGGAAATAGGCTAATTTTGTAGTATAAATAAAGCATATGCAACTTTCTGAACTAGAAATCATTCGTAGAGAAAAACTAAGTCAATTAAGAGCCTTAGGTATTAATCCATATCCAGCAGAGCTATATCCTGTGGATCATACTAGTAAAGTAATTAAAGAGCAATACACGGAAGGTAAAAAAGTGATTATTGCTGGAAGATTGATGCGTAAAAAAATACAAGGAAAAGCCTCCTTTACCGAACTTCAAGATAGTGAGGGAAGAATACAAGTGTACTTCAACAGGGACGAAATTTGCACTGGTGAAGATAAAATGAAATACAACGAGCTGTTTAAAAAATTACTTGATCTTGGAGATTTTATAGGAGTTGAGGGAGAGTTATTTACAACTAAGGTAGGAGAGATTACCGTATTGGTTAAAGATTTTAAGCTGTTAAGTAAAGCCTTAAAGCCCTTACCCTTGCCAAAAACAGACAGCCAAGGAAATACCTATGATGAGTTTATTGATCCAGAAATGCGTTACAGACAACGCTATGCAGATTTGGTTGTAAACCCAAAAGTTAAAGAGGTTTTTGTGAAAAGAACCAAACTCTTTACAGCCATGCGCACCTTTTTTAATAATAGTGGTTATTTTGAGGTAGAAACGCCCATTCTGCAATCTATACCGGGAGGTGCCGCTGCAAGACCATTTCAAACACATCATAATTCTCTAGACATTCCTATGTATATGAGAATTGCCTGTGAGTTGTATCTAAAAAAATTAATTGTAGGTGGTTTTGACGGGGTGTATGAGTTTGCAAAGACCTTTAGAAACGAGGGTATGGACAGAACACACAACCCAGAGTTTACCATGATGGAGATTTATGTGGCCTACAAAGATTATAATTGGATGATGGATTTTACAGAGGAGCTCCTAGAGTATTGTGCTACCCAAGTAAATGGAAGTTCAAAGACAGTGTTTGGTGATCATGAAATTAATTTTAAAGCTCCCTATGCCCGAGTAACGATGACAGATGCCATTAAAAATTTTACAGGTTTTGATATCTCAGGCAAAACAGAAAATGAAATTAGAGAGGCGGCCAAAAGTATGGGTATTGAAGTAGATCCTGCCATGGGTAAAGGAAAATTAATAGACGAGATTTTTGGTGAGAAATGTGAGGCAAATTACATACAACCTACCTTTATTACAGACTATCCAAAGGAGATGAGCCCCTTAACCAAGGAGCACCGCTCTAACCCGGAGCTTACAGAACGTTTTGAATTAATTATATGTGGTAAAGAATTGGCCAATGCCTATTCTGAGCTAAACGATCCTGTGGATCAAAGAGAACGCTTTGAGGATCAAGTAAAACTTGCTGGACGTGGTGATGATGAGGCAACAGAGTTTATTGACCAAGATTTTTTAAGAGCCCTGGAGTACGGAATGCCCCCAACATCTGGTATGGGAATTGGAATGGATCGCTTGATTATGTTTTTAACCAATAATGCCTCCATACAAGAAGTGTTGTTTTTCCCTCAAATGAAGCCAGAGCAAAAGCAAGTTGCCATGAGTGAGGATGAAAAAGCTGTTTTCAATTTGCTAAAAGTGGCGTCCCCCGCAGATTTAAACACCCTAAAACAACAATCTGGGCTTAGTAATAAAAAGTGGGACAAAACCATAAAAGGACTTACAAAACATAACCTTGTCAAAGTTGAGAAAACATCTGAAGGTTTGTTGGTTACAATGGCTTAAATTATTTTACACACAGGTACTAAAATGAAAAAATATATAGACGCTTTTACAGATGCTTTTTTGGGGACCTTAGATTGGACCTGGAATTCTATTGTCTTTGAAGTACCTATCTATACAAATTATTTTTGGGGGCTTATTTTAATTTCTCTGGTCGTTTGGGGGTTAGAAATTGCCTTTCCATGGCGTAAAAACCAAGCAGTATTTAGGCAAGATTTTTGGCTGGATGGATTTTATATGTTTTTTAATTTTTTTGTATTCTCTATTGTTATAGAAGGAGTGTATCAGGTGTTAAAACTGTCATTCACTCAAATTAATATTGATGAAAAAAGCATTGCACTTATTGATATATCAAATTGGGCACCCATAATACAATTGCTGGTGTTTTTTGTTGTGCTAGATTTTGTACAATGGCTCACACACATAACCTTACACAAATATCCTTTGCTATGGAGATTTCATAAAGTCCACCATAGTGTAAAGCAAATGGGTTTTGCTTCTCATTTGAGATACCACTGGATGGAGAACATACTCTACAAGCCCCTCAAAACTTTTGGTGTAATGATCTTGGGAGGTTTTGAGCCTCAACAGGCATTTATTGTTCATTTCATCACCATTGCAATTGGGCATTTCAATCATGCTAATATTAAAATTACTTGGGGACCTTTAAAATATGTTTTTAACAACCCAGTAATGCATTTGTATCATCACGCCAGCGAAGTTCCTAAAGGCAGGCGGGGAGTAAACTACGCCATTAGTTTGAGCCTCTGGGATTACCTGTTTAAAACCAACTATATCCCTGAAGATAGTGGTGAGGTTGCACTTGGTTTCAAGGGGGACGCTACCTTCCCTAAAGATTTTATTGGTCAAAATACCTATGGGTTTAAAAAAGAGCACTAACAAGCCTCTTACTGTATTACTTTGTACACAGATAAATTAGCCCGTATTACCTAAAATTGTCCCTTGGTAGGATTTATATGTTTTTTGGCTTAATTATTGGTTTATTGAATTGAAATTATATACTTTAGTGGTCTATAAATTAAACGCAACAAAATGAAAAATTTATTAAAAACTATAGCAATAGCTGCCATATTTGTTTTAGGTATACAAAACACGACAGCACAATCATTAACTGTTAACCAAGACAGGCCAGAGACAATTGCCAAACAAAAAACTGCTGAATTAAGCAAAGCACTAGGTCTTGACGGGACTCAGCAACGTTATATTTTTAGAGCCCTTACTGCAAACGAGGTAGATACAAGAAAAAATGTTGCTGGACAGGATGCAAATAGCCCAGAGGTAATTGCATATAAAGCAAAATTTGCAGCTTCACTGGAAAGAGCCATGAAAAAAACGCTAACCCCAGAGCAGTTTACTGCCTGGAAAGCAATGCAGAAAAAATAAATATTGTTTCTATACAATCAAAAAGTCCTACTTACAAGTAGGACTTTTTTTTATACCAATAATGTTGCTGCATGCGCTGCAGCATGTATTGTTTGATCCAAGTCTTTATAGGTGAGGGCATCTGTTAAAAACCAAGTTTCATAAGCACTAGGTGCTATATAAATCCCTTGATCTAACATACCGTGAAAAAAGGTGTTAAACATTCCGTTTGATGCTGCAGCTGCTGCTGTCTCAAAATCTGTAACAGGAGTTTGGCTAAAATGAACAGAAATCATAGACTGCTCTCTATTGATGGTATGAGCAACACCTCTTGAGGTCAATACCTGTGAGAGCCCCTGGTGTAAATACTTTGTTTTCTTCTCTAAAGAAGTGAAGATTTCTCTTCGCTGGTTAAGCTCACTAAGCATGGTAAAACCAGCTGCCATGGCAAGAGGGTTTCCACTCAAGGTTCCTGCTTGATAAACAGGCCCCAAGGGAGCTAAATAGCTCATGATATCTTTATTGGCAGCAAAGGCGCCAACAGGTAAACCTCCTCCAATAACTTTCCCAAAAGTTACTATATCTGCCTTTACATTTTTAAGTTCTTGTACACCACCAGGAGCAAGTCTAAAGCCGGTCATAACCTCATCAAAGATTAGTAGTATTTTATGGGCATCACAAAGCGCTCTTAGGCCCTCCAAAAATCCCGGAGCTGGAGAGATACATCCCATGTTACCTGCAACAGGCTCTATGATAATACAAGCAATTTGTTGAGGGTTTTGAGCTATAATTTCTTCTACATGAGTCAAGTCATTATATCTGGCAAGTAAGGTGTCTTTTGCAGTTCCCTGAGTAACTCCTGGACTGTTTGGGCTGCCAAAGGTAACGGCTCCACTTCCTGCTTGTATCAAAAAAGAATCACTATGGCCGTGGTAGCACCCTGCAAACTTTATTATTTTATCTTTATTGGTATAGCCTCTTGCCAAACGTACAGCACTCATACAAGCCTCAGTACCGCTGTTAACAAATCGTATCATTTCTATGTTTGGCACCATAGATATTGCCAACTCAGCAATTTGGGTTTCTATTTTGGTGGGCATTCCAAAGCTAGTTCCTAGCTGGGCTTTATCTACAATAGCATTCACTACAGGCTCATAAGCATGTCCCAAAATCATAGGCCCCCATGAATTTATATAGTCTATAAGGCGGTTGCCGTCTGCATCATATAAATAAGCGCCCTTGGCTTTTTCAACAAAAATAGGGTCACCACCCACGGCTTTAAACGCGCGCACTGGAGAGTTAACACCCCCAGGAATTACTTTTTGCGCTTCTGCAAAAAGTGCACTACTTCTTTGGTATTTCATTTACTATTGTTTTGAGCCTTTTACATACAACTCTTGTCCTATAGACAAAGTAGTATCTTTTAAATTATTATACTTTTTTAAGTCTTCTACTGAAATATCAAACCTTTTGGAAATACTATATAGCGTATCTCCTTTTGTAACAGTGTAAATTTTTAATGCTTCAGGATTTGATTTGTTTTTTGATTTTCTTTTACTTTTTTTTGAGCCTAAGGCTTTTTTGTCAAAATCTTGAAGCTGGTATCTTTCTATAATGCTAATTAGCTTATTGGGATACTTTGGATCTGTTGCATATCCTGCTTTTTTTAAACCCTTGGCCCATCCCTTATAATCTTTTTTTGATAAGTCAAACAAAAAACTGTACCTGCCTCTAGTTGTTAAAAATAAAGAGTGATCTCTGTAAGAATATTTTGCATCTACATACTTTCTAAAACATTCTTGATCCTCATCATCATCATGATGCACATAATCACCCTTCCAGGCGCTGTGGCACTTGATACCAAAATGATTATTAGCCCTAACACTTAAAGTGCCTTGTCCAGCACCACTCTCCAAAATACCCTGCGCTAAGGTAATACTAGCAGGGATACCATATTGTTTCATCTCTTGCATCGCTATTTCACTAAATTGATCAATATAATCTTCTACAACATTGGTATAACTTTTTGCTGGTAGAGGAGCAGTTGCCTGTTTTTTTGAAGTTTCTTGTTTAGCATAAGAGTTACTTTGAGAAATCTTGTTAGTAGTAGTTGTAGATATGCTATTTTTTTTGGCCCTACAACTAGATAGCAAAACAAGACAAATAACACACACTATTGAGATTTTGTGAAACATATTACACATTAATTAGAGGTAAATTTTTCTTTTTCAGTTTTAAGTTCATGCCAGATATGCCCTGCATTCCACCAGTATGGAGTGCTAAAATACGGCTATTTTTATTGAAATAATCTTTTTTAATAAGATCAAAAACACCGTACAATAATTTACCAGTATACACAGGATCTAAACCAATACTATAGGTTTGTTTAAAGGTATTTATAAATTCTATTAAAGATGTATTCACCTTGGCGTAGCCACCAAAACAATATGCATCTGTAATGCTATAATTTTTATTTGAGGTGTATTTTGAAACTACCTGGTCTTGGAATGTACCTTTTAGGGCAGAAAAACCAATAGCTTTTTGATGCTCTTTTAACGAGGACACAACGCCCGCCATTGTGCCTCCTGTTCCTGTGCAAAGACAGATATAATCATAGTCTGCGTCCTTTGGTGTTAAAATTTCTGCACACCCTTTTACTGCTAGATCATTGGTGCCACCCTCTGGGATTGTGTAAAAATCACCATAGCTATCATGCAAAGTTTTCAAAAATGCTGGAGTGTCTTTCAAGGCATATTGCGCTCTGGAGACAAATACAAGTTGCATCCCTTGCTGCTTTGCATAGCATAATGTTGGATTTTGGGTATACATCCCTGCAAGCTCCTCTCCTCTTATAATACCAATGGTTTTTAGATTATTTAATTTTCCCGCAGCTGCCACAGCTGCAATATGATTTGAGTATGCCCCTCCAAAGGTGAGCATGCATTTTTGTGCCCTCTGCAATACGTGGGCAACGTTGTACTTTAATTTTCTATACTTATTCCCAGAAATAATAGGATGTAAAAGGTCTTCTCTTTTTATAGATAAGCTAACATCACCTCCAAGAGAAGAAACATCTATATTTTGATTCATTTTAAAATAGATTACCTTTTTTTTAAGAAAAAATATAAGACAAATTTACAAAACATGAGAGTTTCAATTTTATTTTTAACATTCTATGTAACAAATTTTATTGCAACATAAAATCAAGCTACTTATACTAACAACTTTGCGTATTTTTGTTAAGTGTTATTTCCTAAGAAAAAAATAGAACTGGAAGAAGGAGATTTCTACCTCACACCAGAAGGCTACAAATGCTTTACAGAACAATACCATCTTAAAAGGACCTATTGTTGTGAAAGTGGTTGTCGTCATTGCCCTTATGGTTTCAACAAAAAAACAAACACACAACAATAGACAGCTTTAATTTTCTGTCTACAAATGTAAATTATCAAAAACAGTACCATGACTTTTAAAGAAGAAATACTAGCTGGAATACCCACTGAACTGCCTGCCATAAAGACCTATGACCCCCAAGTAAATCATGCTCCAAAGAGAAAAAAAATACTCTCCTCAGAGGAACAAACCCTTGCATACCGAAATGCACTACGCTATTTTGAACCTCAACATCATGCTACGCTCCTGCCAGAATTCAAGCATGAACTTGAAACATACGGTCGTATTTACATGCACCGCTTTAAACCAGATTACAAAATTTACGCAAGACCAATACAAGAGTACCCTGGTGAGTCTACCCAGGCAAAGGCAATCATGCTGATGATACAAAACAACTTAGACCATGCAGTGGCACAACACCCTGATGAGTTGATTACCTATGGTGGTAATGGAGGAGTATTCTCAAACTGGGCTCAATATCGCCTGGTGATGCAGTATCTGGCCCAAATGACAGACCAACAAACTCTGGCGATCTACTCTGGCCATCCACTGGGTTTATTTCCCTCTCATAAGGATGCACCTAGAGTGGTTGTTACCAACGGAATGATGATACCCAATTACTCTAAGGCAGATGACTGGGAAAAATTTAATGCACTTGGTGTTACCCAATATGGCCAAATGACAGCAGGTAGTTATATGTATATTGGACCCCAAGGTATTGTTCACGGCACAACAATTACAGTGCTAAACGGTTTTAGAAAAATTAATAAATCTCCCAAAGGTGGATTATTTGTTACCTCTGGCTTGGGAGGTATGAGTGGTGCGCAACCCAAAGCTGGAAATATAGCTGGATGTGTTACTGTTTGCGGAGAAATAAATAAAAAAGCAACCAAAACCAGACACGAGCAAGGATGGGTAGATGAGGTGATTAGTGATCTAGACCAACTTGCCAAAAGAGTCAAGCAGGCCTTGGCAGCAAAACAAGCAGTGTCTATTGCTTGGGATGGAAACATTGTAGATGTATGGGAACATTTTGACAAAGAAAATATTCATATAGATTTAGGGAGTGATCAAACTTCGCTACATAATCCTTGGGCTGGAGGGTATTACCCAATGGGCTTGACCTATGAAGAATCTAACTTGATGATGGCAGAAAACCCTGCATTATTTAAAGAAAAAATACAAGAAACGCTTAAACGCCATGTAGCAGCAGTAAACAAACATACTGCAAAGGGAACTTACTTTTTTGATTACGGAAATGCCTTTTTACTGGAGGCCTCTAGAGCAGGGGCAAACATCATGGCAGAAAACAACATAGATTTTAAATACCCAAGTTATGTTCAAGATATTATGGGTCCTATGTGTTTTGATTACGGATTTGGTCCTTTTAGATGGGTTTGCGGTTCTGGAAATCCAGAAGACTTGGCCAAAACAGACGCTATTGCTTGTCAAGTACTAGAAGAAATCATGAAAGATGCTCCTACCCGGGTGCAACAGCAAATGGCAGATAATATACAATGGATTAAAGGGGCGCAAGAAAATAAGTTAGTGGTGGGCTCTCAGGCAAGAATATTATATGCAGACTCAGAGGGAAGAATTAAAATTGCCCGCGCTTTTAATAAGGCCATTAAAGAGGGTCATCTTGATACAATTATCCTTGGCCGTGATCATCACGATGTAAGCGGCACAGATTCTCCCTACCGTGAAACCAGCAATATATATGACGGAAGCCGCTTCACGGCAGATATGGCAATACAAAATGTCATAGGAGATAGCTTTAGGGGTGCTACTTGGGTGAGTATTCATAACGGTGGCGGTGTTGGCTGGGGTGAGGTCATCAATGGTGGTTTCGGTATGGTTCTTGATGGTAGTGATGATGCACAAAGACGACTAGAAAATATGCTCTTTTGGGATGTTAACAATGGTATAGCAAGACGTAGTTGGGCAAGAAATGAGGAAGCTGTATTTGCTATTAAAAGAGAAATGAAACGCAACCCGAATCTCAAAGTAACACTTCCAAATTTTGTAGATGATTCACTATTAAATTAAAAACACTATGAACTTATTAAAAATATCTTCTGTTATTTTTTTGCTTGTTTTAACTTCTTGTAACACCATTCGTGTTGTGAGTGATTATGATAAAGCAACCAACTTTGACAACTACAGCTCATTTGCCTTTTATAAACCAGGTATAGATAAGGCCAAAATAAGCGATCTTGACAAAAAAAGAATATTGCGCGCCATACAAAGTAATTTAATAGCCAAAGGCATGAATAAAAATAGAAATCCAGATATTTTGGTAAGTATTTTTACCAAAGAAAGCCAGCGTGTTGATATTTATCAAAATAACTTTGGTGGAGCCTGGGGTTGGAATCCATATTGGGGAGGAAACTTCAACAACAATAGAATGATTACCTCAAATATAGAAGGTAGCCTCTTTATTGATCTTATCGATGCAAAAACCAACGAATTACTTTGGCAAGGTGTAAGTCATAGCGGTATATATAAGGGCAATGATATAGAAAAACGTGAAGAAAAAATTAATCTTATTGTATCCAAAATACTAGAACAATACCCTCCAGACACAACCAATAAATAAGCACTAGATTCACTCTTTTGAACTCACTTTTTAAATTTTTTTTAAATCTATTTCCAAGAACCTTACTTATTAAACTAAGTTATGCAGTAAGGCCCTTAATCGCATTTTTATTGAGGGGTAATAGATATACAGACCCCATAGACAGAAAATCATACAGAAGGTTTCTTCCTTATGGATACGCTAAGGTTAGAGAAAATGTACTAGCACCTGGCACTCTATCTCTGGAAAGACATCGTCTTTTTTGGTTGTATTTAAAAAATGAAACCTCTTTCTTCACTGCGCCATTAAGAGTATTACACTTTGCACCAGAGCAGGCATTTGTGCAAAAGTTTAAAAAACAAAAAAATCTAAACTACACTACCACAGATCTCAACTCTCCTATTGCAGATGTAAAAGCAGATATTTGCGACTTACCATTTAAGGATAATAGTTTTGATTTTATTATTTGCAATCATGTCTTAGAGCATATCCCCGATGACATTAAAGCCATGCAAGAATTATATCGTGTACTGGCTCCAAAAGGGACCGCTATTTTGCAAGTTCCTTATGATGCAAACCTCAGTAAAACCTTTGAAGACAACACCATCACAGATCAAAAACAACGCACCCGTATTTTTGGACAGTATGACCACCTTAGGGTGTATGGTATGGATTATTTTAAAAAGCTATCTAGTATAGGTTTTGATGTTGATGCCTTAGATTATACAGCTAATATGAGCGGCGAAGATATTGAGCGTTACAGACTCTGCAGGGGAGAATTACTACCCGTTTGTAGAAAATAAAACCTACTTTAAAATTAGATTTTCAAATCCTTTGGTGGTGTAGCTTTGAGAAGCCTGATTAGCATCGAGGTAAGTCAAATACCCATCAATATTTTCTAATCTATCAAGCATTGCTTTGGCTTTTTGAAAACCCATGGCCATACACGCAGTTGCATAGGCATCTGCTAAGGCGCATGTAGGTGCTATTATAGTTGCACTTGTAATATTGTTTTGTTGTGCAAGACCTGTTAAGGGGTTTATGGTATGTACATACTTTTTACCTGTGTTATCATCAATTCGGTATTTTCTGTAATTTCCAGAGCCTGCTAATCCACGGTCTTTAAGGGTAAAATATACCACCGCTTTTCTATTATCTATATCAGAGATAATAGCCTCTACACCACTTGTCCAAGGTCTATTTTTAGAAATATTTTTTCCTTTAGCTAAAACCTCACCTCCTAGCTCAATGATATAATCTGTAATACCATAACTACTCAACATATTGCCTAAACAATCAATACCATAGCCTTTTGCTACCGCATTAAAGTCTAGATATATATCTGGATTGTCTTTATGCACGGTACCATCTTTTTTAATGGCTACTTTATTAAAACCGACCAAAGCCCTAACACTATCCAAAACCCGAGCATTTATGGTCTCCAGGTAAGGGGTGTCTCCAAATCCGTACAAATTACGAAGGCTACCAATCGTGGGGTCAAAATAGCCCAAAGAGTTTGTATGTACCCTCTGAGATATTTGCCATACATCTTTAAACAAAGCGTCTACAACAATGGTGCTATCTCCTCTATTTATTTTTGAAATATCACTCTGGTAAATATAGGTGCTCATAGACTTATTAACCCTATATAATACTGAGTCTATTTGCCTTTGAGCATCAAAATTTGAATTGGTAAAATACTGTATGGTGTAGGTAGTACCAAAGGCATTTCCCTGCAATACTTTTTTTTCTAAAAAATGGGTGTCAGTACAAGAAATAAAAACTACAAAAAATAAAAGGGCAAATAATTTTTTCATTTGATTTCCTGTAATCCTTTATAAACCATAGTATACTCTTGATCTTTTAAAACTGGTTTTGCGTAATCAGTACCATGCCCAAGACCAACACCAGCGTAATAAGTTTTAGCCTCAAAACCATTGGCGTGTTCTTTTATGGTTTGCATAAATACAGGATCGTAGGTGTTGGCATCATCGGGATAATGACTAACGCGTACAATAACAAAATGTAAATCTTTGTTTTTTAAACCTACAAACTGGGGATCTTTACCAATTTTACTATTGACACCCAAAAACTCAAATCCCTGAGATTTCATATCTTCTCCTACAATATTCATGGCAAGATTGTGCAATTCTTGTTTGGTAAGCTCTTGAGGCATGTAAGGTTTTTTAGAGTAATTCAATACAAAAATACGGTAATGTGATTTATCTAGGAAGGCATGACAAAAATATCTTCTTATCACCTTTTTGGATTAAAAAGAAAAAGTTTTTTTAACTTAACGTGATAGATAGCATTAATTAAATAGACTAAATAAGTATTATTATTAACTAATAATAAAAACAAGAATAGTTAAAAATACACCAATAAAAAAAGCCAAGGTAATACACCTCTCATTTCTTTTGGCATGCTCCTCACTACGACCTTGTCTAAGTTTATTATTTAGTTTCATAATTTAATTTTACTGGCTTATTCTTTTCTAAAGAGTTTATACAAACAAAATATTGCCAAAATAGCTAATAATGAAATGTAAATATAATCGCTATAGTTGTTTGAGTCTTCATCCAAAACACTTTCGCTAAAAATAACATATCCTACCCCATTGTTATAGGAGTTTGATAAAGGAACAGACAAACTTGTATTGTTAATTGGCACCATTTCTATCAAATTTTGAGCTACCAAAATTGAGTTACTAGTGTTAAAATTCTGTTGAGAATAAGCACATAGTGATACAAACAATAATAAGAATATACTTAAATAAGCAGTAGAGTATTTATTCATTTTATTTGGTTTTTAAAATATGTGTAAACATGTGTGTAAACATGTGTGTAAAATTTGGGTAATGATTAGAATAAGGCATTTGAAATTATGTTCAAAATTTTATAAAGTTGAGTATTTTAAAGACAAAAATGTTTTTATTTTTTTTATCAATGCGTGTAATTAACGACAAAAAACAAAGACTCTCAAGTTATTTCTGTAACAAAAAGTAACAAGATGTTGTATTTGTGTGTATATGGTATATTACAAATAAATACTAGAGCCTCATTGCAGAGAAAAAATTTATTTGAAATAACAAATTACGATTAAAACTATGTTGTGAATGAGTTAAAAAAAATTAGAAAAATAGGGAGAAATAAAGCTATATACCAAGAGGATATTAATTGCTAAATTAATAAAAGTAGTTTTTCTAAAGAATCTGTTGCTGTTAGCTGAAGTTTAGCTCTTGTACGCCCCCTAGTGACTCTAATACTAGCACGACCTACTCCCAACATTGCAGACATCTCTTTGTCAGACAAAGAAAGATAACTAAGGCAACAAAACCGCAGCTCTGCCTTAGACAGCTTGGGGTATTTCTGCTTTATGCTCGAGAAAAAACTGGGATATACTTTATTAAAAAATTGAAGAAACTCTCTCCAGTCTGCATCAGTTAGTATTACTTTTTCTATGAGTAATTTTTGCTGAGTTTCTTTTAAATATATGTTTAGCTGTGATGTAGCATCCTCAAGCCTTCCTTTAAGTTGTGAGTTGCTTAAAGCCAGGCTTTTTTCTTTTAAAAGTTTTCTAGACCTAAAGTTCACAAACAATAGCAACGAAAGAACAATAGTAAAGATACTGGAAATCACCAAAATCCATATGACTTTTTTTGACACCTCTTGTTGTTTTTGTTTTTGTAATAGCTCTAACTCACTTGCACTGAGCTTGACTAATTTATCTGCTTCAAATCCAGAAAATTCATCAAACTTAATGTGTAACTGTTCGCTCACATATTGTAAAGAATCACTATACAAAAGCGTTTTATTAGCATCTCCCTTGTAAGCATACCATCTAGCAAGCTGCTTGTAAATGGGCTTCATTCTTCTCAGTTCGTTGTCTTTTTTTGCGAACCGATAAGCCTTCCACATAAATTGTTCTGACTTAGCTGGCTCATCTAATTCCAAATAACAAGCAGATATATAAATTAATGCATTTGAAGCATTACCAAACCAGTTTTTAGATAAAGAATAATTAGCATCTGCGATAAGTAAAGGCAATGCAGCTTTAGAGTTACCTTTTCGATAAAGGTTCTCACCAATATTGCCATTTACTATAATAAGAAAATCATCATCATTTTCAGAAATAGCAAATTGTTTTTCTAAGTTAAAATAATAATTTGCAGAATCTAACATCTTTAACCTAGTATAAGCTAGTGCTAAATTATTGTATGCCCCTAGTTTTTTATACTTTTTTGTATCAACAGCCTTTTTAAAATAACGTTTACTAAGTTGGTATTGTTCATGCTGGTAGGCTAGCAAACCAATATAGGAAATAACATCATAGGTTGTTTCGGGATCTGACAGATTATTTTCTAGTACATAGAGTGCCCTAAATAAGCTATTAAATCCTTTAGACACACGATTAGATCGAATATATAAAATTCCTAACTGGTAGTCAATTTTAGATTGTAACCAATATAAATTTAAATCTTTGGCAGGGCTATGTAGGGCAAAATAATGCTGCTCTAATGTTTTTTCAGAAAGGTTATCTAAATTCAGTACTATTTTTGTGTACATCATAAAAAAACCTAATGTAGCATCATTCTTTTGCTTGGCATATAACTCGATGCTCTGTATAAGGTCTTTTAGTTCTTCTTTATCAGGAGAATAATATTGTAAAGATTTTTTGTTATATAATTTAAAAAATATTTTTCTGAGCGTTGCACCGTCACGATTTAACAGAGAATCATTGACTGGAATGCTTAGAGCTAGTCGCAGAGAGTCCCGCTTTTTTAAATTAATAGAATCATTGGTTGAGCTAAGCATATCTGTTAAGCCCTCTGTGTTTGCAGTAACAAAAACACTTAGACACATACATAAAATACCTATTATAAAAAGACGCAGCTGTTGCATTATAACGGAGTTAGTACCACGAAAATAGCAAATATTTGAAAAACATACCCATACATTGTCTAGGCGTTTTTGTTATAATTTACTTTCTGCCAATAACACTATATAGTTTGTTATTATAATTTGACAAAAAAAAACCGCGATCAGAAATATGATAGCGGTTTTTTAAAGTTATAATACTAAGGGCTTTTATCCCCCAAAATCGTCAAAACGTATATGTTCATCAGGAATCCCGTAATCTTCTCCCATCTTTTGAACAGCTTGGTTCATAAGAGGTGGACCACAGAAATAAAGCTCAATATCTTCAGGTGATTCGTGCAAATCAAGATAGTTATCTATAACCACTTGATGGATAAATCCAACAAAACCGTCTCCGTCTCCATCTATCCCATCTTTTACTTTCCAGTTATCTTCTTCCATAGGTTCAGAGAGTGCCAAATAAAATTTAAAGTTTGGAAAGTCATTTTCTAATTGCTGAAAGTGATCTAAATAAAACAATTCTCTCTTAGAACGCCCTCCGTACCAATAAGTCACTTTTCTTCCTGTTTTAAGGGTTCTAAAGAGATGGTACAAGTGAGAACGCATTGGAGCCATACCAGCTCCACCCCCTACGTATAACATTTCAGACTCTGATGGATTGATAAAAAACTCTCCATAAGGTCCAGAAATAACACATTTATCTCCTTTTTTAAGGTTGAATATATAAGAAGATGCAATACCTGGGTTTACATCCATCCACTGGTTTTTTGCTCTATCCCAAGGCGGGGAAGCAATACGAACGTTCAGCATAATCTCACGACCTTCTGCTGGGTAGGAAGCCATTGAATAGGCTCTCTCCACTACTTCTTTGTTTTTCATCACAAGTGGCCACAAACCAAATTTATCCCATTCTGCCTGAAATTTATCTGGTGTATCATGCTCCTGGGGATGTGCGGTGATATCCATATCTTCAAATTTTACTTCACACTCAGGAATTTCTATTTGAATATATCCACCCGCTTTGTAGTTCATGTCCTCTGGAATCTCTACTACAAATTCTTTAATAAAAGAGGCTACATTGTAATTTCTCACTACCACTGCATCCCATTTCTTTATGCCAAAAACTTCTTCTGGAATGGTGATATTCATGTTCTGTTTTACCTTTACCTGGCAAGACAAACGAGCACCGTCTTTGAGTTCTTTTCTGCTAAAATGAGGAGTCTCTGTAGGCAATGCTTCTCCACCACCTTCAAGAACGTGACACTCACATTGAATACATGTTCCACCACCACCACATGCAGATGGTAAGAAAATTTTATTATCCCCTAAGGTCGTTAGTAGGGTACTTCCACTGGCAACCTCAATTTCCTTTTCACCATTAATAGTAATAGTCACAGGACCAGATGGAGATAATTTTTGTTTTGTAAAAAGTAATAACGTAACTAATAAAAGTGTCAACACCAAAAAAGCGATGACTGTTGCCGCGATAACTCCTGTAATACTTGCTGCTAAAAACATATACTTAATTTTTTATTCTGAAACAACAAATGGAGTTGTTTCTATTTCATTTTCAATGGCTGGTAGTGTGTTTGTTTGAGTGCTTTGTCCTTGAGGGGTTGTCGGGGCATCTTCTCCACCGGTTAACATTCCTCCAAAACTCATAAATCCAATGGCCATTAGCCCTGTAATAATAAAGGTAATACCAAGCCCTCTAAGTGGTGGTGGCACATTACTATATCTTATTTTCTCTCTAATGGCAGCGATAGCAACAATAGCTAAAAACCATCCTATACCAGAGCTAAAACCATAATTTAAAGCCAAGGCTGCAGTTTCAATTTCTCTTGATTGCATAAACAATGACCCTCCTAAAATGGCACAGTTTACCGCAATCAAGGGTAAGAAAATACCCAATGAATTATACAATGATGGTGAAAATTTTTCAACAATAATCTCTACCAACTGCACCATAGTTGCAATGGTAGCAATAAATAAAATAAAGGATAAGAAACTTAAATCATAATCTGCGTAAGCGCTCAGTTCTGGAGTTTCACGATTGCCATCAAGCCAAGCCAATGCTCCAGGCTGCAGTATGTACTGATCTAAAAACCAGTTTAAAGGAACCGTTACTGTTAATACAAAAATAACAGCTGCTCCAAGACCTACTGCGGTACTTACTTTCTTTGACACCGCTAGGTAAGAACACATACCCAAAAAGTATGCAAATACCATGTTGTCTACAAAGATTGATTTGAAAAATAATTCTATATGCTCTAACATATGTTCTAAAATTTTATTTTTTACTAGTACTAGTTTTCTTCAATTAATGCGCTATTTCTACTGCGCTGTACCCATATAATAATACCCACCACAATGAGGGCCATTGGAGGCAGGACCATAAAACCATTGTTTTCATAACCAATGGCATACAATCCGGTTTTCTCTACAGAATCACCCAATACTTTGAAACCAAACAAAGTTCCAGAGCCTAATAATTCTCTAAAGAAACCTACTATAATAAGTATTACACCATATCCTAACGCGTTACCTACACCGTCAAGGAAAGATTTCCAAGGTCCATTACCCAAAGCAAATGCCTCAAAACGCCCCATAATAATACAATTGGTAATTATCAGACCAATAAAGACAGATAGTTCTTTACTAAGCTCATAAGCGAATGCTTTTAATACCTGATCTACAATAATTACAAGTGTTGCAACAACAATTAGCTGCACGATAATTCTAATTTTTGATGGTATGATATTTCGCATCAGTGAAATAACTACATTTCCCAGACCAAGAACAAATATTACAGAAACTGCCATTACTATAGATGGCTTTAATTGTGCTGTAATAGCCAAGGCAGAACAAATACCTAACACTTGTATGGTAATTGGGTTATCATCTGCAAGTGGATCTAAGATTAACCGCGTGTCTTTTTTTGAAAGTAATCCCATCTTCTTAGTTATTTATAGTTTTAAAGTAAGGAACATACATAGCAATGTCCTTTTTAAGCATTGCAGAAACCCCATCTCCAGTAATAGTGGCACCCGCTAGAGCATCCACCTCATAATCGTCTTTTATCATATTCTTTGGGTCGTTGTTTCCTTTGGCAACTTTTATACCCTTATAGGTGGTTCCTTCCAAGAGTTTTTCTCCAATAAAATCATCCATAAAATAACGCTGTTTGATTTCTGCACCCAGACCTGGTGTTTCTCCTTTATGATCAAAATACACGCCTTGTACCGTCATGCTTTTGTCTACAGCCACAAAGCCCCAAATTGCATCCCAAAGTCCTTTTCCTCTTACCGGCATGATATATAATTTCTTACCATCTTTTTCACCGATAAACAAAGGAAGTTTTCTTTGATAACCCGCTTTTTTTGCTTTTGCACCCTCTTTTTTAACATCTATTAAATAAGCCTTGTCGTTTTGTGAGGAAGTAGCCCCTTCAATAACTAATTGCTCTTTGATATAGGTGTTAAAGGCATCTGCTACTCTATCTGTAGCTATAAAAGCCACATCACCTGACCCTACATTATCATTAACACCCATAGCATATAAGATGTTTTGTTGTTTTTCAAACTTTTCATTTGCCTTAATCATAGGCTTCAATCCGCTTGAAAATCCTGCCAATAATGTACCAACAACTAGTACCATAATAACGGCAAAAATCATTGTGTAACTGTTTTTATCTTTATTAACTGCCATAATTAAGCTGTTTTTAGTTTTAAACGTTTTGCTCTTTTCTTGATATTTCCTTCCAATACGTAGTGATCTATCGTTGGTGCAAATACATTCATTAGTAAAATAGCCAAGAATACTCCCTCTGGATATGCTGGATTAAACACGCGTATCATAATAGATATAAAACCTATTAAAAAACCGTAAATCCATTTTCCTTTATTTGTTTGAGAGGCTGTAACTGGATCTGTTGCCATGTATACTGCACCAAATAAAATACTACCAATAAACAAATGTTGCCAAAAATCAACGCTCATAAGCCCAAAGAATTTAGAACTCTCTGTAACCCATCCGGCGTTTACAACACCATTAAAGATAAGCCCCATGCAAAGAGCACCGGCTAGTGTGCTTAGTATGATTCTCCAACTACCTATTTTTGAAAGAATTAAAATAAGGGCTCCAACTATAATAAGAAGCTTTGAAGTTTCTCCTACAGAGCCAGGAATAAATCCTAAAAATTGATCCATCATACTCCAATCTCCAAACCCATTATTTTGAGCCAATGATCCTAAAATGGTCTCTCCAGAAATAGCATCAGGCTGCCCTACTGTATCTACAGCGCCAGTAACCCAAACTTTATCTCCAGACATCCAAGTTGGATAGGCAAAGAATAAAAAGGCTCTTATGGTTAAGGCAGGATTTAAAATATTCATTCCAGTTCCTCCAAAGACTTCTTTCCCTATCACTACACCAAAAATAACTGCTATAGACAGCATCCACAGCGGTATATCTACAGGAACTATTAAAGGTACGAGCATTCCCGTTACCAAATATCCTTCTTCTACCTCATGACCTTTTATAACCGCAAAAATAAATTCTACAATAAGTCCAACACCATAAGAGACTACCACAAGTGGTAACACTTTCCAGGCGCCAATAGTAAAGTTTGAGAAGTTCCAGAACTCTGTACTAAAAAAGCTGAGTGCACTAGTGACCTCTTCTGTTTGAAGATTGTATTGATATCCAGCGTTAAATATCCCGAACAGTAAACAAGGCACTAGTGACATGATAACCATGTTCATGGTGCGTTTTAAATCATCAGCTGCTTTGATGTGAGTACCATTATGGGTAGTCTCATTGGGCAAGTACAAAAAGGTATGGAACGCGTTAAACGCAGGAGCCATCTTGGTACCTTTGTACTTCATTTTTAAGGTATGTAAATTCTGTTTTAAACCCATAACTTATCCTATTTCTTTATACATTAAGTCTAATCCTTCTCTTATGATTTGTTGATGTGGCTGCTTTGAAACACATACAAATTCTGTCAAGGCGAAATCTTCTGGTGCCACCTCATACATTCCTAGGGCTTCCATTGCATCCAAATCTTTCACCAAACAAGCCTTTAAAATTTGTAGAGGATATATATCCAGAGGAAATACCTCTTCGTAATTACCCGTTACAACAAAAGCACGATGCTCACCATTGGTGTTTGTTGTTAAATCAAATTCTTTCTTGGGTTGCATCCAAGAAAAAGTTAACGCTCTTGATGGAGAGATTTTATCAAACACAGGCTTGTTCCAGCCAAAAAACTCATAATCATCACCCTGAGGAATAACTGTTATTGCATTGTGATAAAAACCAAGGTGAAGTTTTGGAGAAATGGTATCTCCGCTTAAAACACCTCCGCTAATCACGCGAACATTTTCTTGAGTAAGCCCAGAGTCATAAATCATGGTAGCAACTTCACTACCAATTCTAGTTTTATAATATTTTGGAGCCTTAATACAAGAACCTGCCAGAGCCACAATACGCTCTGCGTTGTATTTTCCTGTTAAAAATAATTCTCCAATAATTACCAAATCTTGAGCAGCTACCGTCCAAACAGTTTCCCCTTTATTAATTGGATCTATCTTGTTTATTTGTGTACCCACATTTCCTGCAGGATGCAATACATTTGTTTTGTGTAAAACAACATGTTTCAACTCAGATAACATAGAAACGCTATCTTTTGCAACAGTAAGGTGAATAGCACCATCTGTTAGTTTACTAAGTGCTGTAATGGCGGTTTGCACTTCTTTTTCTTTTCCTTGTAAAACAAAATCTAGATCTGCATCTAAAGCTCCAGTAGCCAAACCAGAGATAAATATTGCTTTTGGCTTGTTATTTGGATTTGCAATAACATCATAAGGACGTTGTTTTACAAAAGGCCAGCACCCACAGGCAAGTAAATGATCTTTAATTTCTTGAGATGAAAGGCTTTCTGGAGTTTTTACTCCATAATCCATAAAAGTGTCTTTTTGATCAGCTTCAATGGTTATAGATGTAATTACACGTTTTGGCCCTCTTTCAATCTTGGTAAGGGTACCGCTTACTGGTGATGAAAAAGTGATTGCCTGGTTTTGTTTGCTGTAAAATAAGGTCTCTCCAGCGAGCATTTTATCCCCTTCTTTTTTCACCAATTTTGGTGTAAACAAGTGGAAATCTGAAGGACGAATAGCAAAGGTGCGTGAACGCGGTGCGTTTGAAAGTGATTTATCTGCTTCACCCTTTAGGCGGATGGCAAGACCCTTTTTAATCTTAATGTCTTTGGACATAGGATAGTCGTGTTAAAATTGTCTTTTATTTTCTTAAAAAGCATCCAAAATAGTATGTCTTTTTAGGGAACGCAAATTTAAGAATTAAAAGAGCAATTTTCCAATTTATTAAGATATTTTTATCTCTTTACTGTCCCAAAAAAATGTGATGCAATTTTAAGGCGTAAAATTTGTTTATATTTAACACTTACACCAACAAACCATGCGCACCATTACTCTCTTATTTATTCTCTTTTTTTATCAAATCCCGGAAGGAGTGGCTCAAGTAAAGCAAACAATTGAGCCTGAGTATATTAGAACTATTGAGCTAAAAGGATCTTCATCACAAAGCACATTGCCTGTAATAGAATTGGGGCAAAAACTGCAACTTTCTTTTGATGATATCATTGGTAATGAAGCAGATTACTTTTACACCATTGAGCATTTTAATTTTGACTGGACTCCTAGTGATTTATCAAAAGGAGAATACCTAGATGGCTTTGATGATGTTAGGATAGAAACCTATGAAAACAGCTTTAATACCCTACAGCTTTATTCAAACTATAAACTAAGTATTCCAAACAGAGAAACCCGGGCTATTAAAAAAAGTGGAAATTACTTATTGAGAATTTTTAATGATGACAGCGAGATTGTTTTTTCTAGAAAATTTATGGTTTTAGAACGCCTTTTAAGCGTAGCGGTAGAAATCAAAAGAGCAAGAAAAATAAAAAACATAGACCAACAACAAGTAGTACAGTTTAAAATAAACTCCCCTGGTTTGCTTTTGATAAACCCAAAGCAAAATGTGAAAACAATTGTTTTTCAAAACAATAATTTAAAAAATGCCATCACTAATTTAAAACCACAATATACCATTGGCACTGAGCTCATTTATCGGTATGACCAAGAGGCAGCATTTTGGGGTGGCAATGAATTTTTATTTTTTGACAACAAAGACCTCAGATCCTCCACAAACGGGGTGAGATCTGTAGCGCTTAATGAACTGTATGAAAATTTTCTGTTTACAAACATAGACAGAAGCGTAAGGCCTTATACTTACAACCCGGACATTAACGGTAACTTCAGGGTTAGAAATCTATATGCCTCTCAAAATCAAAACATAGAGGCAGACTATGTCCTGATGCATTTTAACCTGCAGCATTATGGGTCGTTGGGTGATAAAGAAATACATATCTACGGAAATTTTAACAACTGGACCATAGACCAAACCACCTACATGCGCTACAATGAAAAAACAGATACCTACCAAAACGCAAGACTTTTTAAACAAGGTTTCTATAATTACAAATACGTAATGGTAAACAGAGATGGCAGTGTAGAGCAAGGACCAATAAGCGGTAATTTCTGGCAAACAGAGAACCAATATACGGTGCTGGTATATTACAGGGCTCCTGGGTCTAGGTTTGATAGACTCCTTGGAAAAGGCGCTGCTAATTCCAGTAAAATTTCAAATAACTAAAAAAACATTCCCTCAATTCTTTAAATAACATCTTTTAGATTTAGAGTTAAAAAACCTCTAAATCATAACACCTTTGAGTTCCTTTAGGCATCTTTTTACATTATATTTGTGTTAAACTAAGACCTTCAAATGCAAAAAGAACTTTTACTGTTTCAAAAATTAGCTGAAAAATTAATCGCCGCTGAAAACCAGGAGCCAATAACCACTCCAATCCCACCCAAGGAACTTTTCAATATCTTACCCCTAGCCCTCCAGGAGCAACCCGCAGATGATGCTTTTTTTGAAAAAGCACTAGAAAAACTTGTTTTAAACACCCCCCGCACTGCAACAAACCTATTTTTTAATCAGCTCTTTGGGGGCAGAAATCCAAAGGCCACCTTAGGAGATTTACTGGCCGTACTACTCAATAATAGCATGTACACCTACAAGGTTGCTGGACCTCAGGTAGGAATTGAAAAGGAAATTTTACGCAAATCTTGTGATTTGATTGGCTATGGTAAAGATGCAGACGGAACCTTTGCACCTGGAGGATCTATGAGTAATTTTATGGCCATTTTAATGGCCCGTGATGCCCACAATGAAACTATTAAAAACCAAGGAGTGTTGCAAAAAATGACAGCTTACACCTCTATAGAATCTCACTACTCTACCTCAAAAAATGCTGCATTTATCGGCATTGGGCGTGAACAAGTTAGGTATGTAGCCACCAATGAGTATGGGCAAATGGACCCTGAAGACTTGAGCGCTAAAATCAATGAAGACATCACCTTAGGTTTGCAACCATTTTTTGTAAATGCTACTGCTGGAACAACCGTACTTGGAGCCTTTGACCAGATAACACCATTATCTAAAATTTGTAAAGAGCATCAACTCTGGCTTCATGTAGATGGGGCATACTGTGGTAGTGTTATTTTCAGTAAAAAATACAAGCATTTGGTTGAAGGGATAGCCCTTACAGATTCTTTTAGTTACAATGCCCATAAGATGATGGGGACGCCTCTTACCTGCTCTATTATACTAACCAAACATAAAAAATACTTACACGAAAGTTTTAGCAATGACGCCTCCTATCTATACCAAACAGATGGTGATGATTACAATCTAGGAAAAACATCTATTCAGTGCGGTAGAAGAAATGACGCACTAAAATTTTGGACACTTTGGAAATCTGTTGGAACTCTGGGATTAGAAAAAATTGTAGATCACCAATTTCATTTGGCAGAAGTAGCCAGAAATTACATAAGAAATAATCCAGATTACACCCTCTATAGTTTTGATGATTCAATATCTATTTGCTACAACTATAAAGGAATTCCTGCCCAAGACCTTTGCACATTGTTATATCAAAATGCAGAAGCAATGGTAGGTTTTGGAATTTTTAGAGAAACAGAATTTGTCCGTCTTGTTACCATTAATGCTGGAAATGATGACAAAGACATTATTAACTTCTTTAAAACTTGTGAAGAATTTGTAACAAATAATGACTCTTTATTCTCTTTAAAAGCCCAGGAGAATTAATTTTTTGTGTGTGATTTTTAATCTCCTACTTAATCATTGAGACCTTAATTGTATATATAATAATAAAATTTGTATTTTTATGTTATCTATATTTAACAACAACTGTTTACTCAATATAATTAAATGACGCAAAAAGTTACCCTAGGAATAAAAGTTTCTATCAAAACCCGTTTTGAGGACGCTTTTGTATCTAATGGGAAACAACAGTATGCATTTTCTTATATCATCCGTATTGAGAATAATAGTAAAGATGTGGTACAACTTAAATCTCGCCACTGGAAAATAAAAGATGCCCTAAACGACATTGACATGGTTTTTGGAGAAGGTGTTGTTGGCAAAAAACCAGTTATTAAGCCTGGTGGCTCTCACACCTACAGTAGTGGTTGCATATTACTTAGTCCTTTTGGATCTATGAGCGGTTATTATGAAATGGTTAATTTTTCTTCTACCGAAAACTTTAAAGTAAGCATCCCAAACTTTAAATTAAGTGCTCCATTTTCTATGAATTAATTTAAGTAGAGCACTTTCAAAATTCATTTTTATTTTAATGTACCCTCCTAATACAGTGTAAAACCGACCCCAGTACACGCTATTATAGGAGCATATTTTTTGTATCTTCGCAGTTCAAAATTTTGTCTTAAACAAATCGCAAATTGCCAAGCAATTGCATAAATAAACTCACTATGGGAAAAGGATTTTACAAAGTTCCAGTTGCTGTTAACGAACCAGTAAAAACATATGCTCCAGGCTCTTCTGAACGAGCAACTGTTGCAAAAACATATACACAAATGTATAATAGCACCATTGATGTGCCAATGTATATAAATGGAAAAGATGTTACCACTGGGGACACGGCAACTATGTCACCGCCGCATGATCACAAGCATATCTTAGGGACCTACCACAGGGCTGAGAAAAAACATATCCAAGAAGCTATTGATAGCGCTTTAGAGGCCCGTAAAATGTGGTCTCAAATGCCATGGGAGCAACGTGCTGCTATATTTTTACGTGCTGCAGAATTAATTGCAGGACCTTACAGAGCCAAAATAAATGCAGCAACAATGCTTGCGCAATCTAAAACCATTCATCAGGCAGAAATTGACGCATCTTGTGAACTGATAGATTTCTTGCGGTTTAATGTACAGTACATGACCCAAATGTATGCTGAGCAGCCTGCATCAACAAGTGATGTTTGGAACCGTCTAGAGTATAGACCACTTGAGGGATTCATCTACGCAATCACACCTTTTAACTTCACTGCCATTGCAGCCAATTTACCAGCAAGTGCTGCAATGATGGGTAATGTTGTGGTTTGGAAACCTAGTGATAGTCAAATATTCTCTGCCAAAATAGTTCTCGATGTATTCAAAGAAGCAGGAGTACCTTCTGGAGTGATACAAATGGTTATGGGTGACCCTGAGATGATTACAGATACAGTCCTAGATAGTCCAGATTTCAGTGGGCTTCATTTCACTGGATCAACCTTTATCTTTAAAGAGCTTTGGAAAAAAATTGGAGTAAACATCCACAACTATAAAACCTATCCTCGTATTGTTGGAGAGACTGGCGGTAAAGATTTTATTGTTGCGCACAAATCATCAAATCCTGCTCAGGTGGCTACCGCCATCTCGAGAGGTGCTTTTGAATTTCAAGGTCAAAAATGTAGTGCAGCCAGTAGAGTATATGTTTCAAAAAGTATTTGGGAGGCTACACAAAAACATCTAAAAGCACAGATGGAAACTTTTAAAATGGGATCTCCAGAAGATATGAGCAACTTTATCACTGCTGTAATACATGAAGGATCTTTTGACAAACTTGCAGGGTTTATAGATCAAGCAAAAAAAGACACTAATGCAGAAATCATTGCAGGTGGTGGTTATGATAAAAGCAAAGGGTACTTCATTGAGCCCACTGTTATTAAAACCAATGACCCAAAATATACAACTATGTGTACAGAGCTATTTGGCCCTGTAGTTACCGTATATGTTTTTGAAGATGACGCCTGGGAGGACACGCTCCACCTTGTAGATCAAACAAGTGAATATGCCCTGACGGGAGCGGTATTTAGTGAAGACCGCTACGCCTTAGAAGTAGGTGTCAAAATTTTAGAAAATGCAGCAGGTAACTTCTACATCAATGACAAGCCTACAGGGGCCGTTGTAGGACAGCAACCCTTTGGAGGTGCCCGAGCAAGCGGAACCAACGACAAAGCGGGTAGTAAGTTAAACCTATATAGATGGTGTTCTCCAAGAATGGTAAAAGAAACATTTGTAACACCTACAGATTACAAATACCCTTTTCTAGGATAAGATGTTATCATTTTAAAAAAAAGCCTCGTTATCTATAACGAGGCTTTTTTGTACCTTGGGGCTATGAAGTATTTTGTTCTTATAATAGTACTATGTATTCAAACTGCTGTAGGCCAAGGGTACAACAAAACTACTCAAACCCCATTATCTGCAAGCCAGTTTATTGGTTATGATAGCTATGATAACTTTTACACTATAACAGATCAAGTGTTAAGTAAAGAAAATGCAACGCAGGGATATAAATTCACAGATTTCCAGTTAGGAAACATCACTAGTGTAGATATTATCAATCCTTTTAATGTAGTAGTCTTTTATGCACAAACCAACACGGTCATTTTACTTGACAACAAACTCTCCCTTATTGAACAAATTAACTTTAATCTATTAGAAGATATAGCTAATATTAGTAGCGTGAGCAACGCTGGAGGAAATAAGTTATGGCTTTTCAATGCAGATTCACAACAATTAGAACTCTACAATTACAGGAATAATACAAAAAATAGCATCTCGCTACCTATTGCTGAAATCCCTACAGATCAAGCCAGTGATTTTAATTACAATTATCTCCTAACCCCTAGTGGTGTAAAAGTCTATACAGTTTTTGGAGGACTTGTAAAGAGTGTTGCGTTTCAGGGAGGTGAAAAAGTGATAACTCACAAGGGAAGGGTTTTGGTAGTTAAAGATAATATGATCTATGAAATAATAGAAAATAGCTTCAAACTCTTATCTATAAAAACTACTCAAATAAGCATACAAGACTTGCAAGTGTTTGAAGATTTCTTGTATATTTATGATCGAGAAAATATTCACTCATTTGTAGTACAAAAACCAAATAAATAAAAGTATGCACGTTGCCATAGCAGGAAATATTGGTTCAGGAAAAACCACTCTTACACGTTTATTATCAAAGCACTATAAATGGAAACCTCATTATGAGGATGTGGAGGACAATCCATATCTTGATGACTTTTACAATGAAATGGAACGTTGGTCTTTTAACCTACAAGTCTATTTTTTAAACAGTCGTTTTCGTCAAATTTTAGAGATAAGAGAGCAGGGTCAAAAAGTAATACAAGACAGAACCATCTACGAAGACGCATACATATTTGCTCCCAATCTTCATGCCATGGGACTGATGACCAACAGAGACTTTGAAAACTATAAATCACTGTTTGATTTAATGGAGAGTGTTACCAAAGGACCAGATCTTCTAATTTACCTGCGTAGCTCCATACCCAATTTAGTAAAGCAAATTCACAAACGTGGGCGAGATTATGAAAACTCAATAAGCATCGAGTACCTGAGCCGTCTCAACGAGCGTTATGAAGCTTGGATTACTACCTACAATAAAGGAAAAGTAATTATTCTAGATGTAGATGATATTGATTTTGTTGAAAACCCAGAGCATCTTGGTGAAGTAATTAGTAAAATTGATGCAGAGATTAACGGGCTGTTTTAAAAAAAACAGCAACATGTAATAACCCTCATAAAAAAAGGGCTGTCTTTAAAAGACAGCCCTTTTTTTGTAATTATAAAATTGGGTATATTACTTGTTTTGTGTTTCAGAAACAGTAACTGGAGGTGCTGGAGGTACCACTTTCGTAGCTTCCAATGCCTCAATCTGGGCTGTTACTTCAGCCATAGTTCCCTTAAAAATTTTACTCATTTTTGTTGTGTACCCATCTTCTTGTGTTGTAATGGTAACGGTGGCTGTAAATAACCCATCATCATCAGAGCTCATCTCTACGCTCACTTGTTTTTCAGTATTTACCTGTATGGTATTTTCTTGAGTGGCATCTGCTGAGGTATCTGCTACTGCATGACCCCCTAGAATTGGAGCAATAACAAGGCCAATCAAACACGTAAGTTTAATTAGGATGTTCATAGATGGACCAGAAGTGTCTTTAAATGGGTCTCCGACAGTATCTCCAGTTACTGCAGCCTTGTGAGCCTCAGAACCTTTGTATGTCATTACACCATTAATTTCAACACCTGCTTCAAAAGATTTTTTAGCATTATCCCAAGCTCCACCAGCATT
>CAJWXC010000007.1 GCA_913048215.1 uncultured Flavobacteriaceae bacterium | reverse complement strand
AGTATAATAGTGATACGAAACATCATAGATGTAAAAGTACAAAAAACAAAAAAGGGATGCCTTACTCTCTGAAGAGAAATTTCACCAATTATATACACTCAAAAGGTATTTAGAAAGGCTTACTAAGTTTCGTTGCTATATGCAACACTGTGGCACGCTACAATAGCGGCAGTTTCTGTTCTTAGTCTGTTTGTTCCAAGACTTATGCCTGTGTATCCCATATCAGTTGCCATATTTATTTCATTGTCAGAAAAATCACCCTCTGGACCTACCATAATAATATGCTTGCCCTTGGGTTTAAGCAATGACTTTAGCGATTTTTTTTCTTGCTCTTGACAATGGGCAATTAATTTTTGACAAGGTGCTTCTTTGTATTTTTCTATAAATTCTTTAAAACTACACATAGGGTGTAGCAAGGGAAAATGATATTTTAATGACTGTTTGGCTGCGCTTACAATAATTTTTTGGTACCGTTGGGGTTTAATAATTTTACGTTCACTGTGTTGGCAAAGTATAGGAGTTATTTGAGTGATACCTATCTCGGTCGCTTTTTCCAAAAACCACTCAAATCGATCGTTGAGTTTTGTAGGAGCAATTGCAAGGTGCAGGCCGTAATGTAGTGGTTTTTTTTGCTCAACTTTAGTAATAGCTGCCAAACAACACTTTGGGTCATTGCTTTGAAGGACTCCACTAAAGAGGTCTCCTTTACCATTTGTGAGGTGCACAGTAGCTCCAATTTGTTTTCTTAAAACCTTTGCAATATGCCTGCTTTCCTCTTTGCTGAAACTATACTGAGTGTCATTTGGGCTAAGGTCTTGGCTGTAAAATAATTGCATTAGGTTTTCGTTTTGTTGGTCTAACTTATAGTTTCATTCTTGCATTAGCCGTTACATTGTCACCTGCAAAATGCTTTTGTTTGTACTTTAATTCTCCTACCATAGCGATCATGGCTGCATTGTCTGTGCAAAATTCAAATCTTGGTATGTGTGTAGTCCATCCATACCTTTGTTCTGCCTCTTTTAAGGCCTGCCTGATACCACTATTGGCAGAAACACCACCTCCTATGGCAACTTGGGTAATGCCTGTTTGTTTGACAGCATTTTTAAGTTTATCCATTAAATAGCTAACTATAGTGTGTTGCAAACTTGCGCAGATATCTGCCAAATTTTCTTCAATAAAATTGGAGTTTTCTGCAACATTTTTTTGCACAAAGTATAAAACAGCTGTCTTTAAACCACTGAAGCTGAAATCTAAAGGGCTTACTTTAGGTTTAGGAAACGTATACTTATTAGGATTTCCTTGTTGTGCATGTTTATCAATTAATGGGCCTCCTGGATAGGGGAGCCCTAAAATTTTAGCACTCTTATCAAAAGCCTCTCCAACGGCATCATCAATGCTTTGACCAATTACCTCTAGATCAAAATAGTCTGAAACCTTTACAATTTGAGTGTGCCCGCCGCTGATGGTAAGGGCTAAAAAAGGAAAACTTGGAGATTTTTGCCCTTGGGCCTTTATAAAATGTGCCAAAATATGAGCCTGCATATGGTTTACATCCAGTAAGGGAATATCCAGGCCAAAGGCCAAAGACTTTGAAAATGAGGTGCCTACTAGCAAAGAACCCATGAGTCCAGGTCCTCTAGTGAAGGCTATGGCGCTTAGTTGTTTTTTATCGATATTTGCCTGTTGTAATGCTTGGTGAACTACAGGTACAATGTTTTGTTGGTGTGCTCTAGAGGCAAGTTCTGGAACCACACCTCCATAAGCCTCATGAATTTTTTGTGTAGCTACAACATTGCTCAATATAACACCGTTGTTGATCACAGCCGCAGCCGTGTCATCACAAGAAGATTCAATACCTAGGATATAACAATTTTTTTCTATCACGAGAGTAGGGCATATTTATTGCTTGTAAAATTATAACTTTAAAAGCGTATCAAAAAATTAAGAAAAATAATAGTTCGATTACTAGTAATACTGCTGCTGTTGGTATTGCTATTGGTGGTCGTTTTTTCTTTGCCTAGTGTACAAACAAAACTAGCCGATAGACTAACGGGGTATCTCAATGAAACCTATGACACTCAAATTGATATAGATAGAGTAGGGCTTAATTGGAAAGGTGCTATAGATCTTCGAGACCTATACATTGAAGACCATCACCAAGATACATTGATTTTTGCCGGGCAACTGCAAACTAGTATTTTAAGTTTTTCTACACTTCTAGAAAAGGAGGTTTCTCTCGCAGATGTGCTACTTTCTGACACAAAACTTTTTATAAAAACCTATAAAAACGAAACTAGAGATAACATGTCTATCTTCTCTGGAAAATTTAATACCCAAAAAAGATCCAATACCATTTTTAAACTCAGTGCAGATAAAGTCTCTATTGAAAATAGTGCCATTAAAATAACAGATCAAAACCTCTCTACACCCTTATTATTTGATTTTACTGATGTAGAGGCTGCTGCTGTAGATTTTAAAATACTGGGTCCAGATGTATATGCCAATATCACCTCACTAGGTCTTTTGGCTAGCAGGGGTTTTAAAATTACAAACCTTGAGTCTCAATTCTCTTACACGACCCAGCAAATGAAGTTGCAAAACATGGAACTTACTACCACTCAAAGTAGGCTAGATGGGGATCTTGTTATGGATTACAGTGAAAATGGTTACTCAGATTTTTACAATACGGTTGTCTTTACGGCAAGTTTTAACCCCTCAAGTATAGCCACCAATGATCTTAATGGTTTTTACAATGAGTTTGGCGCCAATCAAACCATTGGTTTTAAAGGTAATTTTAAAGGGGTCTTGAATGATTTCTCTTTCACTAAAGCAGCGATTACCACTGCCAATACTAGTGTAGCAGGTGATTATTATTTTAAAGATGTTATTAAGGGCGCAAATGCTTTTGCTATACATTTCAAAGGGCATGATATTATCACTAGTTACTATGATTTACGTCGGTTTTTACCAAATATTCTTGGTAAGGTGTTGCCTGAAGAGCTAAGTAAACTAGGTGTTTTTAATTATAAAGGAACCTCAAGGATCAATGCAAATAGGTTTACTACCCAGGCTAATTTTATAAGTGATATAGGAGTTGCCCAGGCAAGTGTATCCATTGATAACTACAGGGATGTTGCCCTGGCGAGCTATAAGGGAGATGTTAGTTTATCTTCCTTTGATATTGGCGCTTTAACCAAGCAGCCAACTTTAGGAAAAGTGTCTGCTAGTTTAAGTGTTGACGGCCAAGGGTTTACCCAACAAACAGTAGATACTGCCCTGAGTGGTGTCATCACCTCGTTTTCTTTTCAAGGCTATGATTATAAAAATATTACCCTACAAGGGGCCTTAAAGGACCCTGTTTTTAATGGAGATCTATCTATTGATGACCCCAATGTGCAGTTAGATTTTACAGGTCTTGTAGATGTTTCAGAATCTTTTAACCAGTATGATTTTAGAGCAGATGTTCACTTTGCCGAATTAAATAAATTACGTCTTGTTACAAGAGATAGTATTTCTGTCTTTGCAGGGAAAGTGGTTGTAGATATGGATGGAACTACCATAGATGATAGTGTAGGTTCTTTTTCATTTCAAGAGACGTTTTACCAAAATCAAGACGATGATTTTTATTTTGATGATTTTAGAATAACATCTTCCTTCCAGGACAAAGAGCGCATCATAGCTATCAATTCACCAGATATATGTGATGGGCAGGTTTCTGGAAACTTTTTAATAAAAGATATCGCAAATTTATTTAGAAATGGATTGGGAAGTATGTATGCCAATTACGTTCCAACAGAGGTGACAACAAATCAATATATAGATTACGATCTCTCTGTGTACAGTAAGATTGTAGAAGTTTTTGTACCAGAATTACAAGTAGGTGAAAATTCACGATTAAGAGGTGCTGTCTCCTCAGATGAATCTAAGTTTGAGTTAGATTTTAAATCCCCTGAGCTGCTTTTGTTTAACAATTATTTAGGTAAAGTAAATATCCAGGTAGATAATGATAACCCACTATATAACACGTATATAAGTGTAGATTCTGTGTATACTGGTGTCTATGATTTGAAAGATTTCAGCTTGATTAATAAAACCTATAATGATACGCTATACGTACAATCCGTTTTTAAAGGAGGAGATCAAAAAGAGGATCTTTTTGATCTAGCTTTATACTACACAATTAACCCACAAGGGAATTCTGTAGTAGGCATAAAAAAGTCTGAAATCTCATACAAAGACAATTTATGGTATTTAAATAAAGAGAATAATAAAAAAAATAAAGTGGTCTTTGATGATCGTTTTTCTGCCATTGCCATAGATTCATTACAGCTCAATTATAAGGAAGAGCAAATTGCCTTTGCGGGCATAATTAGAGATTCAACCTATAAAAACCTTAAGGTTCGGTTCAAAGATGTAAATATTGGAAATATAATCCCTTCTGTAGATAGCCTTCAATTATATGGTCTTACAAACGGTACCTTATCTTTTTTACAACAAGACGGAGCTTATTTTCCGCAGAGTAATGTTACAATTGATGATATTAGTATAAACACCATCGGGTATGGTGATCTTACCTTAGCTATTGATGGCAACCAAGATCTTACCAAGTATCGTGTTTCTAGTGCTCTGACCCATGATAATATACGCTCATTTAACGCCCTTGGCACCATTGATTTTGCTCCAAAAACCCCTAAGTTAGATATAGATGTGAGATTAAATGAGTTTAACCTAAAGGCCTTAACTCCTTTTGGAGCTAATGTCATTACAGACATAAGAGGCGAGGCCTCTGGGGCCTTACAGATAATGGGTAATTACAACAAGCCCAACATACTTGGTACCATTAATTTAAAAAATAGTGGATTAATGGTTCCCTACCTCAATACAGATTTTGATATTGCAAACAGCACTCAAATGATTGTCTCCAAAGATTCCCTTTCAATTCTGTCTACAGATATTACAGATACAAAATTTGATACAAAAGGACTTTTCTCTGGTGTTGCAACTCATGATAATTATCGTGACTGGAATTTAAATCTAGAGATTAGTGCTCCAGAGAGATTGCTTGTTTTGGATACCCCACCAGATGAAGATGAGTTGTATTATGGAACGTCTTTCATTAGTGGTAACGCGGTTATACAAGGCCCAATTAGTGAGTTAGATATAAAGGTATTTGCAGCCACACAGAAGGGAACAACCTTTAAAATACCCCTTAGTGATACAGAGTCTATTGGTGATGATAGCTTTATTAAATTTCTATCTCCACAAGATAAACGCACCCTAACAAGTGATCTAACAATAGTCAAAAAAGAAATCAAAGGACTCTCTGTAGATTTTGACCTAGATATCAATGAAAATGCAGAGGTTGAGGTAGTTATAGATAAGGTAAACAACTCTACCCTAAAAGGGCGCGGAGCTGGAACATTGTTAATACGCCTTGATACAAAGGGGAAGTTTAATATGTGGGGTGAGTTTACGGTAATTGAGGGCTTGTATGATTTTAGATACGGTGGTATCATTCAAAAAAAGATTGCGGTAATTCCTGGCGGAAACATTAATTGGGATGGAGCTCCAGATAGGGCCAGATTAAGTATTAGCGCAAAGTATGCTACTTTGGCAAACCCCTCGGTGCTGCTTGATAATCCTTCTTTTAACAGGAAGATACCTGTGGATGTTTTGGTTGACTTATCTGGAGAGATCTTGCAGCCAGCATTAAATTTCAGTATAGATTTTCCCAGAACTAGCTCAACGGTAAAAAGTGAATTAGAATTTAAATTGCAAAGCAAGGAAGAGATAGAGAAACAAGCTATTTTTTTACTAACCACCGGTAGTTTTGTAAATGAAGGTCTGGGGGGTGCAAATTTTGCAGGCACTTTGGCAGACAGAGTTAGTAATTTAGTAAATGGTTTGTTTGCTGACAAAGAGGGTAAATTTAATGTAGGTTTAGATTATTCTCAAGGTAGTAGACTACCCAATTTACAAACCGCTGACCGTCTTGGTATATCTCTGCAAAGTAAAATAAATGAGCGTATTTTAATTAATGGTAAGGTGGGGATACCTGTTGGTGGGGCCAATGAAACCGCAATTGCTGGAGATATTGAAGTACAATGGCTCATCAATGAAGATGGTACCCTTAGAATGAACTTCTTTAACCGTCAAGCAGATATACAATTTATTGGGGAAGACCAGATATTTGAGCAGGGTCTAGGAATGTCTTACAATGTAGATTTTAACACTCTAAGTGAGCTTATAGAAAAACTATTTAATAAAAAGGTGACCCTAGAGAATGATTCTTTGGATGCTCCTTTTGTGCCTGATGACACAAGCTTTCCAGCCAATTTTAATGAAGATAAAAAAGAGAAGTAATTTTTTTATACACTAGCAATCACAGAGATTTCAACATTTACAAACTTGGGTAGGTTTGCGACCTCTACCGTTTCTCTGGCTGGCGCCGTCTCTGGATTAAAGTAAGTAGCATACACCTTATTGATGGCTGCAAAGTTGTGCATATCACTAACAAAAATACTGGCCTTTAGTACGTGCTCAAAATTCATACCCGCAGCCTGCAGTATTGCCTTTAGATTTTCCATCACTAGGGTTGTTTCTTTGTGTATATCATCTGTCTCAAGCGCTCCTGTTGCAGGGTTAATTGCTATTTGACCAGAAGTATATAACATATTTCCAAATTGCACTGCTTGGTTGTATGGGCCAATAGGGGCGGGAGCTTTGTCTGTGTGGATTATTTTTTTCATAATTTTCTAATAGTGATACTATAACCTTACATGATGTTACAGTTGTCTGTCAGCTTCTCTTCGTTTGTCGTATTTAATATCACTCAACACACTAGATTTAATACCAATAAAAAAGTACCATGAGGTATTAACAGAGCCAATAGGAGTCCAGTTAAAACTCATTTTCCAACTTTCTAAGTCGCGCTGGAATCTAAACTGTGTTGTAGTAATTCCTTTGTTTTTAAAGTCATACCCAGAAGACATTCCCACTTTCCAACGAGGACTTAACTCTAAATTGGAGCTAAACATCAATGATTGTGATGAGATTTCATTTTCTCTTCTTTGATTTCCGTAGGTAATGGTGTACGCCATACGAAAATCCCAAGGTATGGTAAAATTGTACCAGTCTTTATTGGTGAGTGGTTGTTGCTGCTCATTTTGATCGTCATCAAAAGTGTTGTCTCCAAATCTTGTGGTATTGTCTCCAAAGAGATCATCTTGACGTCCTCCGTTTCTAAAGGTTTGATCGTCACTATCTTTATCACTCTTTTTTTCTGTAAAATCTTTACTAGAGAAAGAGTAGTTAAGGCTAATATTCCCTCGCGTGAGCCTAAACAGGCTACCTCCATTATCTATGTTAAATACATCAATACGTTGGTTGTTGTTGTCTAAAGCATAGGGGTCCAAAGATCCGCTAAAATTAACATCAAGTTTTGGTATAATTGGAATGGCTCCTGAGACATTAACAGGGCTCCATTGCAAGGAGTCTCCCGCAACATTGTAGGCAGTACCAAAGTTTAAGTTATTAAGAAGTATTTTTTTCTTTGGCTTTAGGGCTGTGGTATCTCGGTCTCTGACCTTGGCCTCAAGGGTATTGCTAAGGCTGACACCTATGTTGCTAGAAAAACGCTGTCCAGGGGCTCCATAAAGCGTGTTTTCAAACCTTGAGTATTGTACTATTTCTTCATTAATCTCTGGATCTGCGGTAACTGGCACCACGTATTGGTCATAATACTGTTCAAAACTGGGGTTGATGTTGTAAGATATAGAGGGTCTTACCACGTGGCGAATTTTTTGGAGTTTGCTATCCTTATCACCAACATTAAAAGTACCGTAGATGGTGGTCCCTAAACTCATGTTAAAATTATACGTTCTATAGCTATCAAAACCGTTTATAGTGTCTGTAGCAACTCCTCCGCTACCTTGGTTTAGGTTTTGGTCATACCTTTTGTTAAAGGTTTTAAAACTCCAGGTTTCTGTATAAGTTGTACTTGCAGAAGCGCTTAGATGATCCAGAATTTTGAAATTTGTACTCAGCGGTATTCTATGCTGTACGCCCATAAGTGCGTTATCAAACATTTCAGATTTTAAAAATAAGGAGTCTGTAGTTTGTATTCTATTTTGAGCAGTTACATCATATTGAAAATTAATGTTTTGGATAATTCCTTTTTTACTACCACTTTTAGGGGCAAACGGGAATACCCTTGCCATGTTTGCATTTATATTTGGCAAGGATAAGTTGATTTTTTCTGTTTGGGTGTTTTGTTGCAAATTAAGGGCTACCGAGGTGTTTATCTGTGGCTCTCCCTCAAAGGTCTTAGAGTAACTTACAGAGGAGTTTAGTGTATTTACAAGTGCACTAGAGTTGTTAAATTGGTTGATAGATTGCTGAAAATAACGACTGCTACCAAAGTTAACAGACGCATTAAAGCGGGAGCTAGGACTTGATTTTTGATCCTGTGAGTGATTCCACTGTATGTTGTAAGAAGAACTTTGGCTGTAGTCTGGAAAACCTCTTTCACTGTTAACCAGGTTTTCATACCTCATGTTTATATTTCCTCGAAATTTGTATTTTAAAGCATAACTAGACTCTGCTCTTAGCCCATAACTACCATTGGTGTAATAATCTCCAAGTAGGGTTAGATCTACATAATCTGAAAGGGCCAAGTAGTACCCTCCATTTTGAAAGAAAAATCCACGGTTGTTATTTTCTCCAATGGTTGGTATTATAAATCCAGATTGTCTGTCTTCCCCTAGTGGTAAAAATGCAAACGGAAGCCCAATAGGAGTTGGCACATCTGCAATATACATATTGGTAAGACCTGTTATGATTTTCTTTTTTGGTACAAATTTGGCTTTCCTTGTAAAAAAATAGTATTCTGGATTGTCTATGTTTTTGGAGGTGGTAAACGTAACATTGCTAAGATACACAACAGAGTCGTTTACTTTTTTTGTGGTCTTGGCGATGTATCTAAAGCTTTGTTCCTCTCCTCTTGAATTATGAACTAAAGCTTTCTCAGAGTTGTAGTTGTATTTTATTGAGTCTGGCTCAACGATATTGGTACCTTGTTTAAAAACAGGGCGTTGGGTGTAGGTTCCTGCGCTATCAATTCCTTTTGCATAGACCTCATTTGTATTGTAATCAAGCACTATAAGGCCAGCGTTTATACGCACGTCTCCATAAATAATATACGCCTTATCATACATATATACCTTGTTTTGTTTTTTGTCCAGGTATACATATTGCTCTCCGTAGTATTCCACAATATCTGTAAATACTTCTTTTGGAGGTGTTATACTATCTACTTGTATGGTATCTGTTGCGCGCTCATTGATTTGATCAATGACTAGCTTATTATTTGACAAGCTGTCGTTTTCTTGTGGCTGCTGTGTTTCCACAAAGGGGATTATGGGAGTATCTTTAGGTGGAATCTCTTGGCCAAATACTAGCCCGCTGCAGCATAAAAACACTGTGGATAAAATAATTAATAAATGCTGTTTATATGGCACTTCTTGCAGGTATTATTTTGTATTTTGGCTTAGATTTTGATTCATCAAAATTAAGCATATTTTTTTGGCAACTCTGAAAAAAAACAAATTTTAAAAATCAGCGTTTATACCTATATGAAAACCAAATTTGCATCCATTTTAGTACTACTTCTTACAGGAGTTTTATTTGCCTCCTTTTCTGTAATCAAAAATGATACCCAAAAACCTTTTATAGTTGTATTGGATGCAGGTCATGGTGGTAAAGATTCTGGAAATATTGGCAATGGTTTTATTGAAAAAGATATTGTACTGGATGTCACACTCCAAGTTGGTGCTATTTTAGAGAAAGTTCCAGGTATTAAAGTAGTGTACACAAGAAAAACAGATGTAAAGGTTGATTTGTACAGACGAGGCCCTATTGCAAATGAAGTTGATGCAGACATTTTTGTGTCCATACACTGTGATGCCTTTACAAATCAAGCCTATGGTGTGGGTACATTTGTAATGGGGGTAGATAAATCTGGAAAAAATTTAAATACAGCAAAAAAGGAAAATGAGGTGATTTTTCTAGAAGATAACTACCAAGAACGATATGCTGGGTTTGATCCCAATCGTCCAGAATCATTAATTGGTCTAACCCTAATGCAGGAAGAGTATTTAGATCAAAGCATAACACTTGCTAGTTTGATACAATCTAACATTGTTACCAATTTAAAGAGAAAGGATAGAAGTGTTAGATCTGCTCCTTTTTGGGTTTTGCATAGCTCATACATGCCCAGTGTTTTAGTTGAACTTGGTTTTTTGACAAATAATAAAGAAGGCCCCTATGTCAACTCAAAAAAGGGCAGAAGAGAGTTGGCTACCCAAGTGGCTAATGGTATTTTAATGTACAAGCAAACTATCGCACTTGGAACTAGCAATGTACAAAACCCTGTTATTACTCAAGACCAGCCAGATAATGCTACTGAAGGTTCTAAAGAAAAAATATATAAAAACATAACGTTTAAAGTACAGTTGGCAGCAGGGTCAAAAAGGATTGCTACAAAGGCCTATAACTTTAAAGGTTTAAAAAATGTATCTCGTAAAAAATATGGACCTTTATACAAGTATTTCTATGGTAGTACCTCAAACTACACTCAGATTCAGCGTTTAAAAACAATTGCGCAAGAAAAAGGGTACGCTTCGGCCTATGTGGTTGCCTTTAGAGGTGGAGAAAAGATTAAACTTTCAGAAGTACTTGCCAAGGGCATCAAAGAATAAGAATTATTGTTAAATTTGTCTAACTAAAACACACACCTTTTGAAACGCTCCAAAGAAGTTAAAACCGCTGTACTTGCCCTGGGAACAATCCTACTATTTATTTTTGGATATAGCTTTCTCAAAGGAACCAATATACTAGATAAGGATAACACTTTTTTTGTAACCTATGATAATGTAGAGGGGCTTGCAAAAGCATCTCCTGTTACTATCAATGGTCTTTTGGTAGGTAAAGTAAAAGACATAACGTTTTTAAACAATCAAGGTAAACTATTGGTTTCATTTTCTGTAACAGAATCAGATTTTGAGTTTTCAAAAAATAGTTTGGTGCGCATTTACAGTAGCGGTCTTTTGGGGGGTAAATCCTTAGGCCTGTATCCAGAATATGATCCTGAAAACAGAGCTGTATCTGGTGATACCCTTGTTGGGAGTGTAGAAGATGACATGTTAGTAGCTGTAACTAAAGCCCTTGGGCCTTTAGAGGATAAAGTAAATAATACCCTTGTTACCCTAGATGTCTTGCTACACTCTATTACAGATATACTAGACCCAAAAACACGAGCCAATCTCCAAAATTCGATTGCTAATTTAAATACAACTATGGAGTCTTTAAATGACGCTTCTAGTTCTTTAAATGGCCTTTTAAAAGAAAATAAAGGTAGTTTAAACAACACCTTTGCCAATCTTGAGAACATGACCACTAATTTTAATAGCCTCTCTGATTCTTTATCAAAATTAGAAACAGGAAAACTATTTTCAGAATTACAAAATGTAGTCACTCGCTTTGATACCATCACCTCTGCACTAGAAAATGGAGAGGGCAGTATGGGTAAATTACTGACAGATGAGCAGCTATATGAAAATTTAAAAGGTGCTTCCAAGCAGCTAGAAGAATTGCTTGAAGACGTAAAATTAAATCCAAAAAGATACCTCCATATATCTGTCTTTGGAAAAAACAACAAGCCATACGAAAAACCAGACAATACAGAACAATAGACGATGCAATACATACCTAATATTTTGTTTTTACTTCTACTAGTGGCTGGTGTTGGTTACTTTACCAAGAACATACGCACGGTTATTAGAAATATTAAACTAGGAATACCAGTGGCCATTAATGACCACAAAAAAGAGCGGTACGGCAATGTAGCGCGTATTGCACTTGGGCAATCAAAACTTTTAAAGCGCCCCATCTCTGGCGCCTTGCATGCGATTGTTTATCTAGGTTTTATCATCATAAATATTGAAGTGTTAGAGATTATCATAGATGGTCTTTTGGGTACCCATAGAGTCTTTGCTTTTTTGGGTGGGTTTTATGATTTTTTGATAGGAACCTTTGAAATATTAGCGCTACTAGTCTTGGTGAGTGTGATTTTGTTCTGGACCCGCAGAAACGTACTTAAAATTAAACGTTTTTTATCTCCAGAGATGAAAGGATGGCCCAAACAAGACGGAAATATTATCCTTTATTTTGAGGTAGTATTGATGGGTTTATTTTTACTGATGAACTCCTCAGATTATGCCTTACAGCAAATGGGAGCGGCCCATTACATTCAAGCAGGATCCTATCCAGTAAGCTCCTTGTTTGTTGGGATTTTTGATACCATGAGCCAAAGTAGTTTGGTGCTTTTAGAAAGAACTGCCTGGTGGCTTCACATTACAGGAATTTTGATTTTCCTAAACTACTTATACTTTTCAAAGCACTTACATATTTTACTTGCATTTCCAAACGTATATTTTGGAGCAATTACTCCAAAAGGGCAGTTTAAAAACAACCAAGCGGTAACCGCTGAGGTAAAAATGATGATGGACCCCGCTGCAGATCCATTTGCGGCTCCAGCCCCAGATGCGCCACCACCGCCAAAGTTTGGAGCCAGTGATGTGATGGATTTAACTCAGGTACAACTGTTAAACGCCTATACCTGTACAGAATGTGGAAGGTGTACCAGTGAATGTCCTGCAAACCAGACGGGTAAAAAGTTATCACCCAGAAAAATAATGATGGATACCAGAGATCGTTTGCAGCAGGTTAGTAAAAACATGGATACCAACCAAGGTGTTTTTGTGCCAGATGGAAAACAGCTTTTAAATGATTATATCACCACAGAAGAACTGTGGGCTTGTACCACCTGTAATGCATGTGTAGAGGCTTGCCCCGTGAGTATTGATCCTTTGTCTATAATTATGGACATGCGCCAGTATTTAGTAATGGAGCAATCTGCGGCGCCAACAGAGCTTAACGCAACAATGACTAATATAGAAAACAACGGGGCCCCATGGCCTTTTAATCAAATGGATCGCCTGGATTGGGCAAAAGAGTAAATTATAATACATTAGGAATGACTAAAAAAAACAGAACTATCAACGAATTAAGACAGGTAAAAGACAGCGTATATACTATGCCTGTAAGTAATGAACCCCTGCATACTATAAAAGATGCTCAAGGAGAAAATGCATCTCCAATTTTAGCCTCTCATGTTAAAAACTATTTAATAGATATAGATGGTACTGTCACAGAAGATGTTCCTAATGAGGAGCCAGAGCGTATGGCAACCTGTCTTCCTTTTCCTGATGCACTAAAAACATTAAATGGTTGGTATGATGATGGTCATATCATTTGTTTTTTCACATCAAGAACAGAACAGCATAGAGCTGTTACCATGGCTTGGTTACATGAGCATGGTTTTAAATTTCATTCTCTTTTAATGGGAAAACCTAGAGGTGGAAATTATCACTGGATTGATAATCATCTAGTAAAAGCCACAAGATACAACGGTAAATTTACAGAATTGGTACAAAAAGACCTTACCATTGAAGTATTTGAGGATTAAAATATACACTGAAATTTTTGTGTTTCAGTATACTATAAAACAATAATTATGAGTGATGTATTAAAAGTACCAACAATGGCCGATTTCATGGCTCAAGGGAAACAACCTGAAGTTTTATTTTGGGTTGGTTGCGCTGGGAGTTTTGATGACAGAGCAAAAAAAATCACCAAAGCTTTTGTAAAACTATTAAACAATGCTGGTGTAGAATTTGCTGTACTTGGTACCGAAGAGAGTTGTACTGGAGATCCAGCTAAAAGAGCTGGAAATGAGTTTTTGTTTCAGATGCAAGCAGCTACAAACATTGAGGTGCTTAATGCCTACAAGGTTCAGAAAATAGTAACTGCCTGCCCTCATTGTTTTAATACCATTAATAATGAATATCCCCAACTTGGAGGTAACTATCAGGTAATGCACCACACTCAGTTTTTAAAAACACTCTTAAATGATGGGCGTCTTAAAGTGGAGGGCGGAAAATTTAAAGGCAAAAAAATCACTTTTCACGATCCTTGTTATTTAGGACGTGCCAATGGAGAGTATGAGGCTCCAAGAGATTTACTGCGTAAATTAGAAGTAGAACTTGTAGAGATGAAGCGGTGTAAAACAAACGGCCTATGCTGCGGTGCAGGTGGTGCTCAAATGTTTAAAGAACCAGAACCAGGAAATAAAGACATTAATGTAGAACGCACACAAGAGGCTGTACAAACAAAAGCTAGTATTGTGGCAACCGGATGTCCTTTTTGTAATACTATGATGACAGACGGGGTAAAACACCAGGAGCAAGAACAACAAGTTCAGGTCATGGATGTTGCCCAAATGATAGCAGACGCCTCTGAGTTGTAAAAAATATAACAGACACTACCCATGCTTACAGACTTCAATAATCTTCCAGATACCTCAAGAATATGGGTGTATCAATCAAATCGTAAATTTACGCCACAAGAAGTAGAATACATACAAGCAAAAACTCGTTATTTTTTAACCCAGTGGACTGCACACGGCACTGAGCTTGAGGCTGGTTTTGAAATCAAGTATGACCGCTTTATAGTGTTGGGTCTGAACCAACAAAATGCATCTGCATCGGGATGTAGCATAGATGCCTCTGTTCATTTTGTACAAGAGTTACAAGAGAAAATGGGTGTAGATTTACTAGATAAAATGAATGTCACTTATTATAATGGTGCTTTTATAGCACATAAAAGTCTGTTAGATTTTAGAAAAATGGCAAAAAACAAATCGGTGTCTGCAAATACAATTGTTTTCAATAACCTAGTCAATACAAAAGCACAATACAAAGAAAATTGGGAGGTTGCCGCGAAAGATAGTTGGCACAGTCGGTTTTTAGCGTAATTTTTTGATATTTTTAAAAGATGCAAAAACCCCTATTATATTTACTTTTTATGTTAGGCTGTATTCCAGCTATTTCTCAACAAATACACCCTTTGGCTGTAGAGAATGATCTTGAAAATCAACAAATTTGGGTAGACAGTGTGTACAGTAATATGTCTTTAGAGCAAAAGGTGGGGCAGCTATTTATGGTAGATGTTTTCTCTAGAGATCCCAAAGCTAAAACAGATAAAATTAAAAAGCTTATCACACAATACCATATAGGTGGTGTGATTTTTTCTAAGGGAGGACCCAATCTGCAAGCAAAACTTACTAATGAATTCCAGGCATTATCAAAAACAAAATTAATGATTGCTATGGATGCAGAGTGGGGCCTAGCCATGCGTTTAGACTCTACTTTTGCCTATCCCTGGAACATGACTCTTGGGGCTATTAAAGATGCCAGTATAATTGAACATGTGGGTCGCAGAATTGGGGAGCACTGTAAAAGATTGGGAGTACATATTAATTTTGCTCCAGTGGTAGATATTAATACCAACCCAAAAAACCCTATTATTGGAAATCGCTCTTTTGGGGAAGATACAGACAACGTTACTCAAAAATCTATTGCATTTATAAAAGGAATGCAATCTGCAGGAATTCTTGCCAATGCCAAACATTTTCCTGGCCATGGAGATACAGACACAGATTCTCATAAAACCTTGCCCACTATAAATTTTTCTAAAAACAGAATTGATAGCATTGAGCTTTATCCTTACAAGCGTTTAATGAACCAAGGGTTATCTAGTGTGATGGTGGCCCATTTAAATGTACCCTCACTTGAGCCCCAAAATGGCTTGCCCTCTTCATTATCAAAAATCATTGTGACAGATATTTTAAAAAAAGATCTTGGTTTTAAGGGGCTTATTTTCACAGATGCCTTAAACATGAAAGGAGCAGCAAACTTCGATAAACCAGGAGAGATTGATCTTGCTGCTTTTTTGGCAGGAAATGATGTGTTATTGATTTCAGAAAACATCCCTAAAGCACACCAGGTTATTGTAAAGGCATATCAAGATAAACTTATCTCACAGGAGCGTTTAGCTCATTCTGTAAAAAAAATACTGTACGGAAAGTACAAAGCAGGGTTGCATCAATATACCCCCGTTGATCAGAAAAATCTTATTGAAGATTTAAACACCCCTATAGATGCCGCTTTGTATGAAAAGGCCATTGAAAATGCATTGACAATTTTAAAAAATAAAGACCAACTTCTGCCTATAAAAGACCTGCAAGGTAAAAAAATAGCCTACGTTAATTTTGGTGATGCCTCTGGGGCTGATTTTTTAAATCAACTTAGACTGTATGCACCTATAGATTTTGTAAAAGCAGATGATCTTGCCAGCTATATTACCAAGCTCAAAGGCTATGATTATGTTATAGCTGGGTTTCATAAGTCTAACCAAACTCCATGGAAGGGGTATAAATTTACAAACAAAGAGTTGGTGTGGTTGCAAGAAATTGCAAGAACAAATACCTTAATTTTAGATGTTTTTGCCAGACCCTACAGTTTATTAGATCTTAAAACTACCACCAATTTTGATGCAGTTATCATGTCTTATCAAAATAGTAAGGTCTCTCAAGAACTTTCTGCTCAACTCATTTTTGGTGCCAGAGCGGCAAAGGGGAGTCTTCCGGTGTCTTTAGGAGATGATTTCCCTATACATACACAAATACAAACAAAGTCCATAAACAGACTCACCTATGGGGCTGCAGAGAGTGTAGGGCTCTCTAGTGCCAGGCTCAAAAAAATAGACTCTATTGCTAAGCTAGGGATTACAGATAGTATGATGCCTGGCGCTCAAATTATAGTAGCTAGAAAAGGAAAAGTTGTATATAATAAGACCTTTGGCCACCATACTCAAGATAAATTACAAGCAGTTTTACAAACAGATGTGTATGATGTCGCATCATTAACCAAGATCATGGCGACCCTTCCTATGGTAATGAAACTGGTTGACAAGGGTGTTATTACCATGGATACTACTCTCTCTGAGTTACTCCCTCAATACAAACAAACAGATAAGGCCAATATAACCTTGCGCAGAATGCTAACGCATACCGCTAGATTAAAATCTTGGATTCCTTATTATGTAAATACCATGGATAGCCTCACGGATACACCAAAAACAAAATGGTATACACCCACTTACAGCGAAGATTTTCCTTACAAAGTAGCATCCAAAATGTTTATCAAACGAGAATACAAAGACAGTATTTACCGCTTTATAAGAGAGAGCGAATTAAGAGATACCCAAGAGTATAAGTATAGTGATTTACCCTATTATTTACTAATGAAATATCTAGAAGGGTATTATGGCCTTTCACTGCAAAAGTTAGTACAGCAAAACTTCTATGAATCTATTGGCGCTTATTCCATGGGCTATAATCCTCTAGAGAGATATAATAAAAACAACATTGTACCCACCGAGGAGGACACCTATTTTAGAATGCAAAAAATTCATGGTTATGTACATGATCAAGGTGCCGCCATGCTTGGTGGAGTAGGTGGGCATGCAGGAATCTTTAGCACTGCAAATGATGTTGCTAAAATGATGCAACTATATTTAAACGGCGGCAATTATGGAGGACAACAATACCTGTCCCCTAAGGTTATTGATGATTTTAACACCTGTTATTACTGTGATCAAAACATACGCAGGGGTGTGGGCTTTGATAAGCCTCAATTAGAAGATAGTGGTCCAACTTGTGGCTGCGTTTCTATGACAAGTTTTGGACACAGTGGCTTTACAGGTACTTTTACCTGGGCAGATCCAGAAAAGGAAATTGTATATGTATTTATGTCTAACAGGACTTATCCTAGCGCAGAGAATAAAAAGATGGTAGAAACAAATCTTAGAAGTAATATACAGGCAGCAATTTATGAGGCTATTATAGATTAGTAGAACCTTATTACCCTTTGATCTATTTCAAGATGTGTAAAGCCTACTTTTTTTTGAATCCATTGCAGTGTTTTTGGCGTGTAAAATATAACATGCGTAAAGTCATTTTTATAGTACCAGTTTTTAAAATCTTCTTTTTTTGGTAATAAATCTGTCATGCAGTATAGTACCCCATTTGTTTTTAATAATTTTTTTAGGAGTACAAATTCTTTTAATGGATGGTGCAAATGTTCAATTACCTCACAGCAAATAATAAACTCATAGGTAGTGTTTAATGGTGCTTTACTAGGATGAAAAAAAGGATCATACAAGGCTATTTTATACTTAAGGTCTCCTAGTAATTTACTAACCACAGGCCCTGTGCCAGCTCCAAAGTCTAAACCTCTGTCTTTGGGGCTGTGATTTGCCTTTATAGCACTTACCATTGGGCTTACAAAATTCTGAAAACCCTTATCCTCTACATTATTTTGATGTGAGAGGTAGCGGTTTTTTTCTTCCTTGGCCTCGGGAAGCAATTGGTGGGGTATAAAAACACAACCGCAGGTATTGCATTGGTAATACCTGCGGTTGTGGTCTTGGTAGTATAAGACTGTTTTATGTGATAGGCATAGAATACAACTTTGCATACTGCTTACCCATTTTGTATTGCCTTAATTTTCACTAATTTTTCTTTCCAAAGTGCCAATTGTTCTTTGTGTTTTTCAATATTTTTATAAACATCTTTTACAAGAGGGTTGTCTTTCTCTACATGTTTGAAAAATTGCAAATTGTTTTCCAGCTGTAAAATTTCTGATTTGGTTTCATCTATCTTTTTACCAATAAAGAATTGCTCGTTTTGTAGTTTGCGCGTATCATCCTCACCAGAGAGCGCATGTAATTTATTTTCAAACTTGATAAGCTCTGTTTCTTTTTTGTCTAAATCTAGTTTGTTAAATAGTGCATCTAAAGCTTTATTGAATTTTTGATCAATGTTCTTTTTCTTAAAAGGGACACGTCCAACGGTTTTCCACCGCGTGATAAGTTCCTTTATGGTTTTGATATCTTGCTTATGGTCTCCAGATAAAGTTATAGTTTTCATGGAATCCAGTAGGGCTTGTTTTTGCACTAAATGTTCTAGCTCCTGCTTATTTTCTTGGTCTTTTAAAGCGTGTAATCTATCAAAATAATGATTACAAGCGGCTTTAAATTCTTTCCAAATAGCATCACTGTCTTTTCTTGGTACATGCCCAATTTCACGCCAATCATGTTGTATTTTTTTGAAAAGCGGTGTGGCTTTTTCAAAATCTTCTGAGTCTTTATGATCCTGGGCAAGTTTGATGAGTTTTCTTTTTTGCTCAAGATTATCATACTGTGCACTTTTTTGATGCTTATAGAAATCATTTTTAGCTTTATTAAAGCTACGAGTAGTATCCTTAAAGCTCGCCCAGATTTCTTTGTTTTTATCTTTTGGCACACGCCCAACGCTAAAAAATACATCTCTAACTTCTTGTACTTGCTTCATCGCATTTTGCCATGCACCATGAGTAGATTTTGTTTCTTGTTGCACTTTTCCTACAAGACCAATAAGTTCTTTTTTAATAGCGTAATTTTCAATAAATGTCTCTTCTAATGCCGCTTCTGCAACCATTTTTTTGTCATGAATGATTTTTGTTGCTTCGCTGAAGGTTTCCCACAACTCCTCACGAATCTCTCTAGCTACGGGTCCAATCTCTTCTTTCCAACGTCTATGAATTAATTGTAATTCTCTAAATGCCTTGTCTACATCACTCTGCTTTGCAAGTTCTTGTGTACGTGTTATAAGCTTTTGTTTTTCTTCAAGATTGTGTTTAAAATCTAGATCTCTAAACTCTCTATCTAGCTGCAAGGCATCATAGTATGTTTCCATGTAATGATGGTAGTTGTTCCAAACCGTGTTATATTTATCTCTAGGGATGGCACCAGCTTGTTTCCAACGCTCTTGTATGTCCTTAATTTTTTTATAATTGCTGTTTACACTTTTTTCAGAATCTAATAATCTTTTAATTTCCTCAATTAAAAGGTTTCTAACTTCCAGATTTCCTTCTAAATCCTGCTTTAATTTTTTGAAATGAGCATTTCTTTTTGTTCTGTACTCATTAAAAACATCATTAAACGCTTTTTTCTCTATACTGGTGTAATGGAAATCTATGATGTTTCCGCCTTGGCTGAGAAAAGCCTCTTTTTTTTGGTTAAGTTCTTCTTGAAATTGATTGTTAAATTCTGTTTTTATTTCCTCTGCTTCTTCTTTAATGTTTTCTATAGCGCTATTGTTCATTAGGCTTTCTAATGCACTGGTGAGCTCTAATTTAGTTAGACTGCTGTAATCTGTAGGCTCCTTTTCCAATATTGTTTCTATCTGGGCTATAGCATCTGAGCTTTCTACCTCTTTCTCTTCAGTGATTTCTGGGGTGGTGACCGTTTCTACTTCAGGCTCATTTTTCACAGATTTTGATGGTTTGATATCAGTGGTGTCTGCTGGGTCAGAAGATGTCTTTTTTGGAGTTTCTTCTTTACTATTTGAAGCTTGTGGGGTAGTAACACTTTTTTCAATTGGTGTGTTATCTTGCGGTGTAGAATTGATTTGGTCAGACATATTTTGCAATGTTAAAGTTCATTATTTTGAGGGTCCAAGATACTAACTCCCTATAAGATTGCCAAGATTCTAGTTGTTTATTGACCCCGCTGCTTCTATTTTAACTATTCCAGATACTCCAAGCCTTCTGGGCTTGATATTCTAGCATTTTACTACCATTGGCTATTGTTGCCCCTTTTGCGAGCCCATGTTTTAGAAAAGTAGTTTTTTGTGGGTTGTATACTAGGTCAAAGAGAAAGTGTTCTTTTGTGATATAGCTGTAAGGAATCTCTGGAGATTTTAAAACATCTGGAGCTACCCCTAAAGGAGTAGTATTTACTATAAGTGTGTTATTTTCTATGACCTGTTTTGTCACTTGTTGGTAGGTAATGGTATCCTTAGTCACATTTCTTGACACGGTTGTGTGGTTGTACCCTAAATCATCAAGCGCATATTTAATGGCCTTTGAGGCGCCGCCATTTCCTAGAATAAGAGCTGTTTTTTTTAAAACAGCAGGGTAGTTACTTAAGGCTTTACTAAATCCGTAATGATCTGTATTGTATCCCTTTAGCGTGCCGTCTTCTAGAACTTTAATAGTATTTACAGCTCCAATTATTCTCGCCTGACTGTCTAAAGTGTCAAGATATGGTATGATTTTCTCTTTGTATGGGATTGTTACATTTAAACCTTTAATAGTGGTGTCCTGTTGTATTATTTTTTTAAAAACATCAAGAGTTTCAATGTCAAAGTTATGGTAGCTGTGTGGTAGTTTCTCTTCTTTAAATTTTTGAGTGAAAAATTTTTTTGAAAAAGAATACGCTATGTTTTTCCCGATGAGTCCGTAGTTAGCCATTGGTTCTTTTTTTGTACACATGATACCAGTTAATACTAAGTACTCCAATAATTCCTAGAAGTATAAATAGTAGGGCAAAAAGTGTAGCCCAAGAAACCTCTGAGGGGAAATACCTATGGTATCCCGTTATAATTTCTCTTGCATTAGCATCAAGGTTAATTTCTCCAATAGCGTTACGGCTGTATATTTTTTCTTTCCAAGGCCACACCACACCAAGAGAACCTGTTATAAACCCTATGATAACAGCATAGGTGGCTTTTTTATATTTTTTTAATACAAACCCAAGCAGGTGAGATAAAGACACCAACCCAGTTACAGACCCCATAGAAAACACAACCAACACTTGTAAGAGTCTTACCCGTTGGTTATTGTCTTTAAAAGAAAAATCACCCATTACTATTTCAGATAGCGTGTCAAATAAGGCATTTACTGAGTCTACCAGTAACAATACATAATTGCCTAAAATAATCAATATAAAAGACCCGGATAGCCCCGGGAGCGTCATTCCAGATACCCCAATAATACCACACAAAAAAACAAAAATAAGATTGTCGTTTTCTCTTGCGGGTTCTAAAAAACTTATGGCGATGCCTGCAATAATACCAAAGGCCAAATACCCAATATTTTTTTTGCTCCAGGGTCCAAAATCTTTGGTGATGTAAATTATAGAGCCTATTATCATTCCAAAAAATGTACTCCATACCTGCAGCTCGTATTCAAGAAGTAGGTAATCAAGTATTTTTGAAACGCTAAAATAACTGATACACATTCCAAGACAAAGAAGGCTGAGAAAACCCGCGTTTGTATATTGTGTAAAACTTTTAAGACGTCCTTTAAGTAAAAGTGAAAGAGCGGTTTTATTTATTTTTTGAAGCGAGTAAATAAACTCTTCATAAAACCCAGCTACAAACGCCACGAGTCCTCCAGAAACCCCAGGAACCTTATTGGCGGCTCCCATACTAACCCCTTTTAGGATTAGCCAAAATTTGTCTATGGCGTTTCTCTCTGTATTCACAGCATTGAATTAGTTAGGACTCTTTTTGTTTGCAATAAACTCTAAAAGAAAAATAATCATAAAGCCAGCGAGCATAAATAAGAATGCCGTAAATACTTTAGGATCTCCCTGGTACATATCAGGAAGAATACTTTTTTCAATAAAAGGGATCTCTTCTCCATGACTATTTTTGCGGTATTGTAGTACTTGTTTCCAGGGCCAAATTTTGTTAAGTGCACCAATCATAAATCCTGTTAAAACTGCAAGGGTCGTGTCTTTATGGTTTTTAAACATCCAGTTTAAGACCCCAGAAAACACTTTAAGCCCTGCAATAGCTCCCACTGCAAAGACTCCAATTTTTAACAGGGCATTACCAAGGCCACTCAAATTAAGTGTGCTTAAAGAATCAATAAGTTGATTAATGGCTCCAATAACCACGGTGTATCCGCCAATGAGTAGCAGTATAAAAGCGCCAGAAATACCTGGTAATATCATTGCTATAATGGCAATAAACCCAGCAATAAATAAAAACCAAATACTTTCTGTATCTGCAATAGGCTCTGCAAGGGTTATTCCGTAAGATAGCACCGCAGCAAATACAAGGGCAATTATAGCTTTAAGGTTGTAGTTTGTAATCTGTTTTGCAATGTATATAATACTAGCTATAACAAGGCCAAAGAAGAAAGACCATACTAAAACAGGGTACTGCCCCAAAAGCATAGTTATTAATTTGGCAAGAGATAATATACTAATAGCAATACCAGTAAATAACGCTGCAAGAAAACCTAAATTATAGTCTTGCCAAGCTTTTTTTAACCCTTGCTTTTTTAGGGTTTTAAAAACACCGAAATCTAGACTGTGTATGGTAGAAATTAGTTCCTCGTATATCCCAGAAATAAAGGCAATCGTACCACCACTAACCCCTGGGACTACATCTGCAGCACCCATGGCTAAACCCTTAATAGTAAGTAATAATGATTGTTTAAAACTGCGTTTGGGCATATTAGTGTTGTTTTATGCCCAAAAATACAGATTAAAGGGTAGTTTTTTTGTGATTAGTTATAATTTCTTTTACACTAGGTTTTTCTAAAATATGAGGAAATATTTCCTCCAAAATAAGTAAAAATTCTGGTTCAATATCAAGGGCGTTTCTAAGATGAAATGCTCCTGTATCCTCTTTGTGAGTGTCATAATAAAGACCCGCTAACCTAAATTCTATCTCTGCAGAATCTGGATAAAATTCGGCTGCTTGGTTTAGGTTATTAATAGCCCCCTCAAATTCACCAAGTTTAATTAATATGTCACAACGAGTAAGCCAGGTATTTTGCTCATAGTTTCCGTATTCTAAGGCTTTTCTGTAACCAATCTCAGCCTCTTCAAACCATTGGAGTTTTTTGTTGATTTTGGCGTATCTTTTCCAGTACAATACATTTTCTGAATCTATATTGATGGCCTTATCTATAAAATAAAGTGCTTTTTTGTAGTCTTTCTTTTTGTAATGAAAATCTGTAATGGCAATCCATCCCTTATCTAGAAGGCTATCCTGCTCAACACACTTGGTGTAATACTGCAAGGCCATTTCATCATTATTAATTTTCTCATAACACTTACCAATACGCAATAGGGCAAAGGAGGTCGGGTCATCAAGGCCAAGGGTGATAATAAAACACTCTATAGCCTCTTCATAGCGTTTCATTTTCTCTAGTACTTTCCCCTTTTCAAGGTATGCACCAATAAATCGATCATCACTAATAATAGCAAAGTCATAAGATGCCAATGCTTTCTTGTATTGGTTTAGAATACTATATTGTTTTCCTATTTGGTGCCAAGCTACCTCAGAGTATGGATTGTTATTTAAAAATACATTTAGATAGTTTATAGCCTCTTGATTTTGTTCTAAGTATTCAAAACAATAGATCACGTTATACAGGGCAGAATAATCTGTGTGTAATTGATCTTTTTCATCATTTAAACACCTAATGAAATAGTTTTTGGCATTTTCATAATCTTCTAAAAACAAATACTCCATTCCTATTAAAGATAAAACATCTCCTTGCTCTAGGGTAATCTCAAGTGCTTTTTTGAGCAAGACAATGGCATGTTTGTGTTGATCTCTTCTGGAGAGAATATTTGCCTTTTGAATGTATATTTCTTCGTTAGATTGTTCTATTTGGTATAACTCATCTAGTAGTATATCTGCAATATCTAGTTCATTTTCAAAAATGAACATTTCAACTTGAAATAATTTAAGGGATGTTGAGCTTGGATGTTGTTGTAAACCAAGTTTTGTGGCTTTTTTGGCAAGCGCTATTTTGCCATTTTCAAGATAGTGATTAATAATTTCCTCAAATTGATCTGCATCAAAAAAGAGAATATTATTGGTCTTGAGCATAGACTCAAATTTACTAAGTGATACGTTGTTATGCTCGTCTGGGGTAGGCAATTGCATACGCAGTTATTTATTGGTTTCTCTATATAAAGATAGTGAGGATATTGACAGCTCTTGAGATATGCTGTGATTGTTGTTAACGAGATGTTAACAGCCTAAAATCATGTATAACCAAATGAAATACAATAGATTAAAACAATTTTTGAGGGTTTATATTTCGTTGAGTACTTGGGTTAAGATACTGCATCCGGCTATAATTTCAGCCTTAGAAATGGTGAGTGGGGGTGTAATTCTGATGGCTCTTGGTTCAAATAGTAACCAAAACAAAATTAAATTTTTGTCTTTACATTTTAAAATCACCTCAGTTGCCATCTCAGGAGTTTCCATAATAAGGGCCAGCATTAAGCCAGTTCCTCTAATTTCCTTTATTGCATCATGAACCAGTAAGCTGCGCAGCAATGTTTCTTTTTCTAGGGCGTGTTGCATTAAAGCGCTTTGAGTTATTTCTTTTAGCGTAGCTAGTGCTGCCGCGGCAATAACAGCATTGCCTCCAAAGGTTGTTATGTGGCCAAGTTTTGGTTTTTTATGTAATAGATCCATAAGGGGTTTTGATGCTGTAAATGCTCCAATGGGAAGCCCGCCGCCCATACCTTTTCCCATCACTAAAATATCTGGCACCACATTGTAATTCATAAACCCGAAGAGTTTTCCAGTACGGCCAAATCCTGGTTGTATTTCATCTAAAATTAAAAGCGCGCCCACTTGTTGGCATCTAGCTTTTACTTTCTTTAAATATTCATTAGTTGGTTCTATAAAGCCAGCGCCCCCTTGAATGGTTTCTAGTACCACAGCTGCAGTATTGTTTGTGATTTGCTCCAAGCAGGTTTCACAATTAAACAAGATAGCCTTGCACTGGGGCAACAATGGTTTAAAAGCTTCCTTTCTTTGTTCATAGCCCATTATGCTTAAAGCCCCCATTGTATTTCCATGATACGCAAGATTTGCGTAAATAATTTCTGCTCTATTTGTTGCCCTGCGGGCTAGTTTTAAAGCACCTTCTATGGCTTCTGTACCGCTATTTACCAAATAGGTAGTCTCTAAAGGATCGGGGAGATGCTGTGCCAAAAGTTTTGTAAGTGCAACAGCTGGGCTTTGAATATACTCTCCATACACCATTACATGCATGTATTTTTGAGTTTGCTCTGTTATTGCTTTTACAACAGTAGGATGGCTATGGCCAAGACTACAGGCAGATACGCCTGCAACAAAATCCAGATGTGCAATTCCATGGGTATCATAGATATAACTGCCTTTGGCATGAGAGATTTCCATGGCCAGTGGATGTGGTGTGGTTTGTGTTTGATGTTTGTAAAAATCTTTTTTCAATGGGCTATAACTAGGTTGTAAAAATAGAAATTAACAATGGTGCTTGGCCTATTATTATCTGTAAATAAATTAATTATTTTGGAGTTTTTCTTTGTCTTTTTGGTCTTTGGTTTTATTTTCCCCCGAGGGAGTTTCTTGCAAGGGAGCATCTTGGGGTCTGTTTTTAAAAACTTCGGCATTAAGTTTTGAGGCCTCTGGAATTTGTAATTGATCTTGACTTTTCTCATCAAAAAAGGCTTCTTTAAACTTTGGCAGCGGGATCCCTTTAATTTTTGGAAGTATGGGCACTTGTTTTCCATCAAATAATGCTTCTTTATCCTGTAATCGTTCTTCTGCTCTCCATTTAAAACCAGGTAATATTCTTGCCTCTGGAGGAATCTTTGAGAGTGGGTATATTTTTCCAGTTCCCTTTTTTATAAAACGTATTCCTTCAATGGCTTGGTTTTCCATATACATTTGTATGGCACTTGATACGGTATTGTTTATGCCAATGAGCTTGTCTTTGTCATTACGCGCAAAATAAATTACTTGTGCATTTTGATCAATATTTATGGTGTCAAGCTCATTGTCTGTAAACAGACCCACAAGACGCTTTCCTTTTACTTGGTTGTACCCCAAAGAATCTTTTTGTATTAAAAATGCATTGTTAAACACTTTTAGAGTATCAAGTTGCTGGGTTCTAGTATTATTAATTAAATGAATGGTATCACCAGTCATTTGGTTTTCACCAGTCCATAGAACGGGGCGATCAATAAGTTTTGTAATTCCTTTTTTCTGGTTCACAAATATAGAATCACATTTACCACTGGTTGGGGCTTGTTGTGGATCACTGGATTGTTTGAAAAAACGCGCTCTGTAAAACCCTTTAAGAATTCTATTATCTGGTTTGCCTGTAATTTGCAAAGTGTCTGCATGTATGTATACAGAATCACGTTCTTGTAAGGTAATAGCTACCGCTCTTTTGGTAATAAAAACTGAATCTTTTTGTCTAAAAACCTCTGCGTAATGACCTCGTATAATACTTTGATTACTGGTGTCAATTACTTTAATATTGTTGGTAGCAGAAGCAAAACTTTTATTTCTGTCAAAGTAAATGCTATCCCCATAAAGTGTTCTACTTTGATAATCTACCCTAGAATTTTTTACAAAATATCCGGTGTCTTCTCTTGTGTCATAAAAACCACGCTCACAATACACAGTACTTGAATCGCTTACTATGGTAGAAGGACCATATAGATAGCTAGCACCTGTTTGAGAATAAAAATTTAGTTGCTGAGAGTTTATGGTATACTTAGGGTTTACAATTTTTACATCACTTGTAAATTGATAGTTTTTGGCTTCAGCAAAATATCGCCCAATTCTACTGGTTAGGGTGCTGGCTGTATCTACAACCTTGCCACCGCTTCTGTAGTAGGCCTCTTGTTTTATTCTATCAAAATAAAGGGTGTCTGTTTTTAATGTTGTTTTAGGTTCTTGAAAAACAACATCACCACTTGCAAATGCAAATTGAGTATTTCCATTATACTCTGCATAATTACTATTCATGGAAATGGTATCTCCTTGTTTAATTTTTACTTCGCCGTAGGCTTTTACAAAATTATCTTTTAGATACACATAGGCTTGATTACACCACATTTGAATACCTTGATGGATGATGTATACCTGACCCTCAGTGTCTTTGGTGTATATGAAAGCATCCGGTAATTCTGGCTTTCGCTCTAAATACCCTGATTGAATATCAACCTTAGATTTTTCTGATTCTTGATTGGGTTGTGCTGCTAAAACTCCTGTAATAAGGAGTATTAAAAAGAGTGTTATATGTTGTAGATACTTTTTAACGGTGTATTGTTTGGGTTCTATCTGGACCTACAGAAACGATGTTAATAGGTATTTCTAGTTCTTTTTCTAGAAAATCGATATATTGGTTCAGCTCTTTTGGAAATTCAGATACCGCTCTCATCTTTGTTAAATCCTCTTTCCAGCAAGGAAAACTTGTATAGATAGGTGTTACATTTTCTGGCTCGATGTTGTAGGGTAGGTGGGTAATAGTCTCTCCTTTGTATTTGTATGCCGTACATACCTTTATGGTACTAAAACCAGAGAGAACGTCTCCTTTCATCATATTTAATTGCGTAACTCCATTTACCTCACAAGTGTATTTCAAGGCTACTAAATCTAACCATCCACAACGTCTTGGTCTTCCTGTTACCGCTCCAAATTCACGTCCTATTTTTGCCATCTGAGCACCCACTTTATCAAAAAGTTCTGTAGGGAAAGGGCCAGAACCAACACGAGTAGTGTAGGCTTTAAATATCCCGTACACATCTTTAACTTTATTTGGTGCAATTCCTAAACCTGTGCAAGCACCTGCTGCTGTTGTATTTGAAGATGTTACAAATGGGTAGGTTCCAAAATCAATATCTAGTAAAGATCCTTGTGCACCTTCTGCCAGTATTGTTTTTCCAGCTTTGATTGCCTGATGGAAATATTGTTCACTGTCAATAAAAGTTAATTCTTTAAGGCGGTCAATAGCCTCATAAAATTCTGCTTCCATTTCTTCTAAATCGTACTGAATGTCTACATCATAAAATGAAATCATAGCCTCATGTTTGTTGGCCAATTGACGGTATTTTGTTTTCCAGTCTTTCATTTCAAGATCCCCAATACGAATCCCATTTCTACCTGTTTTGTCCATGTAGGTTGGACCAATACCTTTTAAAGTAGAGCCAATCTTAGCTTTCCCTTTACTGGCCTCACTGGCTGCATCTAAAAGTCTGTGGGTTGGTAAAATAAGGTGCGCTTTTCTTGAAATAATCAACTTGGCCTTGTAATCTATATTAAATTGATCTAATCCTTCCAATTCTTTTACAAAAACAACAGGATCAATCACAACACCATTTCCTATTACATTGATAGCTGTTTTGTGAAAAATTCCTGAAGGGATGGTTCTTAAAACGTGTTTAATACCATCAAACTCTAAGGTGTGTCCTGCGTTAGGACCGCCTTGAAAGCGGGCAATGATGTCATAATCTGCTGTGAGTACATCGACGATTTTTCCTTTTCCTTCGTCTCCCCATTGTAATCCAAGTAGTAAGTCTACTGCCATAATTGTAATGTATTTCCCTATTGTTCTGGGTTGGTTGTGTTTTTTGTTCCGTAAAAATATAAAGAGTGTTTAGATATAGTAATATCAAAAACATCTTCTATGGTTTTTTTAATATTTTGAATTCTAGGATCACAAAACTCTATGACCTCTCCATTGTCTAGAATAACATGATCGTGTTGTTTGTCAAAATATGATTTTTCGTAATGTGCTTGATTCTGCCCAAATTGGTGTTTACGCACCAACATACATTCCAGCAATAACTCTATGGTATTGTATAGTGTAGCTCTACTTACACGATAGTTTTTATTTTTCATTATGATATATAAAGCCTCTATATCAAAATGCTCTTCTTGATCGTATATTTCTTGGAGTATAGCAAAGCGCTCAGGTGTTTTACGGTGCCCTTTTTTCTCTAAAAATGCAGTGAATACATTTTTTACAATATCTTGATTGTTTGCTTCCGTTTTTCCACTCATGATTTGGCAATGAATAGCTTAGCTATATTAGTGTAATTTTAGAGAATCTTACCCCAAGCATGCAATTGACAGTTTCTCTTACACTTATACACCTAAATTGTTTTAATGCTTAAGGGTCAAAAATAGCAAAATTACAAACGAGTTACTTTATCAATTCCGTTTATTTTTTTAATGTTTTGAACTAAGTTATCAAGAATATTTTTGTTTTTAACCACCACTACGATCTTCCCTTTAAATATACCGTCGTCGGTGTCAAAATGTACCCGTTTCATGTCAATATTTAAGTTGTTTGACACCTCTTTTGTTACGTTATTAACTAGGCCCAGACCATCAATTCCTGTGATGAGTAATTCAGCTTTAAAATCTCTTTGAGAGGAGTCTATCCATTTGGCTTTTTGAATTCTGTAATTATAACTTCCCTGAAGTTGCACGGCATTTGGACAATTTTTCTTGTGTATTTTTAAACCTTCTGAAACGGTTAAAAAACCAAACACATCATCTCCAGCAATTGGATTGCAGCAACTTGCTATTTTGTAATCTAATTGTTGTTCCTCTTTACCAAAAACCAATTGATCAAATTTCTCTGTAATTTCTTCTTTTTTTACCTCGCTTGGATTGGGTTGTTTTCTGATTTTATTTTTAATAAAACTAACCAACACATTAGATCTAGAGGCAGCAAAATCTTTTAGCTGTTTATTATCTATAATGCCAGCACCTACTCTAAAAAATAAATCAAGACTTGTTTTTACTTTATAAAATTGAATTAGTTGATAGATTGTCTTATCATCTAAGGTAATTTTTAGTGATTTTAATTTACGACGCAGTACTTCTTTTCCCTCATTGGCAATTTGTTTGCGTTCTTCTTTAAGAGAAGATTTTATTTTTGATTGCGCTCTACTTGTAGAGGCATAATCTAGCCAGTTGGCTGTAGGTTTTGCATTATTAGAAGTTATTACCTCTACTTGGTCTCCACTTTTCAAAGGATAACTCAAAGGGACTAATTTTCCATTAACCTTTGTACCTCTTGTATGCATGCCTACCTCTGTATGTATATGAAATGCAAAATCTAAGGCAGAGGCTCCTTTTGGCAATGAATATAAATCTCCCTTGGGTGTAAACACAAAAATTTCTTTTGCATACAAGCTAAGTTTAAACTCCTCTACAAAATCTACTGCGCTAATATCTTGATTCTCTAGGGTGTCTTGTAATTTATTAAGCCACAGATCAAGACCTCCTTCATCGCTATCTTCATTTTTGTATTTATAGTGAGCAGCAAACCCTTTTTCTGCAATTTCGTTCATGCGCTCACTGCGTATTTGTACTTCTACCCATTTTCCTTTTGGCCCCATGACAGTTATATGCAGCGCCTCATAGCCTGTAGATTTTGGTGATGAAATCCAGTCTCTTAGCCTTACAGGATTTGGACGAAAGTTATCTGTAACAATGCTATAAATTTTCCAGGCCAAGAATTTTTCATTGGCAAGATCGCTTTTGTATATAATACGTACTGCAAATTTGTCATACACTTCGTCAAAACTCACATTTTGTGCTACAATTTTTCTACGAATACTGTAAATTGATTTGGGTCTTCCTTTTATTTCATAGGTTAATTTTTCTGAATTTAAAGCATCTTTAATAGTTTTTGAAAAGGCTCTTATATAAGCATCTTGCTGTTGCTTACTGTCTTTAATTTTACTTAAAATATCGTCGTATATTTCTCTTTCTGTATATTTTAGGCTTAAGTCTTCTAACTCAGATTTTATTTTATACAAACCAATACGATGGGCCATTGGAGCATATATGTAAAGGGTTTCGCTTGCAATTTTTTCTTGCTTGTAGCTTGGCATTGCATCCATTGTTTGCATATTGTGTAAGCGGTCTGCAATTTTTATGATAATAACTCTAATATCTTCATTAAGAGTTAAAAGCATTTTTCTAAAATTCTCTGCTTGCAAAGACACATCTCCCTCATAGGGCATTTTGGAGATTTTGGTTAATCCTTGCACAATACGTGCAACTGCTTCTCCAAATAGTTGTTCAAGGTCTATAAAGGTGTATTTGGTATCTTCAATAACATCATGGAGTAGGGCAGCGGCAATAGACGTGGCATCAAGTCCAATCTCACTGGCTACGATTTTGGCTACGGCAATAGGATGAAAAATATAAGCCTCACCACTTTTTCTACGCTGTAGTTTGTGTGCGTCCACAGCAACATCAAAGGCAGATCGTATGAGTTTCTTATCTTCCTTAGATAAAATACGATAACTAATCTTCAAAAGCTCCTTATACTGTTTCGCTATGGCTTTATTTTCCTGCTCTATGTCAATTTCTGTCATAGATTAAAAATACAAATTCCAATTTTTAAAAAAAATAATAAGAGTTTAATTTTTAAATAAAAAAAGAAGGTGTTTGCAAGGCGTCAATCAACAAGTAATTAAAACCCTCGTTGTCTTTTTGCTTCAAATATTAAAATGCCAGCAGCCACAGATACATTCATGCTATCAATGGCACCTTGCATAGGGATATGAATATTTTGAAAGCTTTCTGAGCGCCAAAGCTCAGACAAACCTGTTGCTTCTGTGCCTACTGCAATTGCTGTTGGTTTGGTGAAATCTTGAGTATGATAGGGTTTAGATTCTTGCAAAATAGCGCTAAAGAGTTGGATGTTTCGCTTGTTTAGAAAATCAATAATTTCCTGGGTGCTTCCTGTGGCAATGGTATTGGTAAATAAACAGCCAACACTGCTTCGAATAATATTTGGATTGTAAAGATCTGTCTTTGGGTTGGCAATTATAAACGCGTCTATATTAGCCGCATCTGCACTGCGAAGTAAAGCGCCAATATTTCCTGGTTTTTCTGGAGCTTCTGCAATAAGTAGTAAAGGGCTTTTATTTTTAAAGGCTAGGTTGGATAATGTATGTTGTTTTGTTTGTACGATGGCCAAGACTCCTTCAGTGGTTTTGCGGTAGGCCAGTTTTTGATATACCTGAATAGAAATTTCAATAATTTGAGTATTAGCACTTAGGTATTGATTAATTTCTTTTACAAATAGTGACGCACAAAAAAGGAGGGTTTGTATTTCATAGCCTCCTTTTAAAGCAAGTTGTATTTCTCGTTGGCCTTCTACCAAAAAAGCACCTTGTTTACGGCGCTCTCTTGATTTATCTAGCAACAACAAACACTGTTTAATCATGCTGTTTTGTGTGCTGTCTATTTTTTTATACATAACTTTTTAAAACGGTTAAAGATGTTTTAAGGGTTGTTATTCTTGGTTGTATTTACCCATATAACGTTTCCATAGCTCTGTTTGATGGGTTTCTAAGGAAATATCACGTCCATCAATAAAGGCTCTTATTAGCCTATTTCCCATCATATCTAGCGCATCTCCTTCGCTTATAAATAGTGTAGCACTCTTTCCAACTTCAAGACTTCCATAATTATCAAGTCCTAAAATTTGTGCCGTATTCCCAGAAATAAGCTGTAATGCTGTTTCTTTATCCATTCCTTGTCCTACAAGTTGCCCAGCATAAAAGGGCAGGTTTCTGGTCTGGAAGTTGGACATGCTACTATTTTGCAATCCAACAAGTAAGCCACCATCTACTAGTAATTTGGGAAGTTTGTAAGGCAAATCATAATGATCATCTGCGCTTTTTGGAAGTGCGTGTGTTTGCTGAACCAGTACCGGTATCTTATGCTGCTTTAAAAACGGAATTACTTTGTATCCTTGGTAGGCACCTATTAAAACAATTTGATCTATACCTGCTTGTTTACTCTGTGTTATGGCGTCTATGATTTCTTTCTCTCCATCTGCATATAGATACAGTTTTTTTGAACCATCAAAGAGTCCTTGCATTGCTTTGAAAGATTCATTTGCTGGTTGGTCTTCACCCATACCAAAAGCTTTAGCGTCTGTAAGATAGCTTGTTATTTTTTGTGTTTGCTTTGTGTAGTTTTTATTGGGTTGGTATCCTCTAGGTTCTCCAGCCCACCATCTTCCTCTTCTGTAGGTGTTTGGCCAATGAAGGTGGATACCGTCATCTGTTTTAATGGCAGCATCTTCCCAATTCCAGGCATCAAACTGAACGATAGACGAGCTTCCAGAGATGGTACCACCTTGAGGTGTGATTTGGCCAATTAGCACCCCATTTGGACGCATAGACTCTACCACTTTACTCTCTGCATTATAGGCAATGATACTTCTAATGTGTGGGATCATCTCACCAATTTCATCTTGATCATTACTGGCTCTTACAGCATTCACCTCAATAAGTCCTAATGACTTTGCAGGTGCTATAAAGCCAGGATATACATGCTTTGATGTAGCGTCAATAGAGGTTCCTTTTGGGCTTATACTTGAATCTCCAACTGCGGTTAAAATTCCATCTTCAAAAATAATAGTTGCG
>CAJWXC010000006.1 GCA_913048215.1 uncultured Flavobacteriaceae bacterium | reverse complement strand
GTAAAAAGTTTAAAAAGGCAGCATTTAAAAAATGCTGCCTTTTTTGTTTAAATTTGAATCTCTAAAGATTAAAAAAATATGAAAGACTCTAAAAATATAGAAAATCCATCTGCCGCCCAATCCTCAGAAAAGGCCACTAATTATAATGCCGCCCTGGCAACGTTAGTAACCGTGTTTTTCTTTTGGGGATTTATAGCTGCTGGGAATGGGGTATTGATTCCTTTTTGTAAGTCGTATTTTAATTTAGATCAATTTCAAAGCCAATTAATAGATTTTGCTTTTTATGGTGCCTACTATATGGGGGCTCTTATGCTATTTGTAGTATCTAGTCTTAAAAAGACTGACATCATGAATAAATGGGGATTCAAAAGCGGAATCGTTAAAGGCCTTATCCTTTCGGCCCTAGGGGCTGGTGCCATGATATTGGCAGTAAATGGTGCAGAGGCAGGAGATTCATCTGCTTTTGCCTTTATTTTGGGGGCGTTATTTATTGTAGCTTTAGGTTTTTCTTTGCAGCAAACAGCTGCAAATCCTTTTGCGGTTGCCCTAGGAGATCCAGAGACAGGCTCTCATAGATTAAACCTAGCAGGAGGAATCAACTCTTTAGGGACAACTGTTGGGCCTTTAATAGTGGGCGCAGTGTTGTTTGGAACCGCTGCTAAGGCAGATATCGCAGCCTCTATTTCAAATGGAAGTATTACCTTATCCTCTGTTCAATTTCTTTATGTAGGGGTGGGGCTTTTATTTCTTTTGTCTGCGGCTTTATTTAAATTTTCTAATAAGTTGCCAGATGCCAAAGCAGAAGCCAATTTTTTAGGTGCTAAAAAAGCATTAAACACCCTACTTACAATTACAGCACTACTCATTGTTGTTTTCTTTTTTGTGTTTAGACAATATTCAGGGCTAGCCCCCGGGGCCAAGTTAGATGCTGCGGCAGATCATTTAATTTTAATTCTTTCGGCTATTGGCCTGCTAGTTATTGTAGGAGGTTTGTTAGCAGCCAATAAAATGGCCAGGTCAAATCCTAAGGGATGGGGTGCTATGCAGTATCCTCAGCTAGTGCTTGGTATGTTGGCTATTTTTACCTACGTAGGGGTAGAGGTCTCTATAGGGAGTAATCTAGGAGAACTATTAATGACTGAAGCTTTTGGGAGTTTAGGGGAGTCAGAAGTGGCACCATTTATTTCTCTTTATTGGGGAGGTTTAATGATAGGAAGATGGGCAGGTGCCATCACAGTTTTTAATCCAGCAGAGGGATTAAAAAAGATACTTTATATAGTGGTTCCTTATGTTGCATTTGGGGTAATTTTATTGGCTATTTATTTAGCAGATTTTGAAGTTGTTCACTTGTTTGGATTTTCTGGGTGTGTTGCATTGCAAATACTAGGCTTTTTTCTAGGGAAAGATACCCCGGCAAGGACCCTTAAAATATTTGGAATATTAGGTATGGCAGCTATGCTTGTAGGGCTATTTACCTCTGGTAATATAGCAATTTACGCCTTTTTAAGTGGCGGTTTGTTTTGCTCTATTATGTGGCCCTCTATCTTTTCTTTAAGTATAAAAGGACTAGGGAAATATACATCTCAAGGTTCTGCATTTTTGGTAATGATGATTTTAGGTGGCGCTATTATCCCGCCTATTCAAGGAAAATTGGCCGATATTATTGGGATACATGAGTCTTATATAATATGCGTGTTGTGTTTTGCCTATCTAGCATTTTTTGCTCAAAAAGTAGGAAGCCTTCACCAAAAAAATGCCTAATTGACATTTTCCATTAGCCTTTATTTTCCTCGGAAATACTTTAAGACTTCAATTAAACAGCTTTTAAAAAAGCACATAAAAAAAACTCCTTACAATTGTAAGGAGTTTTTTTATATGAAAAAGCCGTTTATTACATCATTCCTGGCATTCCTCCGCCACCCATAGGAGGCATTGCTGGAGTTTCTTCTTTGATATCAACTAAGGCACATTCTGTGGTTAAGATCATACCAGCAACAGAAGCTGCATTTTCAAGGGCAATTCTAGTTACTTTTTTAGGGTCAATAATTCCTGCCTTCAGCATGTCAACATAGGTCTCAGACTTTGCATCATATCCGTAGTTTTTCTTTCCTTCTAAGACTTTATTAATTACAACACTTCCTTCGCCTCCAGCATTTTGTACAATGGTGCGTAGGGGCGCCTCTATAGCCTTAGCTACTATTTGTACACCTGTTGTCTCGTCTAGGTTTGTTGTTGTGATTTTTCCAAGGGTATTTTGTGCACGTATCAGGGCAACTCCACCACCGGCAACAATACCCTCTTCTACCGCTGCTCTTGTGGCATGAAGGGCGTCATCTACACGGTCTTTCTTTTCTTTCATCTCTACCTCACTGGCAGCACCTACATATAATACTGCAACACCACCGGCTAGTTTAGCTAAGCGTTCTTGAAGTTTTTCTTTATCATAATCACTGGTGGTTGTTTCAATTTGAGATTTTATCTGTCCCACACGGGTTTTGATATCTGTTTTCTTTCCAGCTCCATTTACAACAGTGGTATTGTCTTTGTCTATGGTTACTGTTTCTGCAGTTCCTAACATTTCAACAGTTGTGTTCTCTAGGGTAAAACCACGCTCTTCACTAATTACGGTTGCTCCCGTTAAAATGGCAATATCTTCTAGCATTGCTTTTCTTCTGTCTCCAAATCCTGGTGCTTTTACAGCAGCAATCTTTAGAGATCCTCGCATTTTATTAATTACTAAGGTAGCTAGTGCTTCTCCATCTACATCTTCTGCAATGATAAGTAATGATTTTCCTTGTTGGGCAACTGGCTCCAAAACAGGCATGAGATCTTTCATAGAAGAGATCTTTTTATCACACAACAAAATCATTGGGTTTTCAAGCTCTGTGTGCATTTTCTCGCTGTTTGTAACAAAATATGGAGACAAGTACCCGCGGTCAAACTGCATTCCCTCCACAACATCTACGTATGTGTCTGTACCCTTAGCTTCTTCAACGGTAATAACACCTTCTTTGCCAACTTTTCCAAAAGCTGTTGCTATTAGACTACCAATAGCCTCGTCATTATTTGAAGAGATGGCAGCCACTTGCTTAATTTTATCACTTGAGTTACCTACTTTGGTCGTTTGTTTTTCAAGATCATTAACAATAGCCTCTACCGCCTTGTCAATCCCTCTTTTTAAATCCATTGGGTTTGCACCAGCAGCAACGTTTTTAAGTCCTTCTTTTACAATTGCTTGCGCCAAAACGGTAGCTGTTGTAGTTCCATCACCAGCCAAATCGTTGGTTTTACTTGCTACCTCTTTTACCATTTGCGCGCCCATGTTCTCTAATGGGTCTTCTAATTCTATTTCTTTGGCTACAGAAACTCCATCTTTAGTTACCACCGGAGCTCCAAATGATTTGCCAATAATTACATTACGTCCCTTAGGACCCAATGTTACTTTTACTGCATTTGCTAATGCATCAACACCACGCTTAATGCCATTACGAGCATCTAAGTCAAATATTATATCTTTTGCCATGTTATTTTAATTTTATAACCCCTATTTGTGGGGTGTATTGTAGTTAATAATTGTTGTTTTTTGGATTTATATTATTGCAAGTATATCTTCCTCGCGCATAATTAAATAGTCTTTGCCATCTAGCTTTAACTCTGTACCAGCATATTTGCCATACAGTACAGTGTCACCAACTTTTACTGTCATCTTGTGGTCTTTTTTTCCATTTCCAACAGCCGCTATGGTACCTTGTTGTGGTTTTTCTTTAGCGCTGTCTGGTATGTACAAACCTGAGGCTGTTTTTGTTTCTGCCGCTTGTGGTGTTACCACGACTCTGTCTGAAAGAGGTTGAATTTTTAATCCCATTATTATATTTGTTATTAGTTTTTGAAATTCCAAAAACCATGTTATACATTATTTATTTTAAATACTATTGGCAGAAAGTGTGCCAATACCCTATTTATGACATTTTTAGGGCTATAAAAATAAAAAATGCCAGCTTAGTGACAAGCTGGCATTTTTTTTAGTGTACTGTTTTGTTATGGAGTCTCTACAGGAGTTGTTTCTTGTGTTGGCAATGCGGTTTGGATAACCTCTGTATCTTGAATACTTGACTGCTGGGTTTGAATACTTCCCACCAAAGGGATACTTGATAGTAAAATTAACACAAGTAATAAGCCTCCTAGTGTCCATGTAGACTTGTCTAGAAAATCTGTGGTTTTTTGGACGCCCCCCATTTGTGTGGATCCTCCACCTCCAAAAGAAGAAGATAATCCTCCACCTTTTGGGTTTTGAACCATTATTACTACTATTAGCAAGAATGCTACGAAAATTATTAAAACTAAAAATATTGTAAAGGTACTCATGATGCTTCTGTGTTTATCAGTTTTTCTACTGCTCTAATTTGGTCTGCAAAGAAACCACTTTTTTCGGGATTTTTCAAAATTAATATTTTATAAGCCTGAATTGCCTTTTTGTAATTTTTTTGCTGAAGATATACTTTAGCCAAAGTCTCTGTCATCAGAGAGTTTGAGGGCTTTGATTCTTCTTGTGGTAGGGTTTGTTGCTGGGTGCTATTTTTTAATGTTTTAATTTTTGGCTTTTCATTGATGAATTTTTCAATCAAATCATTCTTGTATTGTTTTTGTGTAGTTTCTTTCTGCTTTTTTTGCTCTGGTGTTTCTTCTCGCACAATAGGGGTGGCAGAGGTTAATTGAAGCCACTGAGAAAAAGAATGCCTGTCTTTTTTTGAAAAGGCAAGAGGGGTGTCAATGCCAAGCTCACTTGAGGCAGCTATTTGTTGCTCTTTGTTGGAGCTGTCTTCTTTGCCAGAAAATTCTTGGGACACAGCTATCATTTGCTCTACATCTGCTATTTTCTTTTCAAACAGGTTTGGATTTAAGACAGCTTCTGCATTTTCTATGGCCTGCTTGTGTTCTTGTTTTTGCTCTGTATCAATGGTTTTAGAAAGATCCTCTCCAATTTCAATTTCATACTGGCCTATGGCCTGGTCGTTGCTTAAAATTTGCAATGAAATTTGATCCTGCTCAAAGCTATCAGAGGTAATAAATTCAAACAATATATCTCTATTGGTGGTGTGTGCTGCTGTAACTTTAAGAGCATCATTGTATCTAAAACTCTCTTGGTTTTTTAATCCCTTTAGCCACAACGCTTGTGCGCTCTGAAAATAAGGATATACGTCAATAATTTCTACCAAATCAGAGAGCGTCTGTTTTGTAATTTGTTGCGGGTCTGCCAGTAATAAGCTATAGTTTTGTGTGTTCAAAATACTACCAGTTTGCGAGTGATTTATTAAATATATCTTGTGTGATACGCTCAAAAATTTCGTTTAAAGCATCTTCCAATTTAGACCCTGTTAATAGGCTTTGACCGGTGTAATCTTTATAAAATGAGAAACGTTGTTCAAAGCTCTTTTCTTCACTGTTTTTATTAAAAAAACGCACATTGATACTAATGGTTAATCTGTTTTCTGCGGCTGTATTTTGTGAGGTAGCTGTAATGGGGGCTATGTAATATTCTGTGATTTCGCCTTCATAGATTAAATCTCCACCACTGTTCACTAAATCAAGGCTGGTTTGGTTTAGTAAAAGATCCTGAAGCTGCTGGGTAAAGTCTCTTGCCATACCAGGCTCTACTATAGCCGCGTTGTTTTGAAAATAGTTTACTTGAAATGATTTGGTCTTACTGTAATCAATATCTGCTCCTGTAAAAGAGTAGATACCACATCCTGTTATAGCGCCGCTAAGCATTAAAAAAATAATAAAATAAACTCGTTTTATTAACATACAAGGTTTGTTACTACAAAAGCATTAATGTGTTATGGGTAATCAAAGATACTATTTTACATTACAAATCATATTGTTTGATTTTACGATATAGAGTGCGCTCGGAGATGCCAAGTTCATCTGCGGCATCTTTGCGTTTACCGTCGTATTTTTCTAGTGATTTTTTTATCAGTTCTAGTTCCTTTTCTTGCAAAGACAAACTTTCTTCTTCTTTAACATCTTCTACAAAATCATAATTCCCTTTTTTAAGCTCTGCATCATTACTTGGCATATCAAGTACCTCTACCTCATTAGATATGGGGTGATGATTTGGCTCCTGCTCAACAATAGCAGCAAGAGTAGCTTCATTGTTTTGCTCTTGGTTGTATATCTTTTCTATAAGAGTGGGGTTTTCTTCTTTTACTTTATTTGCATTACCAGTTTTCATGAGTTCCATGGTAAGTTTTTTAAGATCGTTTACATCTTTTTGCATATCAAATAATACTTTGTAGAGTATTTCTCTCTCATTAGAGAAATCTCCGGCTGCTTTTTTAGAATTAATAACGGCAGGTAAATTACTAGACATATTGGGCAAATACTGGCTCAAAGTAGCCGCGTTTATCTCTCGCCTTTGTTCTAGAACAGATATTTGTTCGGCTACATTTCTTAACTGTCTAATGTTACCGCTCCAACGATATTTTAATAATAAATCTATAGCACTTTGATCAAGGCGCACGGTGGGCATTTTATATTTTTGAGCAAAATCACTCGCAAATTTGCGGAACAATAAATGAATATCTTCAGACCGCTCTCTAAGGGGTGGCAGGTTAATATCTACTGTGCTGAGACGGTAAAACAGATCTTCTCTAAAGTTTCCTTTTTCAATAGCTTCAACTATTTTCACATTAGTAGCCGCTACAATACGCACATCTGTTTTTTGTATTTTGGAAGATCCAACTTTTAAAAACTCACCATTTTCAAGCACTCGCAATAGTCTTACTTGAGTGGGTAGGGGCAATTCTCCAACTTCGTCTAAAAAAATAGTACCGCCATCTGCCACCTCAAAATAACCGCTACGGGTAGCAGTAGCTCCTGTAAAGGCTCCTTTTTCATGGCCAAAAAGTTCACTATCAATGGTCCCCTCTGGAATAGCACCACAGTTTACGGCAATGTATTTTCCGTGTTTTCTGTGAGATAGTGCATGAATTATTTTAGGCACACTTTCTTTTCCAACACCACTTTCTCCGGTAACCAGTACTGAAATGTCTGTGGGGGCAACTTGAATTGCTTTTTCTATGGCGCGATTAAGTTTAGGATCATTTCCTATAATTCCAAATCGTTGCTTTGTTGCTTGTACACTTTCCATAGTTTTTAATTTTTCTATCCTTATATGTTACTCAAACCAACTGCCTGGCCAATTAGAGTGGCACTTGTGCAGCGTAAAATTTTTACATCTACAAAATCTCCAGGTTGGTAGTTTTCTTTTGGAAATACCACGACAATACTTTGCTGGTTTCTACCACTCCATTGGTCTTGGTTCTTCTTTGAAGAACGCTCAATGAGCACCTGAGTAGTTTTACCAACAAACTCTTGTGTTCTCTCCGCCCCATGAGCACGCTGGGCTTCCACTATTTCTGTTAGTCTTCTTTTTTTTGTGGCCTCTGGAATGTCATCTTCAAACTTTCTAGCGGCCATCGTTCCGGGTCTTTCAGAGTATTTGTACATGTATCCAAAAGCAAATTTCACCTGTTGCATTAAAGCCAAGGTGTCTTGATGGTCTGCTTCTGTTTCTGAGGGGAAGCCAGTAATTAAATCTTGAGAAATACTACAATCTGGTAGTATTTCTTTGAGTTTATTTACCAGTGTGATATACTGCGCCACTGTGTGCTGACGGTTCATTTGTTTTAATATACGATCACTACCACTTTGCACTGGCAGGTGCACATGATTGCAAATATTGTTGTGTTTTGCCATCACATGAAACACATCATGGGTCATGTCTTGTGGGTTTGAAGTTGAGAAACGAACTCTCATGTGCGGCTGCGAGGTGGCTACTTGGTCCAGAAGCTGGGAGAAAGAAACAGCCGTGGCCTTTTGCATTTCTGTGGCGTTTTTAAACTCTTTTTTTAGCCCACCACCATACCAAAGGTAGCTGTCCACATTTTGCCCTAGTAAGGTGATTTCTTTATACCCTTTTACAGACAAATCATTAATTTCTTCTAAAATACTTCTAGGGTCACGGCTTCGCTCGCGCCCTCGGGTAAAAGGAACCACACAAAAGGTACACATATTATCACATCCCCTTGTGATACTCACTAGGGCATTGATACCATTGGTGTTTAATCTTACTGGAGAAATATCTGCGTAGGTTTCATCTTTAGATAGTATTACATTTACAGCATCTTTTCCTTCTTCTACTTCTTCTAAAAGGTTAGGAATGTCTTTGTAAGCATCAGGGCCAACGACCATGTCTACTATTTTTTCTTGGTCTAAAAACTTTTCTTTTAGGCGTTCTGCCATGCAGCCCAAAACACCTACTTTCATTTTTGGGTTATGGTCTCTCTTAACAGCATTGTATTTCTCAAGACGTTTACGGACAGTTTGTTCTGCCTTGTCTCTAATTGAGCATGTATTTACCAGTACTAAATCTGCTTCTTCAAGTATTTGGGTGGTATTATATCCTTGCTTACTTAAAATAGAGGCTACAACTTCACTATCACTAAAATTCATAGCACAGCCATAACTCTCAATAAACAGTTTCTTGGTATTGTTGTTTTTGGGAGTGGTTTCAAGGGCATTTCCTTGTGCTTTTTCATCAATCGTTTTTTCCATATACTAGCTAGGCTGGTTTGAAATTTTATTTCAATTAGTATGCAAAGATAAAGAAAAGGGATCGTTTATGACATTTTGGCAGATTTCTTTTGATCTTTTTAAAAATTGATACACATGCTTTTTGACCATAAATAGATAATTAAAGTATTATTTACTGTTTTATTTTTAAACTGTTTAATCTGTTGCTTTTTAGGCTTTAACGTACATTTAAATTTGCTTATTTTATAACTATATAAATAGGTGTTACTCTAAAAATTAACTTAAAAATATGAGTTGAAAATTTTCTTTAAAAAAAATTCACATACTTTTGTACCCCACATAATAATACACAATGGCAAAAAATTTAGTAATTGTAGAGTCCCCAGCAAAGGCAAAAACTATAGAAAAGTTTTTAGGGAAAGACTTTAAAGTACAATCAAGTTTTGGACACATAGCTGATCTTCCCTCTAAGGAACTGGGAGTTGATGTTGATGGAGATTTTACGCCAAAATATACAGTCTCTACAGACAAGAAAAAATTGGTTGCAGATTTAAAGAAAGCCGCTAAAAAAGCTGAGATGGTGTGGCTTGCTAGTGATGAGGATCGTGAGGGAGAAGCTATTGCATGGCATCTTGCCGAGGAGTTAGACCTAAAAGAAGAAAATACCAAACGTATTGTTTTTCACGAAATTACTAAAACAGCAATTTTAAAGGCAATAGAAAACCCAAGACAAATAGATTATAACCTGGTGAATGCCCAACAGGCGAGAAGAATTTTAGATAGACTCGTTGGTTACGAGCTTTCTCCTGTTTTATGGCGTAAGGTAAAAGGGGGGCTTTCTGCCGGGCGTGTACAAAGTGTTGCAGTGCGTCTTATTGTGGAGCGGGAGCGTGAAATAGAAGCGTTTAGCCCAGTAGCAAGCTATAGGATAGATGCTGAGTTTGTAACTGCTCAAGGAAATAAATTTAAGGCCAAGTTGCCAAAGAATTTTCAAACACAAGCAGCAGCTAGATTGTTTTTAGAAAAAAATATCGATGCCAGTTACAGTGTAGCAGATTTAACTAAAAAACCTGCGAAAAAATCACCTGCAGCTCCTTTTACAACATCTACCATGCAACAAGAAGCTGCAAGAAAGTTGTATTTCTCTGTTGGAAAAACAATGACAATCGCACAAAGATTGTATGAGGCGGGTTTAATTACATATATGAGAACAGATAGTGTGAATCTATCAAACGATGCGCAGCAGGCTGCGGCAAAAGAAATTACAAAAAGTTTTGGAGAGGCTTACAGCCACCCAAGAAAATACAAAGGCAAGTCTAAGGGAGCACAAGAAGCGCATGAGGCAATAAGACCTACAAATATGTCTCGTCATAGTATTGAGGGAGATTATGATCAATCAAGATTGTATGATTTAATTTGGAAACGTACTTTGGCCTCCCAGATGAGTGATGCACAATTAGAGCGCACCAATGTTAAAATTGCTGTTACTTCATCTCAAGGGGTGAAAGAGCAGTTTACTGCAAACGGTCAGATGATTAAATTTGACGGGTTTTTGAAAGTATACCTTGAAGGAGTAGATAACGATGAGCAGGAACAAGAGGGGATGCTCCCAAAACTTGCAAAATCAGATGTTTTGGAGGCTAATTATATCACTGCCACAGAGCGTTTTACAAGACCTCCATACCGTTTTACAGAAGCTTCTTTAGTAAAACAATTAGAGGAGTTGGGTATTGGAAGACCTTCTACTTATGCACCAACAATTTCAACAATAATTAGTAGAAAATATGTTGAAAAAGGAACCATAGATGGGGTAGAAAGAAAGTATCTACAGCTCACATTAGCAAAACAGGTATTAAAAGACAGTACCCTTCTAGAAACCATTGGAAGTGATAAAGGAAAACTAGTACCAACAGATATAGGAATGATTGTGAATGACTTTCTAGTGGAGCACTTCTCCTCTGTATTAGATTTTAATTTTACAGCCAAAGTTGAGCAAGATTTTGATGACATTGCAGATGGTAAAGAGAATTGGAAGCAAATGCTCAAAGAATTTTACGGAAAATTTCACCCCACTGTTGAGGATGTAAAAGAAAATGCAGAAAGAGAAAGCGGTGAGCGTATTTTAGGGAAAGATCCAGAAAGCGGCAGAACGGTTTTGGTGCGTCTAGGAAAATTTGGACCAATGGCACAAATTGGCGCTCCAGACGATGAGGAGAAAAAATTTGCAAGCTTGCGTCCAGACCAGCAATTACATTTGGTAACCTTTGACCAGGTAATGGATTTATTTAAGCTCCCAAAAGACTTAGGTGTCTATGAAGGTGAGCAGGTAGATGTCAATAACGGTCGTTTTGGACCCTATGTAAGGTTTGGAAAAATGTTTGTTTCATTGCCAAAGGGTATGGACCCTCTAGATGTAGATATGGCCTATGCAACTACTCTTATAGAAGAAAAGAAAAAAGCAGATGCTCCTATATATATGTATGAAGACCTCCCTGTACAAAAAGGAACAGGTCGCTTTGGTCCTTTTATTAAATGGAACAATATGTTTATTAATGTCAATAAAAAGTATGACTTTGATTCTTTAAGCGATGCAGATATTATTGAATTGATAGAAACTAAAAAACAAAAAGAGATTGACAAGCTTATCCACAATTGGGAACAAGAGGGGATTCGTTTAGAAAAAGCAAGGTGGGGACGCTTTCATCTTTTAAAAGGTAAAACCAAAATTGAGTTGCCAAAAACAACAAAAGCCGAGAAAATGACCCTAGAAGATGCCCAGGCTATCTTGGAGAAAAATGCTCCCAAGAAAAAGAAGAAAAAAGCAACTGCAAAGAAAAAAGCCCCAGCAAAAAAGAAGGCAACTGCAAAGAAAAAATAACCAAATACGATAATAATTTCATCTTTTGATAGAATTTCTTACCCCAGTCTCAAAGTCTATTGTTGCGCACAGTGAGGTACTCCCTGCAGGCACTATCGGGAAGAGTTTAGCAATACACTCCAGGCAGGGCGAGTTGCCAGATTTAACAAATGTTAAGTTTGCGATTTTTGGTTGTAAAGAAAACAGGCGAGATGTCAATTACATGGGTATTGACATACATTTGGATGCTATTAGAATGGCTCTTTACGGGCTGTTTCCTGGAAACTGGAAACATACCATGGCAGATCTTGGAGATATAGAAAAAGGAGCCAGTGTAGATGATTCTTATTTTGCAGTTACTACCGTTACAGCCGCATTACTTAAAAAAAATATAATTCCAATTATACTTGGAGGTAGTCAAGATGTATTGTACGGGCAGTACCGCGCCTACGATTCTATTGTATCGATGATTAATATGGTGAATGTTGATACCCGCTTTGATTTAGGAGATGCAGAGGCGGCCATTAACAACAAATCATATGTTGGAAAAATTATTGTAGACAAACCCTACAACCTATTTAATTACAGTGTGGTTGGTTATCAATCATTTTTTAATCCTCCACAAGAAATAGCACTTATGGAGGCGCTCTATTTTGATGCCCACAGATTAGGGGTTGTTACCGCAGATATTAAAGACGTGGAGCCTATCTTTAGAAATGCAGATTTGGTGACTCTTGATGTCTCTGCTATAAAAAGCTCAGAACTTGGCATCTACAGTCACGAGAATCCAAATGGGTTTGACGGTAGAGAGATTTGTGCTATTTCCAGATATGCAGGAATAAGTGGTAGGGTAAGTTCTTTTTCGTTATTTGAAATTTCAGACTTCACCAACTCTAAATCTGGAGCTATGTTATTGGCTCAAGTACTTTGGTATTTTATTGAGGGTGTCAATTTTAGGGTTTCTGATGATGATTTTAAAGATCAAAAAAGCTACACAACATATAAAGTGCCAATAGATGACGATATTTTAATATTTAAAAAAAGTAACAAGACCGGAAGATGGTGGATTGAATTGCCTTTTATTTCAAATATTAATAATAAATTGAAATCATCAACGTTATTACCATGCACCTATGGCGAATATTTGGGTGCAACAAATCAGGAAATACCTGAAAGGTGGCTTAAAGCCCGCCGAAAGAATGAAGTTTGATCAATTAAAATTGAATTATTTAGTGTCAAGTGTTTTTTAGGAAAATTGTTGTTTTTTTTAAAATATATCGATAGGTTTACACACTTGAAACTAGAATTTAACCCAGTACCTATGAAAAAGTTTATTGCATTGGCTGCACTTGTTGCCTTAATGTACAGTTGTAACTCCGGAGACAGAGGAGAACTAGTTGGAGTAAAAGGTAAAAAATGGCTTCCAGAGAAGCCCTATGGAATGACTCTTATCCCAGGTGGTGCCTTTGTTATGGGTAAATCTGGAGACGATTTTGTGTCTGTGAATGACGCCCCTACAAAAACGGTTACTGTTCGCTCCTTTTATATGGACGAAACTGAGATTACCAATTCAGAATACCGTCAATTTGTAGAGTGGGTTAGAGACTCAACAGTACGTTTAAGGTTAGCTATTCTAGCAGATGAATTAGGAGAAACTCCTGGAGATGGTGAAGCGGGTATTGGAGATTTTGCTTTTCTTGACAACGAAGATGAAGAAAAAACACCCTATGACCAATACATGGAAGATAATTACTATGGCATGGGAGAGGATTTTTACGAAGGTAGAAAAATCAATAACAACATAGATTTAATCTGGGACACCGCTGAGTATCCTGATGAGTATTACGTAGAGGTGATGGATAGTATGTACCTGCCTATGGAAGAGTCTTACAATGGGCAGCGCACCTTAGATGTATCTAAACTTAATTTCCAATATTCTTACATGGATATTGGTGCCGCTGCACAAGACAAGACAAGTAAAAGAAAAGATTTTATCAAAAAAGAAAGTCTTAACATATATCCAGACACTACTGTTTGGATTAGAGATTTCAATTACTCCTACAACGAGCCTATGCATAATGATTATTTCTGGCATGAGGCCTATGGAGAATATCCTGTTGTTGGTGTAACCTGGAAACAAGCCAAAGCATTTGCGGCATGGAGAACTCTGTACAAAAACGCAAACCAGAAAAAAAGAGATCGTGAATTCGTAAATTCATTCCGCCTTCCTAGTGAAGCAGAGTGGGAGTATGCTGCTCGTGGAGGAATCCAAGGAGGAGATTTTCCTTGGGGAGGACCTTACACCAAAAATGATAGAGGTTGTTTCTTGGCAAATTTCAAACCCCTGCGGGGAGATTATGCGGCAGATCAAGCGCTTTATACAGTAGAGGCCAATTCATATGAGCCTAACGATTACAACTTGTTTAACATGGCAGGAAATGTAGCTGAGTGGGTAGATAGCTCTTATGAGGCTGCCTCTTATGATTATAACTCAACAATGAATCCTCTTGTAAATGATCCAACCAACATGCGTAAAGTAACCCGCGGCGGCTCATGGAAAGATGTTGCTTACTTTTTAGAAGTAAGTTCAAGAAACTATGAATATGCAGATTCTGCAAGAAGCTACATTGGTTTTAGAACCGTACAAGATTACATGGGAACAGATATCACTTTAAATCAAAACTTCGGTGACGCGAGATAAAACGTTAAAAACTTACACTCAAAAACTTAACTAAACTTAAACTAAAAAAAAATTATTATGGCACAGTCAAAGTCTACAAAAAAAATATTTAATATGGCCTATGGCCTTGGTGCATCGATTGTAATTATTGGTGCATTATTTAAAATTTTGCATTTAGAATATGGACCTTTAACCGGAAATTTAATGTTAGGAATTGGTTTGATAGTTGAAGCGCTTATTTTCGCTATCTCTGCTTTTGAGCCAATTGATGATGATCTAGACTGGTCTTTAGTATATCCAGAATTAGCTGGAGGTGCTGCCTCTGGCGGTAAAGTAGAATCTCCAGAAGGTCTTTTGTCTAAAAAATTAGACCAAATGTTAAAAGATGCTCGTATTGATGGTGAGTTAATCACGAGTCTCTCTACAAGTATTTCTTCTTTTGAGGCTGCTGCAAAAGGAATGGCTCCAACTGCAGATGGTATGAATGCAACAAAAAAATACAGTGAAGAAATGGCAATGGCTGCGGCACAGATGGAATCATTAAATAGCCTTTACAAAGTACAGGTAGAGTCTACATCTCGCCAAGCAGAAGTTAACGAGCGTGTTGCAGAGAATGCAGAGCAATTAAAAGCACAAATGGAGCATTTAACAACAAGTCTTTCTTCATTAAACGGAGTATACGGTGGTATGTTATCAGCAATGAGCAGAAGCTAATCATAATTTCACTAAATAAAAATATTTAAAATAAAATTATGGCAGGAGGAAAACAAACCCCTAGACAGAAGATGATTAACCTAATGTACTTGGTTTTCATCGCGATGTTGGCATTAAACATGACCAAAGAAGTATTGTCTGCATTTGGTTCAATAAATGAAAAACTAGATCGAGCTAATATTAGCTATGTTTCTAAAAACAGCGCTGCTTTGCAAGTATTAAAAGACAAGGCTGGAGAAAATGACGAGTTTAAAGCAGCATCAGAAACAGCACAAGCTGCAAATGACTTAACAAAAGCCTACAACGATTACTTAGCACGTCAAAAAGAATTGTTATTATCTGAATTTGAAGATAAGACAGACTATGAAACTATGGATCAGTCTGCTTTTCTAGATGCACTTTACTATGAAGGTGGTAAGATAACAGAGGCAGGACAAGAGTTTTTAACTCAAATGGATACCTATAGAAATGGTATGTTAGCACTACTGGGAGATTCCAACCCAACGCTGACAGCCCAAATAAATAGTGATTTTAGTACTGCTGATATTCCAAATCGTGATGGAATAGAAGTAAATTATTTAGTGAAAAACTACATAACTTTTCCTTTAGTTTCTTCATTAACTAAAATGACGCAAATCCAAAACGACATAAACACTTTAGAAAATGAGTTGTTATCAACCTTACTCTCTGGAAATCTAAAGGCTCTTGCTAAGATGGATAACTACGAGACGGTGATGACCACCTCAAAAGGAGCTTATTACACAGGTTCTACTTTTGATGGGATGTTATCTTTGGGACGTGTAGATGCTTCTACAAAACCTGCAAGAGTTGAACTAAAAGTAGACGGTAAAGATATCAAAGACACACAGTATGAGTATGATGGCGGTAGAGTAGTTCTTAAAGTAGGAACTGGCTCGGTTGGTGATCATACAATTACCGGAAAACTTGTTTACCTGCAAGACGGTAATGAGGTGGAGGTACTTGTGGATAAAAAATTTACAACCATCAATAAGCCAAACAACGCTACTATTGCTGCAGATAAGATGAATGTGGTGTATCGTGGGGTGTCTAACCCAATGACTATTACATTTGCGGGTATTCAAGATAACAAGATTAGAGCTAATGCTTCAGGGTTAAGTAAAGTGAAAGGAAGTTCATATATGATGAACCCTGGAACGGGTAGAGAAGTAACTATTAATGTATCTGGTACTCTTCCTGATGGTGATCCTGTAAGAGATAGCGCAACTTTCCGTATTAAAGATATTCCACGTCCAACGGGTACTATTCGTGGTGAAGATGGAGACGGTGGTTGTGTTAGAATGCAACGCCAAGGACTTGTAAAATCAAGTATAGGTGCAGCACTACAAGATTTTGATTTTGATTTGAAGTTGAATGTAACTGGATTTAGTTTTAAAGTTAGTGGGCAACCAACTATCAAAGTAAATGGTAGAAAATTAAATACTCAAGCCTCTAATGCTTTAAAGAGAGCAAAACGTGGTGAGACGTTACAAATTTTTGACATCACTGCAAATATTGCTGGAAACAGCGGGTACAAATTGAAGAAGATTTCTCCAATTTGTATTGAGTTAACAAACTAAGAAATATAATAATCACGCTTTACATGCGTTATTTTTAATGTCAAGGGTGATTATTACGATTACTTTTTTAATAAGAGAACAAATGAAATTTAGGAACATAGTTTTAGCTGCTTTTGTTGTTGTTCTAGGTATATCTAGTGCAAATGCACAATTAAATATATTAAACTCTACAACACCAGAGGATATTGGAGTAAAAACCTTAGATCAACTCGCCTACGATAATGATGAGCCATTGCCATATGGCTATATAGATGAGCGTGATTTGCTTTGGTCAAAAGCCACTTGGGAAATTATTGATCTTGATGAGCGTGTAAATTTCCCCTTGTATTATCCTATAGATACCAATAATATTGGCTCAGATAGACGTCCTTTGTATGATGTTCTTGTCACCAACATGAAAAATGGTACTATACAAGATGTATACTCAGACTCTTATTTCACTCAAAAAAGAACCCTAAAAGATTTAGATGCATCTTTAGTCTACAGAGATACTACAGATTATGGTATTGACCAATTCAATGCAGAAGGTATAGTAGATGATGAGTATATCAGAGAATTTACTCTTGATGCTGCAGATATCGAACAGTGGAGAATACGCGGCTTATGGTATTTAGACTCTCGCCTTGGCGAACTTAGATATCGAGTTTTAGGAATTTGCCCTGTAGCTCCAGAGGCCCGTTCAAAAGCTTTTGCAGATGATGGTGGTGGAGATAATTTAGTTGAACTATTTTGGGTGTATTTTCCAGCAGCAAGAGAGGTATTACACCAGGCTAAGGCTTTTAATAGAAAAAACACCTCAAGACCTATTTCTTTTGATCATTTATTAAACTCAAGAAGATTTAATAGTCTTATTTACAAAGAAGAGAATGTTCAAGGAGATAGAGAGGTTAAAGAGTATATAAGTGAAAATGCCTTTATGCAACTTTTGGAGTCTGACAGAATAAAAGACCAAATTAGAAATATTGAAATAGATCTTTGGAACTATTAATACCAAATTTTATATTAAAAAAAGCCCTACACTTGTAGGGTTTTTTTTATGTCTTTCCATCCCACAAATACTCTTAATTATACAAGGTTTTAGGGGCAGTTACTGTGGGCCAGAATTGTTTTGTTATATTTACTACAATGAAACTAACCCGCAAAGAAGAAATAGTTATTGTGGCAGCAAAACTATTTAAAGAAAAAGGATACAGTGCCGTTTCTATGAGAGACATTGCCCAGCAAATGGATATTAAGGCGGCAAGTTTATACAACCACATTAAAAGCAAACAGGAAATCCTATCTTCCTTGGTACTCCATGTTGCTAGAGAGTTTACAAATAGCACACAAACCATCACCTCTCAAGAAGGCACCCCCTTACAACGCCTTACAAAACTCATTGAAGTTCATATAGATATAACCCTACATCATGCAGATGCCATAGCCGCTTTAAATAACGATTGGATGCATCTAGATGGCCAAGATTTGTTAGATTTTATCTCCATGAGAGATCGCTATGAGGATTGTTTTAGAGGTGTTATAAAGCAAGGGATCATTGCAAATCAATTTAAAGATCAACATCCTGAGGTAATGTTGTTCTCTATTTTATCTTCTTTAAGAACCTTATACCTGTGGAACGAAAAACGGGGTAAGTTGGAGGTAAACGTTTTAAAAAAGGAACTGGTGTCGGTTCTTATAGCTGGTATTGTTTAATTAATTTAAGATATTTGCTAGTGTAACTAACAATCGTTAGTTTTGTAAAATAATATAATGATATGGCAACTTTTCATAGCTTAAAAATCAAGGATATTTCAAAGCAAACACCAGATTGCTCTGTTATTACCTTTGACATGCCCGAAGATTTATCTCAAGTGTTTGATTACACCCAAGGCCAACATCTTACCCTAAAGGCAATCATTGATGGCCAAGATACAAGACGCTCTTATAGTCTTTGCTCTAGTATGGTAGATAAGCAGTGGCAGGTAGCTGTAAAAAAAATTCCAGGGGGAGTATTTTCCAGCTATGTTAATGATGTCCTGCAAACAGGAGATACCCTGCAGGTGATGCCTCCAAGCGGTAAGTTTGGTGTTCCTATCTCAACCCAAGAAAAAACATACATTGCCTTTGTGGCTGGAAGTGGCATCACACCGGTGTTATCCATGATAAAAACACATTTAGCAAAAGAGCCAAAGGCTAGGTTTAAATTATTCTATTTGAATCGTACTGTAAAATCTATTATCTTTAAGGAACAAATAGAACAGCTTAGAAATCAGTATTTTGGAAGGTTAGAGATTTTTTATTTCTTAACCAAAGAGCATAGAGATGCAGCGCTGTTTAATGGGCGCTTTACCGATGAAAAACTAAAAGAAATTTTCCAGAAATTAGTACATGTTCCCGCATTAGATGAAGCATTTGTGTGCGGCCCAGAGGAAATGATATTTTTGGTTCAAAAAGCATTAATAACAGCAGGAATGCCACAAGAGAATATCCACTATGAGTTATTTGTATCTGGATTAAGCAAGCAGGATAAAAAACGTGCCTCAAGATTACAAAAGCAAAGTATTTCTGGTGTTGAGGTAACTATTGTTGATGGTGGTAAGGAGTTTCACTTTACCATGACAGACCAGTTTGATAACATTTTGGATGCAGCCCTTGATGCTGGTGCAGACCTACCATATGCTTGTAAAGGCGGAGTTTGCTCTACTTGTAAATGCGAGGTGTTAGACGGTACCTTAGAGATGAAAATAAATTATGCACTCAATGATAAAGAAGTGTCACAAAACCTTGTTTTGAGTTGTCAAGCAGTGCCAACCACAGATAAAGTAAAAGTTGATTTTGATGTATAAATCTTAAAAACTATGAGCAACGAACAAATAAAAAACTTAGAAGAAATTTTTGAAGCCCGTATTGCACGTGATGAGAAAATTGAGGCCAAAGATTGGATGCCAGAGAAATATAGAAAGACACACATTCGTCAAATCTCTCAGCATGCACATTCAGAAATTGTAGGGATGCTACCAGAGGGAAACTGGATTAGTAGAGCCCCTTCGTTAAGAAGAAAGGCAGCACTACTTGCAAAAGTACAAGATGAGGCAGGACATGGCCTTTATCTGTATTCTGCTTGTGAAACCTTGGGAATCTCTCGGGAAGAATTATACCAGCAGCTGCATAGCGGTAAGGCAAAATACTCTTCAATATTTAATTACCCTACATTAACCTGGGCAGACATGGGCGCTATAGGTTGGCTCGTAGATGGCGCAGCCATTATAAATCAAGTGCCTTTGTGTAATACCTCTTTTGGTCCTTATGCAAGAGCCATGGTGCGAGTTTGTAAAGAAGAGAGTTTTCATCAAAGGCAAGGGTTTGAGATTATGCTCAAGCTTTGTAACGGCTCCAAGGAGCAAAAAGACATGGCACAAGACGCCCTTAATAGATGGTGGTGGCCAAGTTTAATGATGTTAGGCCCAACAGATGCAGAGAGTGTACACACAGAGCAGTCCATGAAGTGGAAATTAAAACGAAAGTCTAATGATGATTTGCGCCAACAGTTTATTGATCAAACAGTACCGCAAGCAGATATACTAGGTTTAACAATTCCAGACCCAGATTTAAAGTTTAATAAACAAACAGGAAGCTATGATTTTGGTGCTATAAACTGGGATGAGTTTTGGCAGGTAGTAAAAGGCCACGGCCCTTGTAACAAACAACGTATAAGTGCAAGAGTTGCAGCCTGGGATAACGGAGCTTGGGTAAGAGATGCTGCCATGGCTCATGCTGCTAAAAAAGAAGAATTAAAAGTTAAAATAGCAATCTAGTATTTAATATAATAGGCATGGATAACAATTGGCCCTTATGGGAAATCTTCGTTAGAAGTAAAAACGGATTAGAACATCGTCATTTTGGTAGTTTGCATGCTGCAGATGAGGATATGGCTCTTGAAAACGCTAGAGATGTCTATACAAGACGCAACGAAGGTGTGAGTATTTGGGTAGTTAAAAGTAGTGACATTACGGCAAGTAACCCAGAAAATAATGGAGAACTCTTCGAGCCAGCACAAGACAAAGTATACCGTCATCCAACATTTTATAAGTTGCCTGATGAGATAAAGCACATGTAATATGAAAAGTGAACATTTATACAATTACATTCTAGGCATTGCAGATAACAGCCTCATTCTTGGACAACGTCTAGGTGAGTTGTGCGGTCATGGTCCTAGTTTAGAGACAGATATTGCAGGAACAAATATTTCTTTGGATCTTATTGGCCAAACCAGAAGTTATTATCAATATGCTGCTAAAATTTCAGGAGAAAACAAAACGGAAGATGATATTGCATTTTTACGTCTTGAGAGAGGCTATAAAAATGTATTGCTGGTAGAACAGCCTAACACCCATTTTGGGTATGTTATGGGGCGTCAATATCTTTTTGATGTATTTCATTTGCTACTGCTACAAGAATTACAATTTAGCAAAGATCAAACCTTAGCTGCAATTGCAAAAAAAGGGATTAAAGAGGTGAGTTATCACAAACGATTTTCTGGAGATTGGATAAAACGCTTGGGGGATGGAACCCCAGAGAGTACCGCCAAAATGCAAGAGGCTATTGATGATTTATGGCCCTACACTCAGGAGCTTTTTGACATGACAGACGCAGATACGGCAATGGCCCAAGAGGGTATTGGGGTAGATGTTTCAAAATTAAAAGAATCTTATTACAAGCAGGTAAAAACACTATTAACACAGGCAACTCTTGAGGTTCCTCAGAGCACATATTTTTCTCGGGGAGGTAAAAATGGAGTACACAGTGAGCATATGGGGTATTTGTTGGCAGATTTGCAATACATGCAACGCACCTATCCCAATATGGAGTGGTAAAGAAAAATGATACAAACCAATATCAATATAGACACACATCTTCTTCCAATTTTGGAACAGGTAAGTGATCCAGAAATCCCGGTATTAACTGTTTTGGATTTGGGGGTTATAAGAGAAGCTATAGATATAGACGGGACTGTGCATGTCAAACTCACGCCCACTTATTCTGGGTGCCCAGCAATGGATGTTATTGGTGATGATTTAAAATTAGCCTTTGCCCCACTTGGTAAAAAAGTGACCGTAGAGCTGGTTTTGGCGCCAGCATGGAGTACAGACTGGATTAGTGAATCTGGTCTACAAAAAATGGAGGCTTACGGTATTGCTAGACCTTTATCTGAAAGTGCAGATAAAGATGTGTTGTTGGCAGGTAAAAAAAAAGTAATTTGCCCTCAATGTAAAAGTACAAATACACACTTAGTAAGCCAATTTGGATCTACTGCTTGTAAAGCATTATTTAAATGCGAAGCATGTCTGGAGCCTTTTGACTACTTTAAATGTTTGAAATGATAAATTAATTCCCCCTGTGGGATCCAAGGAGCATATCCTTACCTATAGAAAGCTATGAAAAGTATAACAACGAGCATAAAAGATGGCGTAGCAACCTTAACATTTAACCGCCCAAAGGTGTTTAATAGTTTTAATCGTGAGATGGCCCTGCTTTTACAAAGCCAGTTAGATGCCTGTGCTGCAGATCTAAGCATACGTGCCATAGTGCTTACTGGAGAGGGAAAAGCTTTTTGCGCTGGCCAGGATTTGAAAGAAGTGACAACCCCAGAATTACATCCAGGATTTAAAAAAATATTGGAAGAACATTACAATCCTATCATTGAAAGAATTAGAGCCATCAACAAACCAATTATTGCTGCAGTTAACGGAGTAGCAGCTGGCGCTGGCGCAAATATAGCCCTAGCCTGTGATATAGTTGTGGCAAGTGAAAAGGCGAGTTTTATTCAAGCCTTTAGTAAAATAGGTTTGGTGCCAGATAGTGCAGGGAGCTTTTTTTTACCAAGACTCATAGGCTTTCAAAAAGCATCTGCGCTAATGCTATTGGGGGATAAAGTAGGAGCAGTACAAGCCCAAGAGTTAGGCATGGTATATAAAGTGTTTGACCCAGAAACGTTTCAGCAGCAGGTATTCTCTCTAGCTCATGATATGGCTCAAATGCCAACCAAAGCATTAGGGCTCACAAAACAATTGTTAAATGCATCTTTTAATAATACCTTAGAGCAGCAATTAGCCCTGGAGAGCAACTTGCAAATACAAGCTGCAAACAGTAATGATTATAAAGAGGGAGTCACTGCTTTTGTAGAGAAAAGGAAACCAAACTTTAAAGGAAACTAGATGATTAAAAATGTTGGTATTATTGGTGGCGGAACCATGGGTTCTGGTATTGCTCAAGTAGCAGCGACTGCAGGCTGCATGGTTACACTTTTTGATGTTCATCAAGGGGCGCTTGATACGGCAAAAGCTACTTTGGAAAAAATCACAAACCGCCTGGTTGAAAAAAGGCGCATTACCCCTCAAGAGAAAGAGGCTATCCAAAACAACATACGGTATGTCAATACATTAAAACAATTGGCCAATAGTGATTTAACCATTGAGGCCATTGTTGAAAATTTAGAGGTTAAAAAGAAGGTGTTTCAAGAGTTAGAGAGCTACGTGAGTGATACTTGTATCATAGCATCCAACACCTCTTCTTTGTCTATAGCATCAATAGCCTCTTCTTTAAAAAATCCAGAGAGATGCATAGGGATTCATTTTTTTAATCCTGCCCCCCTTATGAAACTAGTGGAGGTAATTCCTGCCGTACAAACTAGTGATCAAGTGCTTGCTACCTCCCAGATAACCATAGAAAATTGGAAAAAAGTAGTTGCTGTAGCTAAGGATACCCCTGGTTTTATTGTAAATAGAGTAGCCAGACCATTTTATGGAGAGGCGCTTAAAATGTATGAAGAAGGTTTGGCAGATTTTGCGACCATTGATCATGCCCTAAAAAGTGTGGGAGGTTTTAAAATGGGTCCCTTTGAACTCATGGATTTTATAGGCAATGATGTAAATTACACCGTAACACACACGGTATTTGAGGCCTTTTATAATGACCCAAGGTATAAGCCGTCATTTACTCAAAAACGTTTTGCAGAAGCAGGATATCTGGGTAGAAAATCTGGGAAAGGATTTTACGATTACGCTCCAGGAGCTATTAAGCCAGTGCCAGAAGATAATCCAACACTTTTAAACACTATATTAGATAGAATTTTAGTGATGTTAATAAATGAAGCAGCTGACGCATTATTTTTAAACATAGCAAGTGCCAAAGACATAGATGCTGCCATGACCAAAGGAGTTAATTACCCAAAAGGACTCTTAGCTTGGGCAGATGAAAAATCAATAGATTGGTGTGTTGATGCCCTTGACAGGTTGTATGATGAATACCATGAAGACAGATATCGTTGTTCTCCATTACTCAGACGAATGAATGCAAAAAATCAAACTTTTTTTTAATGGAAGGAGCCAAAATACCTTATAAAATGCTTTCTCAAGACCCCTACAGTAGTTGGCTAGGTATAGAGATTATTAGCTGTGAGGTAGGCCGCGTAAAAGTAGGCATGACCATACGTGAAGAAATGCTCAATAGCATGGATAAGGCTCACGGGGGTATTAGTTATTCATTGGCAGATACTGCTTTTGGTTTTACTGCAAACACACATGGCAAATATGCAGTGTCTATAGAGACAAGTATCAACCACATAGAAGCCCTTGATAAGGGAGATTATATTACTGCTGAAGCGACTTTAGACCTACAGAAAACAAACATTGGTTTTAATGTAGTTGAGGTAAAAAAAGGGGATACACTTGTAGCACTTTTTAAAGGAGTTGTTTACAGAACTAATAAGGATTGGGAAGTTTAAAAACACAAACCCTTTGACGGGTTTATTATTTTAGCTTTTAAAATAAAATTATGAAACAAGCATATATTATTGATGGTGTGAGAACGCCAATCGGAAATTACAAAGGAACACTAAGTTCGGTTCGCACCGATGATTTGGGAGCACATGTAATCAAAGCTTTGGTATCCAACAACCCACAAATCCCTTCAGAAGCCTTTGACGATGTGATTATGGGCTGCGCCAATCAAGCAGGAGAAGACAACCGCAATGTGGCTCGTATGAGCTTACTATTGGCTGGCCTTCCCTTCAGTGTACCTGGAGAAACTGTCAATAGATTATGTAGCAGTGGCTTGTCTGCCATTATACATGCTAATAGGGCCATTAAAGCTGGCGATGGTGATTTGTTTATTGCAGGGGGTGTTGAGAACATGACAAGAGGCCCTTATGTAATGGCTAAGTCCTCAAGCGCCTATGGAGGAGACAGTAAAATGTATGATTCCACCTTTGGCTGGCGTTTTGTAAACCCAAAAATGGCATCACTGTATGGTGTTGACGGTATGGGGGTTACTGCAGAGAATCTAGTAGCCAAATATGCTATTTCTCGAGAAGATCAAGATGCATTTGCCTACAATAGCCAAATGAAAGCTGCGGCCGCTCAACAAAGTGGAAGGTTGGCCAAAGAAATTGTTCCAGTAGAAATTCCACAAAGAAAAAAAGATTCAATTGTATTTAAAGACGATGAATTTATAAAACCAAATTCTTCAAAAGAAATACTTGCAAAATTACGGCCAGCTTTTAAAAAAGAGGGCGGAAGTGTCACGGCTGGGAATTCGTCAGGATTAAACGATGGTGCAGCTGTAACTCTTATTGCCTCTGAGGATGCTGTGAAAAAATACAATTTAAAACCCATGGCCAGAATTGTAAGTTCTGCGGTAGTTGGTGTTGAACCAAGAATTATGGGTATTGGTCCAGTAAAGGCCTCAAATAAAGCCCTAGAAAAAGCAGGACTTGCGATGCAAGATATGGATATAATTGAGCTTAATGAAGCTTTTGCATCTCAAGCTTTGGCATGTATTCGTGCATGGGGCTTGCAGGACGATGACCCGAGAATAAATCCTAATGGGGGTGCTATTGCCATCGGTCATCCACTCGGCGTCACAGGAGCAAGAATTGCCTACAGTGCAGCCCTTGAGTTACAACAAACAAAAAAGAAATATGCTCTTATCACAATGTGTATAGGAGTTGGGCAGGGCTATGCTGCTATAATAGAGAATGTAAATGTATCATCAATGGGGTAGCAGTCCCATTTAATGGATTGAAATATAAGAAGTAATCACAACAAAAGCATCATGGGACAAAAAACACAACATTATGTACAAGGCCAATGGCAATCTGGTAGCGGAGAAGGAATTCCTGTTTTTGATTCTATTACCGGAGAGCATTTTACTAGTACTACCGTAGGAGGATTAGATGTTGCCTCTATACTACAGTACGGCCGTGATAAGGGAGATACGTTACGTAAAATGACCTTCCAGCAGCGAGGAAACATGCTTAAGAGCCTGGCGATGTATCTTACCAAAAGAAAACAAGCTTTCTATGAAATTAGCTACCGTACAGGGGCTACAAAAAGAGATAGTTGGGTTGATATAGAGGGAGGTTTTGGAAACTTATTTGCCAATGCTTCTCTTAGAAAGTTATTTCCTAACCAATCTTATCATGTTGAGGGAGATCCTATAGATTTATCTCGTGGTGGTCGCTTTATGGCACACCACATTATGGTGCCTCGAGAGGGGATTGCCGTTCATATCAACGCATTTAATTTTCCAGTTTGGGGAATGCTAGAAAAATGTGCTGTAAATTGGATGGCAGGAATGCCAGCTGTTGTGCTGCCAGCTCCCCAAACAGCTTATTTAACCCAGGCTGTGGTAAGAGAAATTATTGCCTCAGGGATACTTCCTGAAGGGTCTTTGCAGCTAATAAGCGGTACCGCCAAGAATATCTTAGATACCGTGGGGTCTCAAGACGTGGTTACCTTCACGGGTTCTGCACACATTGGTAGACAGCTTAAAGCCCATCCACAATTAACCAAAGAATCTGTCCCCTTTACCATGGAGGCAGATAGCCTTAATGCAGCTATTTTGGGGCCAGATGCAGTTCCAGGCACTCCAGAATTTGACCTTTTTATAAAAGAAGTACGCAATGAAATGACCACAAAATGCGGTCAGAAATGTACTGCTATTCGACGTATTATTGTGCCGCAAGATGTAATAGATGATGTGCAAACCGCTTTATCCAAACAACTAGATAAAGTAACCATTGGTGATCCTAGATTAAAAGAGGTACGTATGGGTTCTTTGGTTAGTACAAGCCAAAGAGATGCCGTAAAACAACAAGTTGCGAAATTAGCCCAGACCGCTCAAATGGTTTATGGAGATTTTAATGAATTTAAGGTATTGGGTGCAGATTCAAAAAAAGGAGCATTCTTAAAGCCAATACTAATGCGTGAAGACACTCCTTTACAACATCATAATGCACATATTGTTGAGGCTTTTGGGCCTGTAAGCACCTTGATGCCTTACGATACCCTACAGGATGCCATTACATTGGCTAAAATGGGAAAAGGTTCTTTGGTGAGCTCTATAATAACCAATGATGATACTACAGCGAGAGAATACGCTGTGGGCGCCGCTAGCCATCACGGGCGTATTTTAATACTAAATCGTGAAAGCGCAGCCCAAAGTACGGGTCACGGTTCTCCTCTGCCCAGTCTAATTCATGGAGGCCCAGGTCGTGCAGGTGGTGGAGAAGAAATGGGTGGTATGCGTGGTATAAAGCACTACTTGCAGCGATGTGCCATCCAAGGAAGCCCAACAAGCCTTACAAAGGTAACTGGTATGTATCAGCCTAAGGCAGCTTATATAGAGGCCCCAGCGCATCCCTTCACCTACCATTGGGAAGATATCCAGCCAGGGATGTCTTTAAAAACACATAGCAGGACAATCACAGACACAGATATTGTAAACTTCGGAAACATAACCTGGGATCATTTCTACGCTCACACAGACATCACCAGTCTTGATGGCAGTATTTTTGAAAAGAGAACCGCACATGGATATTTTATTATTTCTATGGCAGCAGGATTATTTGTATACCCAAATAAAGGCCCTGTAGCTGCAAACTACGGGCTTGAGGAAATTCGTTTCTTACGTCCTATCTATAACAACGACACACTGTATGTTAGATTGACTTGCAAACAAAAAGTAGATAGAGATTCTAGAGGTAAAGAACATCCAAGTGGTATTGTAAAATGGTATGTTGAGGTGTTTGACACCAATATAGATAAGGCCAATGCTTTACTGCCAAAAACAGCCCAAAAGGAAGATCCACTTGTCTGTATTGCAACCATTTTGACCATGGTAGAAAAGAAACAAGAGGTATTTGTTGAGTTAACCACTCCTAAAATCGAATCTTGTTTGGCTAAACTCACCCAAAAAAGTAAACCAAACTGGGGAATAATGACACCCCAGCACATGGTGGAGCACCTAGAATACACCTATAAAATAGCGGCTGGTGAGCTGCAAGATTTTGATATTAAAACACCAGAAAAGTACTTGGAGAAAACCCAAGATAGTTTATATAACTATGAAAAATTTCCAGAAAATTCTAGTTTTCCACATTTAGAAAAAGACAGCCTACAACCCTTAGCTCATCCAGATTTAGATACTGCCATAGCCAAGCTTTTACAGCAAAGAGATCGGTATTTAGATTTCTTTACACAAAATCCAGATGGGATACTAAAAAACCTTGTTTTTGGGTCCCTTAACAAATACCAATGGTATTTATTGGAGCGCAAACATTTAAATCATCATTTCGAGCAGTTTAACCTACTAGATTAGTAGGTATTATAACATTTTTTTGAACTAAAATTATGACAGCACCATACGTAAATCATACTATAAAAGACGGCATATCAACCATTGAGTTTTTTCACCCAGCGCACAATAGTTTGCCTGGAGATTTGCTCGCCAAACTAGCAGACACCATCACTCAAGCTGGAGAAAATGACGCTGTAAAAGTACTTATATTGAAAAGTGGTGGAGATAGAACCTTTTGTGCAGGAGCCAGTTTTAAAGAACTTGTTAGTATCAATGATGCAGAAACGGGACGTATTTTCTTTAGTGGTTTTGCCAATGTTATTAATGCTATGCGTAAATGCCCTAAGTTTATTATTGGCCGCATACAAGGTAAAACCGTAGGGGGTGGAGTAGGTCTTGCAAGCGCCACTGATTATTGTATGGCCAGTAAGTTTGCCTCTATAAAACTCAGTGAATTAAATGTTGGTATTGGACCTTTTGTGGTAGGCCCTGCGGTAGCGCGTAAATTAGGCCTTGCAGGAATGTCACAAATTGCCATAGATGCCAATTCCTTCTATGATGCTCAGTGGGCGATGCAAAAAGGGCTGTATGCTAGTGTGCATGAATCTACCCAGGCCTTAGATACTGCCGTACAATTATTTGCAGAAAACTTATGTACCTATAACCCTGAGGCTATGGCTGAAATGAAAAAAGTAATGTGGGCAGGGACAGAGCACTGGGACACCCTGTTGAAAGACCGTGCTGTTATCTCCGGAAGATTAGTACTTAGTGATTTTACCAAAAAGACCTTAAAAACATATAGATGATTTATTCTTTTAAAGGCCATATTCCTGTTGTGCATGCATCTAGTTTTGTACACCCATTAGCAGCAGTTACTGGAAATGTTATTATTGGAGAAAACTGTTACATAGGTCCTGGAGCTGCCATCAGGGGAGATTGGGGTGAAATTATACTTGAAAATGGAGTGAATGTCCAAGAAAACTGCACCGTGCACATGTTTCCTGGTAAATCTATAGTGCTACAACAAGGAGCTCATGTGGGGCATGGAGCAATCATACATGGTGCTAATTTAGGCCGTAACACTATGGTAGGGATGAATAGCGTGATAATGGATGGTGCGGTTATTGCCGATGAGTGTATTGTAGGTGCTATGGCTTTTGTAAAAGCCGAAAGTGTATTTGCTCCAAGACAACTTATAGTTGGAAATCCTGCTAAAGCTATTAAAGAGGTTTCTTCACAAATGCTTGCCTGGAAAACAGCTGGCACAAAATTATACCAAAGCCTCCCTAAAGATTGCATTGAAACTCTTAGAGAGGTATCTCCTTTGAGAGAAATCCCTGAAGATAGACCCCAGCAAGAAGATTTTTATAAAACGTTGTCTGAACTAAAAAAAGAAAAAAATTAAGGCAGGACCTTTACCTTTTGAGCCAACTCTTTTGCCTTTTGGGTAATTGCTGTAACATCACTATCTATGGTGTCATAACATACTACAACCCCCATTCTTCTGTAAGGTCTTGAAGTGGGTTTTCCAAAAAGTCTAAAGTCTGTTTTAGGGCTGAGTGCCAAAACATCTAGGTTTTCAAAATATGGATTTTCTGAATCATTACTTGCTAAAAGTACCGCGCTGGCACCATTTCTCTCAAGGGTTATTTCTGTAATAGGTAACCCCAAAATAGCTCTTAAATGCAACTCAAACTCATTAAAGTTTTGTGTGTTTGCTAGGGTTACCATTCCTGTATCATGAGGTCTTGGAGAGAGTTCAGAAAAATACACTCCATGTTTATTGGAGATAAAAAACTCTACACCCCACAGGCCACTTCCAGTTAAAGCTGCAGTAACTTTAGCTGCCATTTCTTGGGCTGTTTTTAAGTGATGGTCTTGCATCAAGGCAGGTTGCCAACTCTCTTGATAATCTCCTCTTTCCTGTCTATGGCCTATTGGTGGACAAAATAGGGTATGACCATTATTTTGGGTGACTGTAAGTAAGGTAATTTCATAATCAAAATCAATAAAGGCTTCCACAATTACTTCTGCTACATCTCCTCTAGAACCCGCTTGAGAATACAACCAAGCTTTTTCTATATCTTCCTGGGTTTTAATTGTGCTTTGTCCTTTCCCGCTTGAAGACATTAAAGGTTTCACTACACATGGCATACCTACTTGAGCAACGGCATCTCTGAGCATTTGAGCAGAACTAGCATAGGTGTAGGCAGCAGTTTGAAGTGAAAGCTCTTTTGCAGCCAAATCTCTGATGGCTTTCCTGTTCATGGTGTAATTTGTTGCTTTTGCAGAGGGAACCACACTATACCCTTGCTTTTGGTAGGTGTATAGGCGCTCTGTTCTAATGGCCTCTATCTCCGGAACAATATAATCTGGTTTATGTTTTAAAACTATCGCATCAAGAGCGGCTCCATCAAGCATATTTATGACTTCAAACTCATCAGAGACTTGCATTGCAGGGGCATTTTTATAGCTGTCTACTGCAATTACATATTGCCCCAATCTTTGGGCTGCAATTACAAATTCTTTTCCTAATTCTCCGGCTCCTAATAGTAGAATTTTTGCCATATTATTGTTAGTTTTAATTATTAACACAACAAAGTTACTACTAATAAATCAAATTTCTAAGCTCCTATTTAGACCGTTTTTTTGAGTGTATGTTGGTGTTAAATTTCTCACTTTAACCTCATTTTTTTTAAACAGACATTTAATTATGGGTAGCTTAGCAAAAAAAACTATGAAAAAAATTATGCTCAGCGCTTTTTTAGTGCTTTTTACCTCAGTTATTTCTGCTCAAGTTCAAAACTACAATGTTGGAGATGTTGTAGATGATTTTACCGTAACAGACACAGATGGCAATACATGGAATCTTTATGATTTAACATCACAAGGAAAATATGTCTACCTAGACTTTTTCTTCGACACCTGTGGACCTTGTCAAGCTACCACTCCCATTTTCAACGAATTTCATGACACCTATGGCTGTAATCAAGGAAACTTATTTATGATTTCTATTAACAATGGCACAGACAGCGATGCAGAAGTAATTGCATTTGAAAACGCTTTTGGTGGAGATTTTAACCACGCACCAGCAGTTAGTGCTGAGGGTGGTGCTGGAGCGGTTGATACTAATTTGGGCATTACTGCCTATCCAACCTATTGTTTAATTGGTGCAGATAACACTCTACTTATTAATGATATCTGGCCAATTTCAAACCTCTCAACATTTTCAAATACTATTCCTGCCGCTGCAAATGCTGAGGTAATGGAATGTTCATTAACAGTTGGTGAGACTACAGGTGTAGATTTTACTATCTATCCAAACCCTAGCTCAGGATCTGATATTCACATAACCTTAGGGTTGGATACTCCCTTTGCTACTGTTGTTGTTTATAATATCTTAGGTAGTACTGTGTACACAAAAACAGTTTCACAAAACACCTTTACTATAGATCCTATAACAACCAGTGGAAGTTATATAGTGAGTATTACAACACCAAATGGTACTGTAAACAAAAGCTTGATAGTACAGTAAGATTACCTATTGTTAATTAAAAAAAGCACTGAGATATCAGTGCTTTTTTTAGTTTCAAGGATGAAAGTATTACTCAAGCAATGCCTCTTTTATTTGACCCATAGCATTTGTGATATCCTCATCAGATGCTGCATAAGAAATACGTATGCAATTTGGATCTCCGAAGGCCTCACCCGTTACGGTAGCCACTTTTGCGTTTTCCAACAAAAAGAGGGAGAAATCTGTTGCATTATTAATAAGGGTCCCTTTGAGAATTTTTCCGAAGTAATAAGAAATGTCTGGGAATACATAAAAGGCCCCCTGAGGCACGTTAATTTTAAAACCATCTATATCTGCAAGTAAACCTAAAATCAAGCTGCGCCTTTCTTTAAATGCATCTATCATGTATTTAATTTTAGCTGGAGAATGCTCAAGGGCAGTAACGGCAGCTTTTTGACCAATACAATTGGCGCCACTTGTAACTTGACCTTGCATTTTATTACAAGCTCTTGCTATATACTCAGGTGCTCCAATATAACCAATTCTCCACCCTGTCATAGAAAACGCCTTTGAAAGGCCATTAACGGTCACAGTGCGGTCATACATGTCTTGAAATTGGGCCATTGATGCATGCTGTTGGGTAAAATTTATATGCTCATAAATCTCGTCACTAATTACAATAATATTTGGGTGTTTCACCAAAACATCTGCCAGGGCTCTAAGCTCTTGTTTACTATACACAGAGCCACTTGGGTTACATGGGCTACTGTATATCATCATTTTTGTTTTGGGAGTAATAGCCTTTTCAAGCTCCTGGGCAGTTACTTTAAAATCTGTGTCTATGGATGTTTTTATCTCCACGGGTACACCACCAGCTACCTTAGAAATATCACTGTAGCTTACCCAGTACGGGGCTGGTAACAAAACTTCATCTCCAGGATTTAGTAATACTTGTGCAAGGTTATAGAGTGATTGCTTGGCCCCAGTAGATACTACTATTTGAGATGCGGTGTACCTTAAACTATTATCTCTTTCAAACTTGGTTATAATGGCCTGTTTGAGATCTGCATACCCATCTACAGGGGTGTAGGAATGGTAATTATCTTCTACAGCTTTAATGGCAGCATCTTTCACGAAATCTGGCACTGTAAAGTCTGGCTCTCCAAGGCTTAACCCTATAATGCTTTCACCTGCTTGTCTTAATTCTCTTGCTTTTGCTGCCATGGCTAATGTTGCAGAAGTAGCCATGTTGTTTATTCTGGTAGAAAGTTTCTGATTCATGATATTATGCATGCAAGGCAGGTTGTTGCCCCATGTGTTTAAGATGCCTGAAATGAGCTATGATTGCTTTTCTAGTAGTTTTATATTCGTTGTAAGGTAGGTTAAACTCCTGCGCCGTTTCTCTTACTATTTTTGAAATTTTAGTATAATGTACATGACTAATGTTTGGAAAGATGTGATGTTCTACTTGATGATTTAGCCCACCTGTAAACCAGTTCATAATTCTATTTTTGGTAGAGAAATTCACTGTAGTAAATAATTGATGTATTGCCCAAGTATTTTTCATAGTTCCAGATGGTTCAGGGAGCGGCATATCTGCTGCTTCAATTACATGGGCTAGTTGAAATACAATACTCAATATCACTCCAGCTACATAATGCATTATAAAAAATCCAATTAGGATTTTATACCAAGCAATATCAAAAAACAGTATGGGTATTACCAGCCAAATAGAAAAATAAATTATTTTGGTTAGTATTAATGTACCCCATTGCGCAGATGGTTTTGGGAATTTACCAAACGAGAGTTTACGTTTTAAGTATCTTTTTGTTTGTAAAAAATCTGAGGTTATTGCCCAATTAAAAGTTAATAAGCCGTACAAGAAAATACTGTAATAATGCTGGAATTTATGCAGTTTATGCCACTTGGAGTGTTTGGAGAACCTAAGAACTCTTCCGGCCTCTAAATCTTCATCATGACCATGAATGTTGGTGTAGGTGTGGTGAAGTACATTATGTTGAACTTGCCAGTTGTATACATTTCCAGCCAGTATATAAATACTACTTCCTAGTATTTTATTGATCCATTTTTTTGAGGAGTAAGCGCCATGATTTGCGTCATGCATCACATTCATGCCTATTCCAGCCATACCAACTCCCATCACGATTGTTAGTAATACTTGAATCCAAGTTGGGATCTCCATGGTAAGAAATAAAAAATATGGGACTAAATATATGCAGAACATGACAACAGTCTTTAAGTGTAGTTTCCAGTTTCCAGTTCTTTGAATATTGTTGTCTTTAAAATAGGAGTTTACACGCTTGTTTAGTGTTTTGAAAAATTTTCCAGAGTCAAGTCTTGAAAACTTTAATTGGTTATTTGTCAACATATTTTACATATTAATTTATAACAAAAATAAACATCTATAACCTAAAAGGTCTATCGAAAATCATAAAGTTATAAAAGAAAGTTTATTTTTGCCTCCTAATTAAGACAATGGAAGAACTACTTCATTATTTCCCTAATGTAACAGCGCATCAAATTTCTCAATTTGAGTTGCTTTCTACTCTTTATAAAGACTGGAATTTAAAAATCAATGTTGTGTCTAGAAAAGATATTGACGAAATATACCTGCGTCATGTACTACACTCACTAGCTATTGCAAAAGTACAACCTTTTTTACCTGGCAGCTCTGTGCTAGATGTTGGAACCGGTGGTGGCTTTCCAGGCATTCCATTGGCTATTTTGTTTCCAGAGGTTCAGTTCCACTTGGTAGATAGTATTGGTAAAAAAATAAAAGTGGTGCAGCAGGTAGCAGATGGCTTAGGGCTTAAAAATATAAAAGTTACAAATGCTAGAGTAGAGACAATCACAGGACAGTACGATTTTATTGTAAGCAGAGCAGTAGCCCAGATGGAAACTTTTGTAAGATGGGTTAAAGACAGAGTTGCTAAAAAATCAAACCATGATTTAAAAAATGGAATTCTTTATCTCAAGGGTGGAGACTTAACTCAAGAGTTAGCATTGTTTCCAAAAGCTAAAATATATCTATTATCCTCCTATTATAAAGAAGTATTTTTTGACACAAAAAGCGTAGTTCATTTGCCGCTAAAATTTAAAGGGAAATAGCCCTTTATAAAATAAATACATAAAAAAGCCCCAACAAACTGTTGGGGCTTTTTGCATTTTGATTCTGTGCTTATTTTATCACTACAAATTTCTTTGTAGTTGTTATCCCAGCATTAGATATTTTAGCCATGTAAGGACCTGCTGCATATCCAGAAACATCAATTGTTTCTAGGTTACTAACATTTGTTTTAATGGTCATTACTTGTCCTAGAATATTATAAATTTCTACAGTTGCATTTTTTACATTAGAAATATTTAATACCGAAGTTGTAGGGTTAGGATATAATTCTACAGTTGCAAAATCGTTGTCTCCAACGCCAAGTACACCATTTGAATTAAATTCTACAGAAAATCCAGAACCATAATCACCATTAAATGGATACACCACTACACCGTTAGCATCTTTAAGTTCGATACCTCCATTTCCTCCAACAGTAAGTCCATCTCCGTAGGTGTCAAA